>JASHPL010000192.1 GCA_030038125.1 Candidatus Sulfotelmatobacter sp.
TTCGCTCAGGGCAGGCTCTCCCCCCGCGGGAGAAAGCGCGGGTGTTCGGGATGACATCCCAACGAGAGCTTCTGCTTGAGCCACTACGCTTCCCGAACCTTGCATTCTTCTCTCCGCCACGCGTAAATTTGAGTTTGGGTCTGTGGGGGTTTGTATGTCCAGCCAGGCTAAGACATATTTGAAATTCGGCGGTGCAACTGCCGTCATCTTTCTGCTTCTCGGATATCTTGCCTACACCGGCGTGCAGGACAGCAAGAGCTATTACGTTACCATCAAAGAGCTGCATACCATGGGCGACAGCGCCTATTCGAAGCGGCTTCGCGTTGCCGGCAACGTGCTGCCCGGCTCCATTAAGCGCACTGGAACCCATGTCGAATTCGTGCTGGTCGAGCAGGATCAGAACCTCAAAGTCGACTACACGGGGACCGAAGCTCCTCCCGATACCTTCAAAGATGATTCGCAAGCCCTCGCCGACGGCAGTTTTGGACGCGACGGCGTTTTCCACGCCAAGCAACTGCAGGCCAAATGCGCCTCGAAATACGCCCCGCAACAGCAACCGGGAACGCCGGATAAGACGGCCCAGCCCACTGCTGAAAAGAGCATGACCTAGCTCTTGCAGGGGTGGACGCATTCATCCGCCCTCGTCCCTGGCACAGCGAATGAGAGCTGTTGTCATTCCAACACCATGCTGGTCAGACAAGCATGCTGCCGTGTGCATGGAACCATCCACTCCAGTACACTCATCTCAGCATCGGGGTGCCGTCGAAACCCACAAATTCCGTGTCTGAGCCGGCCACAACCAACATCATCGTCCGTGATCTGGTGAAGCAATTCGGGCGCTTCGCCGCATTGCGCGGGGTGACCGCGGAGTTCGCTGCAGGACGGTTTCATGCCATCCTTGGCGACAACGGGGCGGGAAAGACGACGCTGCTACGAGCGCTGGCAGGATTGGCGCATCCCACACGCGGCGAGATTCTGATTTTCGGCAAAAGTCCGCAAGCCGCCTGCCGCGAGATCGGCTATATGGCGCATCCCTCGCTGCTCTATGACGAAATGAGCGGCATGGAAAATCTGCGCTACTTCGCGGGATTGTATGGCATCGCCGGCGATAAACGTTCTGAAGGGGTCATTCGGTCGGTCGGACTCGACCCTGAGCTGGCGCGTCCCGTGGGCCAATATTCGCAGGGTATGCGGCAGCGCATGTCGCTGGCTCGCGCGATTCTGCACGACCCGAAAATCCTGCTGCTCGACGAGCCATTTTCGAATGTCGACGTGCACTCCGCCCGCGAAATGGTAACCCTGCTCAGAAGCATGCGTGACGCTGGCAAGACCATCTTTGCCGTCACTCACCAGGCGCTGCTTCTCGAAGGCGTGGCCGACGAATTTATTTGGATGCAAGCCGGCCAAATCGTCGACCGCACCGACAGCGTCCATGGGCCACGCCTCAGTACTGCGGTGAATACACAGCAGGCGGAGGTGCTATGAACGAAGCATCCTCCTCGCTCTTGTCGGTGACCTTCGCGACGCTGAAGAAAGATATTCGCCTGGAGTGGCGGTCCAAAGACGCGCTCAACTCCATGCTTTTTTTCTCTTTGTTGGTGGTTGTGATCTTCAGCTTTTCCTTCGATCCTCTGGCCGAAGAATCCCGCCTCATTGTCGGTGGATTAGTCTGGGTTGCGTTTCTTTTCGCGGCTGTGGTGGCACTAAATCAGACCTGGGCCCGCGAATTGCGTAATCAGGTGCTCGATGCCTACCGCGTTTCTCCTGCTCCAGCGAATGCGTTGTTTCTGGCCAAAGTTCTGGGCAATTTCATCTTCGTCATCGTGCTTGAAGCATTGATGACTCCGCTGTTCGTCATTTTCTACAACCTGCACGTTCTCGGTCCGGCGTGGCAGTTGATTCCACTCGCTCTGCTCGGAACCTGGGCATTGGTGGTGAACGGCACATTTTTCGCTGCCATGTCGCTGCGCACGCGCAATCGCGAACTGATGCTCCCGCTCCTGCTCTTTCCCATCTCCATCCCTGCCGTGCTCGGCATGGTCGCCGGAACCACGGCGGTGCTGACCGGCGACAACCCCGCGCATTTTTACATCGTGTTGCTTCTTACTTATGATGTGGTGTTTACTACTGCTTGTCTGGGGCTTTTCGAGACCATCCTGCACGCTGAGTAGCGATGTCGTCATGAAACGCGGATTTATCATCCTTTCCGTTATTACCGCATGCCTGCTGGCCTACGCGGGATATCAGGCGCTGGTGGTGGCGCCGACCGAGCGCACCATGGGCGACGTGCAGCGCATCTTTTACTATCACGTGCCGTCGGCCTGGACGGCGTTCCTGCTGTTTTTTATCAACTTCGTCGCCTCGGTCCAGTTTCTGGCCAGCGCCAAGCCCTCGCGGCAAGCCGTCGCAAAATGGATTGTCATCGCCATCGCTATCATTGGCGTCATCGCAGCATTTCTGCCCGCGGTGCAGGAACAGTTGAAATCCACCGGGATGCGTCCGAGCGCCCTCGCCACCACGGTTTTGATGCTGCCCGTCTTCTATTTCCTGATCGGGAAATGGTTTCCCGGTCAGCGGCTCGATATGCTGGCCGTGACCGCAGCCGAAGTCGGTGTCGTATTCTGCACGGTCGTGCTGGTCACCGGGCCGATCTGGGCCCGGCCGGTCTGGGGGATCTGGTGGGCGACGGGCGATATTCGCCTCACCTCCACTCTGGTTCTCTGGCTGATATATGTCAGCTACCTTGTCCTGCGCCGTTTCTCAAACAGTGCTCAGACGCAGATGCTGGCCGCGGCGCTGGCGGTATTCGGCGCGCTCGACGTTCCGCTGGTTTACTTCTCCATCTGGTTCTTCCGCACGCAGCATCCTCAGCCGGTCATCGGAGGCGGCGGATCGATCGATCCCCGCATGTTGCATATCCTGCTGATCAATTGGGTGTCCTTTCTCTGCTTCGCTTTTCTGGTCTGCTGGGCGCGCTTTCGCCTCGAACTTCTCCGCCGCCAGGTTGAAGACGAGTACGCCATGGAATCGCTGGGAGAAGCGGCGAGTACGGGCGCTCGCGCCAGCCTGCCGCTGAAACGGAACGCTTCATGAACGCCATCAAATTTCTCGCGGCCGCCTACATCGCCACCTGGCTGATTCACGGAACCTATCTCACGACCCTGGTTGGTCGCTTCCAGCGCGTGCGCCGCGAACTCGCTGAGCTTGGGAAGAGCGGACAGCGCCGCATGTAAAGGGCTGGCGCATTCGTTTACCCCGCCGCGCAGCGAGGCGTAACATTCAGTGACAGAACCGAGCTTCTGTCATTTCGAGCCAACAGAATCGCCGCCTTCCGCCAATTCTGCGGAGTCGAGAAACCTGCCCCCTCCGATAATCCGAACACTCCGATTGTAGGAAATCCCAACTTTGCCGTCGGCGATCCCCACACACTTGGCGCCAAAATTTACGCTATGTCATTGAAAACTCGATATGGCTGTGGGATTGCTTTCTCCAGAAACGGAACTTGTTATCCCGTGGCAAGGAGGCTACGCACCATGTCTGGCGAAGATTGGACTTTCTGGCTCATGATGACCAATTACGCCTTAGCGCTGGTCACGGTTCTCGCCCTGATCCTCGTAACCGGCGCTGTGGGTTGGGACTTGATCGTGAAGAAGGCGCATCGCGTCCACACCATCGAGGAAGTAAAAGGCGATTGGGACACGCTGCTGCGTGACAACGCCCATAGCCTCTCGCTTCCCGACTTCGGTTGGACCATGGCCGACGGCGGCGAAAAGCTCGACGCCAAATCATCCGACGACAAAGCACACAAGGAGTAGCGTATGGCCTGCCCATTCCTCAAAGAGGGTCGCGCTCGCTATTGCCATGCTGCGCCGGTTCGCAAGCTCATCCTCGACGGGCCCGGAGTAGCTGGCGGAGGCCGCTGCGCGTCGCCCGAGTACGTCCAGTGCGAATTGGTGGCCGAGAATGAGGCGCAGCAGAGCCGGTGCTCGCATCTGGAAGAAATTCGCGTGCAATATTGCGGCGTATCTTCCATCACCAAGCTGGTTCCCTTTAGCGATTCGCAAGTATCGAGCTGCGTGAGCAACAGCTATCGCTATTGCGACTCCTACTTGATGCTGGCGCACCCGCACGCTTCCACTCCAGCCGCGAATCTTTTTTACGCTCCCAATCATTTCTGGTTGGACGTGGAAGACTCGGGCTTGTGCCACATCGGCGTTGACAGCTTTCTCACCGACGTAGCTGGGAGCATTGATGGCCTCACCTTCGTGACCACGCGCGGAACGCATTGTCCGGCATTGGCGCTGACCATTCACGGCGTCGAATGGCCGATCAGCTTCCCCAATCCGGTGATGATTCAGAAGATAAACACGCGCGTGCGCAGCGATCCGGCACGCTTGGCGGCCGATCCCTATGGAGGCGGCTGGCTCTTCGAAGGATGGGAATTGCCGGGGCGGACTCGGTCGGGGCTGGTTTCCGGAGCGCAGGCCGAAGCCTGGCAGGCCGAAGAACGCGAGCGCCTGGCCAACGAAATTCACCAAAGCCAGGTCGTGGCCTGCGATGGCGGCTCGCCGGTGAGCGGCGTCGCGCAACTGCTGCCGAGACAAAACCTGGTTTGCCTGCTGCAGCACTTCTTCTCCAAGCGTGACTGGGCCGCGGAGGCGTGATTATGTCGCGGAACTCGCTGGTTTTCGGATTCGGACTCGCCGTCGCGCTTTTAGCCGGTTGGGTCGCATTTCCCCGAGCCTTATACAGCAAACGCCCGCAGCCGGTCGAGTTTCTTCACAAAACCCATGCCGAAAAATCCGGCATCACCGATTGCGCGCAGTGTCATGCCTTTCGTGATGACGGCGAATTCGCCGGTCTTCCCGCGAATGACACCTGCGCCGGTTGCCACTCCGATCACATCGGAACCACCGCCACCGAGGCCACGCTGGTCGATCACTACATCAAGTCCGGGCAGGAAACGCCCTGGCTCGTGTACTCGCGTCAGCCGGCCAATGTCTGGTTCTCGCATGCCATCCACGTTCGCCGCGCCGGTCTGGCCTGCGCAGATTGTCATGGCAGCTACGGCGATTCCGATCAGGTGCGCGTCTATGAGGTAAATCGCATAAGCGGCTACAGCCGCGACATTTGGGGACACTCCATGTCGCGCCTCGACCGCGCTGCCGGCGACGGCATGAAAATGAGCGACTGCGAAGATTGTCATCGCCGTCGCGGCATCGAAGTTGGATGCCTTGGCTGTCATCAATGAAGGTAGGGCAATGAAAGTTACACGACGAGATTTGTTCGTATGGGGCGCCGGAGCCGCGGCCGGGATGGTCTTCTCCCCTGTTCCCTGGAAGCTGCTCGACGATGTTTCCATATGGACACAGAATTGGCCGTGGATTCCGCAGCCCCCGCACGGTCCGATTGAGGTCAAGCAATCGTTCTGCACGCTTTGCCCGCAGGGCTGCGCCATGAAAGTAAAAATGGCTGGGGGTTGTCCGGTTGGCGTCGCTGGCGTAAGCGGTAACCCGGTCACGCGCGGGGCTCTGTGCCCACTCGCTTTTGGAGTTCATCAGCTTAATTGGCATCCTCAGCGATTGCGCGCGGTTCGCCATAAGAGAGTCAGTTCCTCCTGGAGCGAAGCGCGGGCAGCATTCGCCAAAGCTTGCGGCGAAGGGCCAATCGTGATTGTCGATGGACGCCCGGGCAGCGCGGCATCGTCGGTTTTGGCAAGTTTTGCGGAAGAGCAGAAAGGCAGCTATCGCGTCGCACTCAGCCTGGAGACTCGCGCCCTACTGCCATACGAAGCCATGGTATCGCCCGTTATTCCGGCCTCCGCGCTTGGCTACGATCTGGAGCGCGCCCAAACAATCGTCAGCTTTGGCGCTCCGCTGCTTGATGGCTGGGGAATCCCGGGCCGCTTCACCCGTTTGTGGTCGGAGCGTGCAGCCGGCATGAGCGAGCCGCAGTTGCGGCTGATTCAGATCGAAGATTCGCTCTCTCGCACGGCGACTCGCGCCTGGAGATGGGTTGCGATTCGTCCGGGTTCAAAAAATGCATTGGCCGCAGGATTGGCGCGTGTGCTGGTTGAAGAACATCTCGTCTCCGCTCGTGGTCCACTGTCCGCTCTCACGGTTTCCGACGCTGCGCTGCAAACAAATCTCAGCGAGAGCGCGATTCGCGATCTGGCGCGAACGATGGTCGCCAAGCCGCCAGTTCTTGCCATCGCCGGAGACGAACGTCCGGAGATTGCCGCATTGAACTTCATTCTCGGTTCCGTTGGTTCGCCCGGCGGAATCGTGCGCCGCTCGAAGCCAACCGAAAAATATGAATTAGCCAACGCTGCCATTCCTAATGCACGCGCGGTCTTGATCGACGCCTCCGTGCCTTGGGATTATGCGCCGCCAACCGATGCCGAAATCTTCCGCTTTGCGGCATGGGATGGCGGATCAAACCGGGCCGACTGGCTTTTGCCTGCGCCAGGATTTCTGGAAGAGTTTACCGACGTGAACTCCGCCCCGACGTCAGCGGTCGAAACCTATGGAGTCGCGCCGCAACTGACCAAGCCCATGTTTGAAATTCACAGCGCCGCACAGTTTCTTTCCGCCATCGATTCCAGTTTCACGAATCCGGAGACGATCATCCATCAGCGCTGCGCCGATCTTTTTCGCGAGCGAGCAGGAACCGTCTACGGCCAGGAAATCATGCCGGTCGCGGAACTCGATTCCGCTCAGAAGTTCGAAGCAGAATTGTCGAAAGCAGCGCTCTGGGTCGCCGATGCGCCAAAATCCGCAAGCCTGCTCTGCGAGTTGAAAGAATGGCCAAGCACCAGCCCCGCCGAATCTCCTCGGAACTGGTCGGCTGCATGGGCAGCGGCCGTCTTGCCTCCGCTGGCGACCAAGCTTTATCGCGAATCCAGCCTGCGCGAAGCGCCGGATCGGAGGACAGCATGAGCGCCCGCTACGGCATGGTCATCGATCTCGACCGCTGCACCGGATGCGGCGCGTGCATGCTGGCTTGCGCCGCGGAAAATAACGTCCCGTCGCTTCCGCAGGCGAGCGCGCGCACGGGGCTCACACCGATGCTGGTGCGAAAAATTTCGAATGGTGGCGAAGGCAGCGAGCGCCGCGAGGCTTTTATCCCCATCCTGTGCATGCACTGCGAGCACGAAACTCCATGTGTTCACGTATGCCCGCAACAAGCCGTCGAAGTCGACAAGGCTACCGGCATCGTGATGCAAATGCCGCAACGCTGCCTAGGCTGCCGCTATTGCATGACCGCATGCCCCTATCACGCACGCTATTTCAATTGGTGGGACCCGGCCTGGCCGAAGGGAATGGAAAAAAGTTTGAACCCCGGAGTTGCGGTCCGCATGCGTGGCGTGGTCGAAAAGTGCAATCTCTGCCACGCGCGTCTGCATGCCGCGAAAGAGAAAGCCGCCGCAGCCGGCAAGCGCGAGATCGATCCCGCTGACTACATTCCGGCGTGTGTAGAAGCGTGTCCCACAGCAGCGATCCACTTTGGCAACCTGGCCGATCCACGGGATCCCGTCTCGCAACAATCGCACTCTCCGGATGCGTTTCGTCTGCTCGAGCACCTCGACACGCAACCCAAGGTTTACTACAAGTCGAAGGAACCGTGGGTGCGAGCGTTGTCCGAGCCCAACTCCGGGCCGAGCATGGAGGCGAAACATGTCTAGCGCCGTTCTCACTGACAGCCGATGGATCGCGCGCGGAGCGGATCGCAGCTCGTTCTCGCGATTTCTGACCTGGCTGGCTCCGTGGCTCGCGCTGCTCGCCCTCGGAGTCTACGCCGCCTTTGTCTGCCTGTATCACGGGCTGAATCAGACGAACATGGATAATCGCTTCGCCTTTGGCCTCTGGATCTTTCTCGATCTTGGGATCATCGCTCTCGGCGCCGGCGCATTCTTCACCGGATTTCTGGTCTACATCCTGAAACGCGCCGAGCTGCAGCCAATTCTGAACACGGCCGTGGTTATGGGTTTCATCTGCTACAGCGGCGCAGTCGCGATTCTCATGATCGATGTGGGCCAACCGCTGCGGGCGTGGTTCACATTCTGGCATCCGAACACGCACTCCATGCTGACGGAAGTCACGTTCTGCATCTCGTGTTATCTGCTCGTGCTCTGCCTGGAGTACATCCCGATCCTGCTGCGCAACCGGCAATTGCGAAGGCTGCCATCGTTCCTGGTCTTTGAACATCAATTGCACAAGCTCGTACCCGTGCTCGCCGGCATCGGAACGTTCCTTTCCTTCTTTCATCAGGGCTCGCTCGGCGGACTGTATGGTGTGCTGCGCGGTCGTCCGTTCGCGTTTCGCCACGGATTTTTCATCTGGCCTTCTACATTTTTCTTATTTATTTTGTCGGCAATCGCGACCGGACCGAGTTTCCTGATGCTGGTGACCGCTTCGGTCGAGAAGGTGACAGGAAAGGAACTCGTCCCACAGGACGTATTTCGCCGCCTGGGATTTATTTCTGGCCTGCTGCTTGCGATCTATGTCGCCGCCAAATCGATCGACACGCTGATCTGGCTGAATTTCACTTCCCCGGCGGAAGGCTTCGCGCCGTGGACGTATTACATCCACAAGCCCTTTGGCACGCCGGTTCTGTTTGCTGAGATCGTTTTGTTTGGTTTGCTTCCCGCATTTCTGCTGCTCTATCGAAAGAGCGCGGCCCACCGCGGATGGCTGCTCGGTGCGGCAACTCTGGCCTGCATCGGAGTGCTGATCAACCGATTTGTTCTCACCGTGCAGACCTTGGCTTTGCCCACGTTGCCCTTCGATGACTTCCTGACGTACACGCCGAGCTGGCAGGAAGTGGCCAGCTTTGGCGGAGTCATCGCGTATGGCGTGATCGTATATTCGCTGTCCTATCGTTATCTGCCGCTGTTTTCTCAGACGAAAGGAGAGAGCGAGCATGTTTCCAGGGGTTGATGGATTTCACTGGACCGCCGGCCACATCATATTTCTCAGTCTGTTCTTTGCCGTGCTGCTGACCATTGTCGCGACCACGATTTCAGCCTTACTGCGCACCGCTCACGACTTCCATTCCCATCACGCGATCGATCTGTGCTGGCATGCGGATTTCGACGACTTGCCTGTGGCCGATCGGCGTTGCCGCCATGAACTGGCTGGCCGGTTGATCTCTCGAACCTGCGACAATGCTTTCGATTGCCGTCACTGCGAAAAGTACTCCGAGTTTGCCGTGCTGCCGGCAAGAGGAGTCGCGCATGATCTCGGGTTAAATTATTCCGACGATCGCCTCTATCATCGCGGACACACATGGGTGCATCCGGAAGAAGACGGGACGGTAACCATCGGCCTCGATGAATTCGCCGACCATCTGCTGGGCAGTCCGGACTCATACACTCTGCCCGAGATCGGCGACGAACTCGATCTCAATCAGACCGCCTGGCGCATCAAGAGGAATAGGAAAGAAATTTCTGTACGAGCGCCGCTTGAAGGCACCGTCGTTGCAGTGGGCGGACCGAAGCAAGGGTGGTATGTGAAATTGCGTCCCCGTTTGGATCTGCGCGATCCAAAAGCGTTACGGCATCTTCTGCGCGGGCCAGAAGTCAACCGTTGGCTCTCGCACGAAATCGAGCGCTTGCAGCTGCAACTGCGCGCGCCTGGCGCAGCACCTACCTTGGCCGACGGAGGCATGCTGCAACCTGATCTGATGGGTGCGATGCCGCAGGCTGACTGGGATACGGTGCTAGCCGATACGTTCCTGGAAGCATGATCGCGCACTCACTAAAGGCCTATTCTTTCCAATGACTTGCAGGATCGAGGTGTGAATTTTACATAATGTTCCTGCAGGAACATCTCATGTACAAAGACGTAGCTGCATAATTATCTGTACAGGCACAGGGACGATTGTATTTGCTGCTGACTTCTCGTGAAGCTCGCATTCTTGGCTTCGCTCGAGATGACAGTCAGGAGGACTGATTCGAGGAGCCCTCAGTGGGAGATTTCGTAGCGCTTTAGTTTGTCGTAGAGGGTAGAGCGGTCAATTCCCAGCGCTGCCGACGCTTCCTTCACATTACCGTGTTTGCGTTCGAGCGCGGCGACAATGGCACGGCGCTCCAACTCACCCAAAGGAACGTCGGGAACCTCCCAATCCTGGGCTGGCATGCCTCGATGTTGCAGCCAGGAAAAATCCTGCTCCTCGAGCATTCCGTTACGGCAGGTGACGATAGCTCGCTCGATCACGTTTTCCAGTTCGCGCACATTTCCCGGCCAGTCGTAGGCGATCAGCAGCTTCAATGCTCCCGCTGAAATTCCGGCGATATCCCGGTTGAGTTCGGAAGAGATCCTCTGCGCAAAGTGCTCGGCCAGCAGAGGGATGTCTTCGCGGCGTTCGCGCAGTGGGGGAAGGTTAATCTCAATCACGTTCAGGCGATAATAGAGATCTTCGCGAAACTGGCCCTGCTGGACGGCTTCGGCCAGATTTTTATTGGTGGCGGCGATAACACGCACGTCCACTTCGATTTCCCGATTTCCGCCCACACGATAGAAACGGCGCTCCTGCAGGACGCGCAACAAATCGGCCTGCAATTTGGGAGAAATGTCGCCGATTTCGTCGAGAAAGATGGTGCCGCCGTGAGCTATTTCGAATTTTCCCCTGGCTTGCGCGACGGCGCCGGTGAATGCGCCTTTTTCGTAACCGAATAACTCGCTTTCCAGGAGCGTTTCGGTCAATGCAGCGCAGCTCACGGCAATGAACGGCTTCTCGGCGCGATTGCCGGAAAAGTGAACGGCGCGAGCGACCAATTCCTTGCCGGTTCCGCTCTCGCCGTGAATCAACACCGTGCTGCGCAGGCTGGAGATCTCTTGCGTAAGGGCGAGAATTTCCTGCATTCGCGGATTCTTGGTGATGATGTCATGCTGGCGATACTGCCGCGTCAACTTCTTGCGCAGAATGGCATTTTCGTTCTGCAACTTTTTGAGTTTCAAGATGCGGGAAACCAGCATGGAGATTTCCTGCGGATTGCAGGGCTTCACGATGTATTCCTGCGCGCCTTCCTTCATGGCCTGAATGGCGGTATCGACGGTGGCGTAGGCGGTGATGATGATAACCGACGCATCCGGGCGAATGCGGCGGATTTCCATCATGGTCTCAATGCCATCCATGCCGGCGGGCATTTTGAGATCGACGAAGCAGACGGCGTAATCCGAGGCTTTCGCCAGTTCCACCGCCTTCTGCCCGTCGGGCGCAGTGTCGACACGATATCCGTCCTCGCGCAGCCAAGCGGCCATGGATTCGCACATCACATCTTCATCGTCGACGACAAGAATTGGCCAATTCTTCTTCATACTTCTGCCTCCAGCGCAGAGAACCGTTCTACGAGCTGCATTCCGCAGCGCTCGCAATATTCTTTTTGCTTCGAATCCACCAACCCGATATGGGTCGCGAGACTCATGGGACACGCAGGCTGATTGCAATGAACCAGTCCGAAGGTATGACCGAGTTCATGCAGCACTTCTTTAATCGTTCGTTCGCGCAAGACCTGCTCGTCGGCAGGAAGGCCATAGAACTCCTGATGCAGGCGGCAGAGCGAGATCACCGCGATCCGTCCATCGACCTGCGCCTGGCCGAATAGGAAACTCAGCATGGGGATGGCGAGGTCCACATCGGTGACGCCGAGAATTCGGCAGGCGTCGCGCGGGGCGGCTTGGGCCAAAGCCTTCATGAATTCCACCGACTGATACTGTTTTCGTCTCGCGTCATAAGCGGCTTCCGGAATCAAGAGCGGCGGCAACCGCCGGATCGGCAACGGATACCACTCCGCGGCGGCGTTTTCGATCCACTCCATGGCTTGCGCCGGCACGCTACCGATCGCGACGAGATAAAGAGCGTTCACACCGCATGCACCTGCACTTCGGCGGCAGCGGCGAGGTTGTTGCGGGACTTCAAGGGCAAGGTCACTTTGAATGTCGTGCCTTCATTGCGTTTGCTGGTCACTTCCACGTCGCCGTCGTGCGCCTTCACGATGCCGTATACAACCGCCAGCCCCAGGCCCACGCCCTTGGCGTCCGCTTTGGTGGTAAAAAACGGATCGAAGATTTTGGAGAGATTTCCCGGAGCGATTCCTTCGCCGGTATCCTGAACCGAGAGTTCTACCTCATCCGCATTGGCTAAACGCGTACGAATGGTAACCGTGCCGCCGCCGCGCGACTTCATGGCTTCCGCAGCATTCATCACCAGATTCAGAATGACCTGCTGAATCTGCGAGGCGTCGCACTCGATCTGGGGCAGATTCTCCTGCAGATTCAGGACAGAGGCTGCGCTCATGAGTTTCAATTTGTGATCGGCAAGGCCAAGGGTGGTGTAAATCAATTTGTTGAGATCAGCCGGCGCGTGCTGCGGCTTGGACCGGCGGGAAAACGCCAGCAAGTCGGAAACAATGCGGCCCACCCGCGACGTTTCGGAGGAGATCAGTCCAAGGTATTTGCGGAATTCCGCTTCGCGCCCCGGCGGATACGCGCCGCTGGCCATCAGGCGCTCCAGCAGCATGGAAAGATTGAGCACTCCCGATACCGGATTATTGATCTCGTGGGCCACGCTGGCGGCGAGCTGGCCCAGAGAGGCGAGACGATCGGCCTGAATCAGCTTGCGCTGCGCGGTTTGCAGTTGCTGGGTGCGCTCGTCCACCTTGCTTTCGAGCGTCTGCTGCATCTCGTTGAGTTCGTCGACCGCGAATTTCAGCCGCTCGCGCATGCGATTGAAAGAATCCACCAGCTCGTCGAGCTCCTGGCTGCGGCGCGTGATTTCGATGTTGCGGTCGAGTTCCATGGCGCTGACGGCTTTGGTTCCCTGGATCAGCTCCTGAATGGGAGCGGCGACGAATTGGCGCGTGAACAAGATGACGAATGCCGCGCCGATGCCGACTTCAAACAATGTCCAAAGCAGGGTCTCGAATGTGATGGTTTGCGTCTGCTTCTGCACAGGATCGAGGCGCAAGGCGACATCGACGACGCCGAGAACTTTGGTTGAGGCCTGATGCGCGTGGCAACTGGCATTGCTGCACGAGGGCTCGTTATAAATTGGCGCGACCATGTTGATCGTCTTGACGCCGTCGGGCGAAGTGGCGTAACGAACGCGCGCGTCTTCAGTTGGGCGCTTGGGCATCGGTCCCTTGCTGTGGCATTGCGCGCAGACTTCGTTGGACATGCTGATCATGCTGGGATGCTCGCGGGAATCGGTCGAAAACACCAGCCTTCCCTCGCGGTTGAACATCCGAATGCGATCGACGCCCTGTTTGTCGGCGATGACGCGCATGATCTCGTAGGCGGCTTTGCGGTCGTCGTCGAGCATGGCGTGCCAAGTCGCGCTGGTAATGCTACGCGAGAGCTGGTCTGCGCCCATGATCATGGTGTCGAGCAGCTGTTTTTTCTGGGTACGGAGATTCAGATATCCGCTGACCACGCTTATGGCAACGATCAGGACGGTGAGCGAGAGGATCAGTTTGGGACCGAGGCGATGGGGCATGGGGACGCTATATTCGCCCGTTTTACTTATGTTTCTGCAACTTACAGGAAGAAAGGTACCGCCGGGGAAACCTCCCACTTCAGGCTAAAGGACGGGTCTGGAAGCGACAGTGATTGTCCGCGCGGCGAGCCGTGATTGTGGTCACGCTCGTCTCGGCGGCAATTTCTCAACCCAGGGCGGCTGCGGAGCTTCGCTCGGCCGGACAGCCGCCCGGGTGTCCCTGCATGAATCTCCGAGGCGCTGGCCACCTGTGTATCGATGTGCGATCATTGCGGTCTGTCGCAAGGGCATCCCTCATGAAACTGAACGCATATCTGATTCGGAGCACGGTCGTGGCTGCACTCGGCGGCTTGCTTTTTGGATTTGACACGGCTGTGATCTCGGGAACGACCAGCGCGCTCAGGGTGGTCTACAGCCTCAGCGCAGAATTGCTGGGTGTGACGGTTTCGGCGGCGCTGATTGGCACCATCATTGGCGCAATGCTGGCGGGCATCCCGGGCGATAAATACGGACGCCGCGACAGCCTGCGCGTTATGGCGGTGCTTTATATCATCTCGGCACTCGGCTGCGCGTTCGCGTGGAACTGGGATGCGCTGGTCTTTTTCCGTTTTGTTGGAGGCCTCGGGATCGGCGGTTCGTCGGTTCTCGGCCCGATGTACATTGCCGAAATTGCGCCTGCGGCGTGGCGCGGACGGCTGGTCGGCGTCTTCCAATTTAATGTCGTTGCCGGAATTCTGCTGGCGTATTTTTCCAACTACATCGTCGGCACGTTTCACCTGGGAATCGATAGCGAGTGGCGCTGGAAGTTGGGCATAGCGGCCGCCCCGGCGGCATTATTTCTGGCAATGCTCTTCTCTATTCCGCGCAGCCCACGCTGGCTGGTCAAGAAACAACGGCTGGATGAGGCACGGGAGGTGCTGCGCCTGGCCGGACAAGAGGATTACGAGCGGGACTTGCGCGAGATCGTAGAATCGATCGACGCCGAGCACGGCCACGCCGACGAACCA
>JASHPL010000193.1 GCA_030038125.1 Candidatus Sulfotelmatobacter sp.
TGCGATCGGTGGACGTCCTTGATTCTGGCCCGCGCGAAGTTGGGGATTAGAGCGAGCCGTGCGGACAAGTTCCTGCTGGGCAACCACCGGTCCCACATGCCGCCCCTGAGCAGCCGCCTCTTCCTGCGCAGTCGGGCGCGCATTGATGCCGCCAGGCCCCCCGTTGAAACTCACGTGGTTCACCGTCACGTTGTTTACTCTTTCCTCGTAGACGTTATGGATGACGGTGACATTCACGTTCATAATCGTGCGGTTATAAAAGAAGTGTCCGTCTTGCCAGCGTCCGCCGACGAAGCCGGTGCCGAAGTAGCCGAAGCCGTAGTTGATTCCTCCGTAGAATCCGACCACTGGCCCCCAGAATCCATCATGGAAAAGGAAAGCGCCGTTCTCCCAGCCCCACCACGGTGGAGTCCAGAGGAAGCCGGGTTCTGGCGCCAAAACCCACGTCCCTGGCACCCAGTAATAATCATCGTAATCTGGATCCCAAGCCCAGTAACCCGGATTCCAGATATATCCATCGCCCGGGCAGACCGGTTGCTCGTATACGGGCAACGCTGGAGGTCCGAACGATACGGTAATACCGACTTGGGCGGAAGCTTTCCCGGAAAAACTGAGGGCGATAACAGCCAGGAGCATCAACAACGCAGGACGGAATGACTTTCTCATCTGCATCCTCCTCGAAACGTCGTCTTTGAATTCCTAGGTTCCTATTCTTTACTGATTGACCCGTAGCAACAGCAAAGTTCCATTTTCCAGCTTCACATTATTTTTTTCCGAAGTAATTAAAGATCCGTCATTAGGATTCGTCGCGGTGGAAAGCTCCAAATGCGGGAACCCCACGACTCCTTTCGTGTTTCCCGTAATGTTCGGGCGCGGAGTGGACTGCGCCGGTGCGCCCGACGAGGTTTCGCTCGGGGTCTCATTCTGCGGTGGACCAACCTGTCCACCGCCTCCCATTCCATTTCGTCCGCCACCCGTCGGCGACTGACCAGACGTGGATGGCGAGGGCGCCGATTCGCCGCCCCCATTGCTGGTGCTGGGAGTCTGAAACACCTGGGGCGAAATGACGGCTTGGATCGACATAGGATATGTCACTTGTCCAGTTTTTGTCAGTGCATGATCAAACAAGATGCCAACCTCTGATTGTTTTTCCTGCTTGTTGCGCGCCTGGGCTTCCGTCACATGCCCAACAATCTCTGTGTCTTTTGGCATAAGCACTAAGCCGCTACTCGCCTTGAGATCCTCGGTCACCTTGGCTGTAACTTCCTCGCCGGGCTTCACCTTCTTGGCGTCGACAGTCTTAGTAAGTTGCACGGGAATTATGCTGCCCGGTGCCATGCGGAGAGTGGCCGGCTGGGCGGGTGCGGAAGCTTGAGCCTGTGCCGTCTGATCTCTTTGCGAGGATTGGGTGCTCTGCGCCGTACAGAGTCCACAGAGGAATATTGTTGCTAAAATCCAGGTTGCCGGTTTCAACATCGTGACATCTCCTTCGTCGAACCATCGTTGCACACAAAAGTCTCTTCCAAGTGAGATGTAAAGCAGCGTTTTGGGGTTAGCGCAAAGGCACTTAGGGCCTGACCGGCATCCGTATGGGCTCGTATAGTGAGAAATCGACTGCCTGACCGAATTGTTTCCGACGTGGCGGCCCCAGCCGATAGGGGAACAAATGCCCTCGGCTACTGGATTCACCCTAGTTGCGCCGCAATCATAATTCTGTACGTTGCATTATTGGCAGTTTACGGACGAGGTCTGGTCGTTTCCCAGCTATCGATTACGCCACCCAGCGGAGATTTCAAAATGGCAGCGAGCACATTCGCCGCGTATGGAGTGTATCCTCGAACTACCGCTCTCCCGCAAGTCACACAGACGCTCTCTAGAAGAGGATTTCATAAGGAAAGTATGTGCATGATGGTGCCAGCAGCGCATCCCATCGCGGCAATCATGCGCGAAGCCAGTTCCGGCACTGTTTCGGGAGGAGCGAACGAACAAGCTGCAGGGGTGATCCGCTGGATTTCGGAACTGGGAGCAGTATTGATCCCCAGCTTCGGCTTTTTCATCCGCTCTCGGGATTTCTTCCGCACCCTCGTCGGAGAAGGTTCCTCGACTCGATCTGGCGAATGCGGAAGCCTTGTGGCTTTGGGTTTCCCTGAAGACAAAGCCAAGCGCGTGGGAAACCAGTTGCGCGATGGCGTGCTGCTGTATCTGTCCTGCCCTGAAACTGCAGAGAAAAGCTGGGCGTTGGAGTTGCTGCGCGACACCGGGGCCGAAGAGGCCGGGCTATTGAAAGACAATGCCGTTCCCGTGGGAGCTGCCTAAGCTAATTCCCCCCTAGCTGCCCGCCCGTACTGCGACCCATGAGTAGCGCTCTACGGTAAACACCGTAGAGGAAGGCTGCTCCAACCGTGGTATCAATTCCCGATGGACCGCACGCGTGCGCCGACGTGTGGTCTTAAGCAGCGCGTCACAAGCCATGTTTCGATTGCCTTCAGAGAAATACAAAACTGTGAACCCGACTGCAGGCACAGAGTCGGACCTTACCTGCCGGCAGAGGAAAAGACATTGAAAAAGAGCGAGCAAAACACATTGACCATGGGCCGGAAAGGGACGGATGAGGCAGTCGCAAAAGGGAACGGAAATAGCGGGACCTCGTCCGAATCAGCGCCGGACCTTGCCATGATTGTGGACGGTCTTTACGCCGTCCGTGACGGCGATTTCTCGGTGCGGCTGCCCGGGGCCTGGACGGGGGTGCACGGCAAAATTGCGGATGCTTTCAACGAAATCGTAGCTGCGAATCAGCAGATGGCTCGCGAGTTGAAACGTATTGGGCAGACGGTTGGCAAAGAAGGAAGAACCCGCGAACGCGCCCGCTTTCATCAATCTCGAGGCGCTTGGGGAGAGATGGAGACTTCGGTCAACACTCTGGTCGAGGATCTGCTCCGTCCCACCGCCGAGGTGACGCATGCGATCGCTGCTGTTGCCCAGGGTAATCTCACTCAGACCGTCCGATTGGAGGTTGACGGGCGTCCCTTG
The DNA here is from genome assembly GCA_030038125.1 of Candidatus Sulfotelmatobacter sp. Classification (GTDB taxonomy): domain Bacteria; phylum Acidobacteriota; class Terriglobia; order Terriglobales; family Acidobacteriaceae; genus Sulfotelmatobacter. The sequence goes on from JASHPL010000193.1 coordinate 3,031, forward strand.
GAGGGCGAATTCCTACGTTCCGCGAAGCTCGTGAACACAATGATCCAACAGCTTGGTGTCTTCACCGCCGAGGTGACCCGCGTGGCCCGCGAAGTGGGAACGGACGGCAAACTCGGAGGACAGGCGCTGGTGCCCGGCGTGGCCGGAACCTGGAAGGATTTGACGGATTCCGTGAACTCGATGGCCAGCAACCTGACCGGGCAAGTGCGGAACATTGCGGAAGTGGCCACAGCCGTGGCGAGCGGCGATCTTTCCCGAAAGATTACGGTCGACGTGCGGGGCGAAATTCTCCAGCTCAAAGAAGCCATCAATACGATGGTCGACCAGTTGCGATCGTTCGCCTCCGAAGTGACGCGCGTGGCGCGCGAGGTTGGTACCGAAGGCAAGCTGGGTGGTCAGGCCATTGTCCCCGGCGTGGCCGGAACGTGGAAGGATCTTACCGACTCGGTAAACGCCATGGCCGGCAACTTGACCGCGCAAGTTCGCAACATCGCTGAAGTGACAACGGCCGTCGCCCGCGGTGATTTGTCGCGGAAAATTACAGTGGACGTTAAAGGCGAGATTCTCGAACTTAAAGACACGATCAATACCATGGTCGATCAACTCAACGCCTTCGCCAGCGAAGTGACGCGTGTGGCGCGCGAAGTCGGGACTGAGGGCAAACTCGGTGGACAAGCTCGCGTGCCCGGTGTTGGCGGAACGTGGAAAGACCTTACCGACAACGTCAATTTCATGGCCTCGAACCTGACTGGCCAGGTGCGAAATATCGCCGAGGTCGCAACCGCGATTGCCAGCGGCGACCTTTCCCGAAAGATCACGGTCGATGTCCGTGGCGAGATTCTGCAGCTCAAGGAAACGCTGAATACGATGGTCGATCAACTCAACCGCTTCGCCGGAGAGGTAACACGAGTGGCACGCGAGGTCGGTTCGGAGGGGCGTCTTGGCGGACAAGCCAATGTACCAGGTGTCGCCGGAACCTGGAAGGATCTGACCGACTCGGTCAACTCCATGGCCGGCAACTTGACGGCGCAAGTACGCAATATCGCCGAAGTTACAACCGCAGTCGCTCGTGGCGACTTGTCGCGAAAAATCACGGTCGATGTGAAAGGGGAAATTCTCGAACTGAAAGACACCATCAACACGATGGTCGATCAGCTCAACGCTTTCGCTGGCGAAGTGACGCGCGTGGCCCGCGAAGTCGGTACCGAGGGCAAACTCGGTGGACAGGCGCTCGTGCCCGGCGTTGGCGGCACGTGGAAAGACCTTACCGACAACGTTAACTTCATGGCTTCGAACCTCACCGGGCAGGTGCGGAATATCGCCGAAGTCGCAACCGCCGTGGCTCGCGGCGACCTCTCACGCAAAATCACGGTGGATGTGAAAGGCGAAATTCTTGAATTGAAGGACACCATTAATACGATGGTCGACCAGCTTCGCTCATTCGCTTCGGAAGTGACGCGCGTGGCACGCGAAGTCGGGACCGATGGCAAACTCGGCGGGCAAGCAGTCGTGCCCGGAGTGGCCGGAACGTGGAAAGACCTGACGGATTCCGTCAACTCGATGGCCAGCAACCTGACCGGTCAAGTGCGAAACATTGCTGAAGTTTCCACAGCGATCGCCAGCGGTGACTTGTCGAAAAAGATTACGGTCAACGTCAGCGGAGAAATTCTGTTACTGAAAGAAACCATCAATACGATGGTTGACCAGCTGAATGCGTTTGCCGCTGAAGTGACGCGTGTAGCCCGCGAAGTCGGATCGGAGGGAAAACTTGGCGGACAGGCGCAGGTTCCGGGTGTCGCCGGAACGTGGAAAGACCTCACGGACTCGGTCAACTCCATGGCCGGAAACCTGACCGCACAGGTCCGCAATATTGCCGAAGTGACGACGGCGGTGGCGCGCGGCGATCTGTCTCGCAAAATCACGGTCGATGTGAAAGGGGAAATTCTCGAACTGAAGAACACGATCAATACGATGGTCGACCAGCTCAACGCCTTCGCCGGCGAAGTAACCCGCGTGGCGCGCGAAGTCGGGACGGAAGGCAAGCTCGGCGGACAGGCCAACGTTCCAGGAGTTGCTGGTACATGGAAGGACCTTACCGACAACGTAAACTTCATGGCCGGAAACCTGACAGCGCAGGTGCGAAACATTGCCGAGGTTGCCACCGCGATCGCGAGCGGCGATCTGTCGCGCAAGATCACGGTCGATGTCCGCGGCGAGATTCTGCAGCTGAAGGAAACGTTGAATACGATGGTCGAGCAATTGCGGTCCTTCGCTGCGGAGGTCACACGTGTGGCCCGCGAAGTAGGCAGCGAAGGCAGGCTTGGCGGACAGGCCAACGTCTCTGGCGTGGCCGGGACCTGGAAGGACCTTACCGATTCCGTGAACGCCATGGCCGGGAACCTGACGGCACAAGTCCGTAATATCGCGGAAGTGACGACAGCCGTGGCCCGCGGCGATTTGTCGCGCAAAATCACGGTCGATGTCAAAGGAGAAATTCTCGAACTGAAAAACACCATCAATACGATGGTCGACCAACTCAATGCATTCGCCGCCGAGGTGACGCGCGTGGCGCGCGAGGTTGGCACGGAGGGCAAACTCGGGGGCCAAGCCCAAGTCCCGGGAGTGGCTGGAACCTGGAAGGACCTCACCGACAACGTCAACGTCATGGCTGCGAACCTCACCGAACAAGTGCGCGGCATTGTGAAAGTCGTGACCGCGGTCGCTAATGGCGAGCTGACTCAGAAACTGACGGTGAATGCGAAGGGCGAAGTCGCGGCGCTCGCCGAAACCATCAACAACATGACGGATACGCTGGCCACCTTCGCCGATCAGGTCACAACCGTCGCCCGCGAAGTCGGCGTCGAAGGCCGCCTCGGTGGACAAGCCAACGTCCCCGGCGCTGCGGGAACCTGGAAGCATCTGACGGGCAACGTGAACCTGCTCGCCGATAACCTGACCAACCAGGTGCGCGCCATCGCTGAAGTCGCAACCGCCGTGACCAAGGGCGACCTCACTCGCTCGATTCAGGTCGAAGCTCGCGGCGAGGTCGCGCAGCTCAAAGACAACATCAACACGATGATTGACAACCTGCGGTTGACCACCGACCGCAACACGGAGCAAGACTGGTTGAAAACGAATCTTGCCCGCTTTACCGGAATGCTCCAGGGACAAAGAGATCTGGCCACGGTGGGCCGATTGCTGCTTTCAGAATTGGCGCCGCTGATTAATGTGCAACAGGGATTGATTTATCAGATCGAAAGCGATAATTCAGCCGAACTAGTATTGCTTTCTGCTTTTGCCAGCGATGGCGATGATGGGAAACTGCGTCGCGTGCAAATAGGAGAAGGGTTAGTTGGACAGTGCGCTGCGGAAAAGCACCGCATGCTCATTACCGACTTGCCGCACGGAACGATCTCCATACGATCCGGCCTGTTCGAAGCTGTGCCGAAGAATGTAGTGGTTCTGCCCGTGCTATTCGAAGATCGAGTGAAAGCCGTCATCGAGCTAGCCTCGCTCACTGCTTTTACAGCTTCACATGTTGCATTTCTCGAGCAGCTTACCGCCAGTATCGGCATCGTGTTCAACAGTATTGAAGCCACGATGCAAACTGAAGCGCTGTTAAAACAATCTCAGCAACTCGCCACCGAACTGCAGATGCAGCAGAAAGAATTGCAGCAGACCAACGAACAATTGGCGCAGAAGGCGCAGCAATTGGCAGAACAGAACGTCGAAGTCGAACGCAAGAACCAGGAAATCGAACAGGCGCGGCGTGCTTTGGAAGAGAAGGCTAAAGAATTGGCACTTACTTCCAAATACAAATCAGAGTTCCTGGCCAACATGTCGCACGAATTGCGCACTCCGCTCAACAGCATACTGGTTCTTGGACAGCAGCTCAGCGACAATCCCGACGGAAACCTCACGCCCAAGCAAGAGGAGTTTGCCCGCACAATTCACGGAGCTGGAACGGACCTGCTGAACCTGATCACCGATATTCTCGACCTGTCTAAGATTGAATCGGGAACGGTTTCAGTGGAAGCCGAAGAGGTCTTCTTTACCGGGCTGGTCGACACGGTCGAGCGGCCATTTCGGCATGAAGCCGAAAGTCGGCACCTTGCCTTCCACGTGCATACCGATCCGCACCTTCCCCGCAGTCTGGTCACCGACTCGAAGCGTCTACATCAGGTTCTCAAGAACCTGCTTTCCAACGCCTTCAAGTTCACCGAGCAGGGTACGGTTAGCTTATCGGTGTCGCTCGCTACTAGTGGTTGGAGTCAGGATCATCCAATCCTCGGGAAATCTGCTCCAGTCGTGGCATTTGAAGTAGCCGATACTGGCATTGGTATACCCTTCGAGAAGCAGCGCATCATCTTCGAGGCTTTCCAACAGGCAGATGCCGGTACCAGCCGCAAATACGGAGGGACCGGATTAGGGCTCGCGATCAGCCGTGAGTTGGCGAGTCTTCTCGGCGGTGAGATCCAACTGCGCAGCGCGCCCGGCCAGGGCAGCACATTCACACTGTATCTGCCACTGCTTTACAAGGGCCCATCCATCGCAGCCACGCCGGAGTTGAAGGCCGTGGCATCCGCCTTGCCCATGCAGAGTTCGGTCGTGAGCGTGGCCGAGCGAGTGATCGAACACGTTCCTGACGACCGCGAAGATCTACAACCGAACGAAGCGGTGCTGCTCATTGTGGAAGATGACACTCACTATGCGCGCGTCTTGCGCGATCTGGCGCGCGACAAGGGATTCAAGGTCCTGGTTGCGACCGGAGGGGCGGAAGCTCTGGCATTAGCGAAGGAGTTCCATCCCACTGCGGTATCGCTCGATGTCTTCCTTCCTGACATGCTGGGTTGGACCGTGCTGAACCATCTCAAGCAGGATCCGGACACGCGGCATATTCCCGTTCAGATGCTGACTCTGGATGAGGATCGGCATCATGGGCTATCGCGCGGCGCTTTCGCCTTCGTGACCAAGCCGACCACGACCGAGGGATTGGATCAAGCGCTGGGAAGAATCAAAGAGTATGCCTTACCGCGAAAAAAGCGGCTATTAGTTGTGGAGGACAATCCGGCGGAGCAGATGAGCATCCGGGAACTGCTCGGTTATGACGACATCGAAGTGGCCACCGCCGCGAGCGGCAATGAAGCTCTCGAACTCGTCACCAGGGAATCGTTTGACTGCGTCGTGCTCGATTTGCGATTGCCGGACATGTCAGGCTTCGAAGTGCTGGAACGGTTCCGTGACACGCCAGAGTTGGGCGATCTGCCGATTGTCGTCTTTACCGGAAAAGAACTGTCGCCCGATGAGGATGCACGCTTGCATATGCTGGCTCGCAGCGTCGTTCTGAAAGGCGTGGAATCGCCCGAGCGTCTGCTCGATGAGACAGCCTTGTTCCTGCATCGGGTGGTGGCTGATCTTCCGCCCGCCAAGCAGAAGATGATCGAGCAGCTGCACCGTTCCGATGAGGCGCTGGCCGGCAAGAGAGTGCTCGTGGTCGACGACGATGTACGCAACATCTTCGCACTCAGCAGCGTGCTCGAACGGCGCCGGATGAACGTGCTCACTGCCAGCACGGGGCGTGAAGCGATTGCTATGCTTGAGTCCACTCCCGACGTCGCCATCGTGCTGATGGACGTCATGATGCCGGAGATGGACGGATACGAAACCATGCAGGCGATCCGGGCTAATGCTCAATTCCGGCGGTTGCCGATTATTGCTTTGACCGCGAAAGCCATGAAAGGCGATCGCGAGAAGTGCCTGGAAGCAGGGGCCTCCGAATATCTTGCCAAGCCGGTGAATACTGAACAGCTACTGTCTGCGTTACGGATGTGGCTGCACAGATGACGAACAAGGAGTTCATTCGGCGAGCATAGAAAGGACTCGAATGACAGCGGACGAGAAGGTCAACATCCTACTGGTTGACGATCAGCCGTCGAAGCTTCTCAGCTACGAGGTCATGCTGGAAGAACTGGGCGAGAACCTCATCAAAGCAACTTCCGCCAAAGAAGCTCTGGAAAAGCTGCTACGAACCGAAGTGGCCATTGTACTGATGGACGTGAACATGCCCGAGATCGACGGTTTTGAGCTGGCGAGCATGATTCGTCAGCATCCTCGGTTTCAAAGGACTGCAATCATTCTCATGTCCGCGGTGAATCTCACGGATCTCGACCGTCTCAAAGGTTACGAACGCGGTGCGGTCGATTACATTTCAGTGCCGGTGATTCCGGAAATCTTGCGCGCCAAAGTCAAAGTCTTTGCCGAACTGCATCGCAAAACCAGTCAACTCGAGACATTGAATCGTGAATTGGAGCATCGCGTCGAGGAGCGAACCCAGGAATTGGAAAAGCGCGCCGAAGTGTTGGAGCAGCTCAACCTGATGCTCGCGCATAAAAATCAGGAGCTCGACGCCATTATTCACACCGCCCCCGACATTATCTTTAGCCGACAAGTGAACGGCAGCAGAGATTACATCAGTGACCGCTTTTATGAGTACACTGGCGCGACGCCTGGTTCGGCTAATGGTTTGGGCTGGATGGAGTACGTACATCCGGAGGATAAAGAAAGAGCGACCCTGGAATGGACGCGCTCGGTGGAATCCGGAGCGAATTACGAAACCGAATATCGATTACGCTCTCGAGATAGTCTGTATCGCTGGTTCCGGGCGCGCGCTGTACCCATTCGCGACGACAAGGGAGAAATCGTCCGCTGGTACGGGAACTGTTCCGACATTCACGATAGCAAGCTGTTAGAACAGTCAATTCGTGAAAGCGCGACCAAACTGGAAAAGATGGTGGATGAGCGTACCGCGGAACTGCGCGAGCTTTCGGTGCGACTCATGACCATGCAGGATCAGGAACACCGGCGCATCGCCCGCGAACTGCATGACGGCCTGGGGCAGGAACTTGCTGTGGCGAAAATCGTGCTCGACAGTGCGCTCCCGCAGGAATCGACACAAGTGATTAAGCGCGCTTGTACGGAGGCCATCAGCATCATCGACCGGGCGATTCAGCAGGTTCGCACCATGTCCCATCTGTTGCACCCTCCACTGCTCGATGAAGTTGGGCTCTTGTCGGCAATTCAGTGGTATGTAGACGGACTGTCCGAGCGCAGCGGGCTTGTCACCAACCTGGATTTCGAACCGACTGATTTTCCTCGTCTGGCTCCGGACTTGGAGACTGCAATCTTTCGCATCGTCCAGGAAGCGCTCACGAATGTTTTCCGGCATTCGGCCGCCAACCGGGTCTGGATTTCACTAGCTCAGCGGGGCGTGCAAACCATCGTTACTGTGCGCGATGATGGCCGAGGCATCGGCAATAAAGTGGCAGCGCTTCAACCGGAAAGTCTCGGGGTTGGCATCCGAGGGATGAAGCAACGCGCGAAGGAATTCGGAGGAGAGTTGCGCGTGGCCAATTCAAATCCCGGCACTGTGGTTGAAGTCATCATTCCCTCCCCCCTAATTTGCCAAGACACGACGTTGGTGAATGAATGCGCGCAGACGGGAACCTGATTCGTCGTTTCGCTCCTTCAGATGTGAGAAAACACCAAGACCGTTCACGCACTTAGACACGCCGAAATGCAATTTAAATGGGGAAGCGGGTACTGATTGTTCCCAGCAAACCAGCACCCGCTTTTGGGGCGTTGTGTCGAGGATTTGAGAATAGGGTGATGAGCCATGGTTTGCAATACGGTGTTGACTGTAGGTTCGCCACGGAAAGACGCCGATAGCGAATAGAGGACGGAATTTCGAATTTGAAAGTGACGAATATTTCAACAACGAACCACTCTTAACGGGTGCATTACCCTTCGGATTCCATCCCAATGCGAAAGAAGAACTCACCATGAACTCAGCCGGACCCGTCGATTCGCCGTTGATCCTAGTAGTTGCATAAATGGATTTACGAAATTCTTGCACTGCCGCAAACGGAAATATCAGCCGTCGGCCCCGCTCGAAGTGCCCGCGTAAACCGCACATTGGCGGACAGCATCTATAAGAGCCGAAAACGGTAGCGAGACTGAGTTAGGGAGGTTGCAAGAAAGTCGCAGTTAACCCTTACCTTCTCGCATTTACGGTTTGAGATGGCGAAATCGTCTTTGGGATCCTGGGAACATGACACGGAAACAGGCTATGAGACCTAGAGCGCATAACCCTATGGCTTCGATTGAAGTTTGGGGACATTACAACAATTACCGGTCCGCTGGATTGAAGGGCTCCGCGGTGGTTCATACCGCGCTCATCGGCTTGATCGTGGCTGCCTCGTTCGTTCCTCACGCAGTGCAGAAAGAAAAGCCCAGAGAAGTCGTAACGCTCATTGCTCCCTCGCCGGATATCTATGAAATCAAGGCCTCGCCAAAAGAAGTGAGTGGTGGCGGCGGAGGAGGGGATCAGGATCCTGTCCCCGCGCCAAAAGCGCGACTGCCGAAGTTCGACGTACAGCAAATCACGCCGCCTCAGATCGTCGTGCGCAACCAAAAGCCGAAGCTCACCGCCGAACCGACGGTGGTTGTTCCTCCGAAAGTTCAGGTCGCAGAAAATCACATGCCGAATCTGGGCAATCCCGAGGCGATAGCGCTTCCTTCGGCGCCGCCCTCAAATGGCACCGGAGCAGATGGCGGCATAGGTGCTGGATCCGGCGGCGGAGTTGGAGCCGGCCACGGCCCTGGCGTTGGCCCGGGCAGCGGTGGAGGCATCGGCGGCGGCGTCTACAAGGTTGGAGCCGGGATCAGTGCCCCGCGGCCGGTAGATATGCCCGATCCTGAATATACGGAAGAAGCCAGGCGAGCGAAAGTTCAGGGAACCTGCATCCTGTGGTTGATCGTCGATGCTGAGGGACATCCGCGCGACATTCGAGTGGTTCGCGGCCTCGGGTATGGGTTAGACCAAAAGGCTCTCGAGAGTGTAAGACAATGGCGCTTTGACCCAGCACGTAAAGACGGACAGCCCGTCAATGTACAGGTCAGCGTAGAGGTCGGGTTCCGTTTGTATTGACCATTTTTGCTCAGTTCAATCTGCGATTTGCCGAGCCTTGCTGAAAGCTCATTCGCTGCAGCAATCGACAGTTCACTCCTTGCACCGCGCCCTTCAACCACTCGATCACACCCCTCGCTGTCGAAGAAAATCGAGCCAAACCTAAGTTTTTCTCTGCTTTACGTACAGCACGGCGCACCAGCAATTACAGCCACAGCCCGATAGAGGAATCACCAGGAATTTTTTACCCTCTAGGCAGGCTGGGCGCTCTGCGAAGCTTTAAGGAGCACGGCTGAGACGTAGAACTGAGGATTCGAAGGAGACTACCATGGCGACTTGCGTAATTTCCTCAACCGCTGCGAACTTGATTCCAGTTCAGAAGGATGCGAAGAATCAGAGTGCGGAGCACAACCTGGTTCAGCGAGCACAGAGAGGTGATGAGCAGGCTTTTGCCAGTCTTTTCGAATTGCATAAGAAACGAGTTTATTCTGTTTGCCTGCTCATGACAAAAGATGTGGCCGAGGCCGAAGATCTCACCCAGGAAGCTTTCCTGCAGGTCTTTCGCACGATAGGAACTTTTCGTGGCGAAGCCGCATTTTCCACTTGGCTGTACCGAATCGCGGTGAATACGGTGCTGATGAAGCTTCGAAGGCAGAAGTCCAGGGCGGTTGTTTCTCTGAATGAACCGGTTTCCGCTGAGTCTCCATCTTTATCGCACGATATAGGGAAGAAGGATCCTCAACTCACAGGAGCGATTGATCGCATCGCCTTGCTCCGCGCAATCGAATCTCTCCCCGAAGGGTGCCGAACGGTTTTCGCTCTGCATGAAATTGAAGGCTATCAGCATCATGAAATCGCCCGAATTCTGCAATGCTCGATTGGAAATTCCAAATCGCAGCTTCACAAAGCAAAGCTAAAAATGCGGGACCTGCTGTTCCCCAAGCGGCGCATCCCTCGCCGCCGTAGCGCTTTGCGTACCACCACTAGTCTGCCAACGACAAACTGCAATTGTTCTGATTTCGCTCTTGCTGCTTCGACTCTTCTTGCTGCGAAGGAACAGCAGGTTCGGTAGTCATCTAAAAAAAACGACGAGGGCAGATGTTACGTGGAAGTCGGGGCCATAATCATTGTTGAGGCAGAAAGCCGGTCCAACGAGAGCCCCTCTCAATCCAGCGCTGTGGACGTAAATGTAGCACAGTTTGTCGAGGGGCATCTTGCGTTTGTCGACGTGCTGGGCCGCTCCCTGCTGGAACACACGGTCGAGCAGTTGATCCACGCAGGGGGCCAAGACGGCATCCCTCGTTGTGCAACCGGAAGCGGCTGGACGCATCCCCGTCTTTCGTGGCCCTCTTGTCGATATCAACCTGCGCGTCGCGGACAACAGTTGGTCGGCGGTGACTGAGATTCTTCTGAACTACTCGAAGAACGGGTGTGACTGTGCCTTTGTGGTAAAGCCAAGCGCTTACGCCGATGTCGATCTCGCAGATCTCCTCGATTTTCACCGCGAAAGCCAGAGGATGGTCACTCGCGCCTCAGATCGTGAAGGTTCGTTGGATCTCTGGGTGATGAACTGTGATCTGACAGAAGAAAGCGGTCTTGGCTCGATCTCTGGCGCTCTGCTGGAACCCGATCGGTTCCCGCCTTCATATTTTGTGGAGGAATACGTCCGACGAATCACACATGCTCGAGATTTTCGTCAGCTTATTACGGATGCGTTGTTGTCGCGCTGCAATCTTGCTCCGATGGGTGAACAAGTTCGGCCGGGAATCTGGGCGGATGACGGGGTGGAGATTCAGAAGGGAGCACGGATCGTGGCTCCGGCATATCTGGGCCGTAGATGCACGATCGCCAAAACCGCTCTTGTCACCCGCTTTAGCAACATTGAACGCGATTCCCACATCGATTATGGGACGGTGATTGAAAACAGTTCCATCCTACCCAATACCTATATCGGAGTGTGGCTCGATGTCCGGCATTCGGTAGTTCATGGGAACAAGCTCCTGAATCTCGAGCGCGATGTTCTCGTTGAGGTTTGTGATTCTCGCTTGCTCCGGTGTAACGGAACGGTCGGGAGAGAAAAAGATGGGCGGTGCGCGTCCGTCGCATCTGCGTCGGACCGATCCCATGAAAAGTCTCTGCTATTTCCCGATTCTGCCAGGTTTTACACCGCCGAACTCAAAGAACTTCTGTGGAAGGGTGAGTTTCGCAACACTCTGCGTCTTGGGTTGCTACCTTTGCTGGCAACCGCGGCCGCGGTTGAGTACAGAATCACTGGAAGTGACAGAGGAATCTGGTGAGCGTGCGCCTCAATGCTATGCATTCTTTTCCACATTCCATTGACTATCTGGATTCGCTACGGCTTTCACTGGATTGCAGCATGGAATCCGGGTTTCTATGGTGACAAAAAAGCCCGATTCGAAAGCATGATTTCGACCGGAGCCTGAATAGATCTGCTATAGGGGAGGCGGGGTCTTTTGGTTCGGATTCTCGTAGTGGACGACAATCCGACGGTGCGGCATTATCTACGTGCCATTCTCGAACAACAAAACGCGTGGAGCGTGTGCGCCGAGGCCAGGAATGGGCGGGAAGCGATTCGCCGCGTGCGGAATTCCCCGCCCGACGTGGTCCTATTAGATTTTCACATGCCGGACCTCAATGGGCTTGACGTAGCGCGCGAGATCACGCGCGAACATCCTGAAATCCGGATATTGATGGTCACGGTGCACATGTCCAATCAATTGGCTAGGGCTGCGAAAGCCGTGGGCATTCGCGGTGCTTGTGCCAAGTCCGATATCGGCTCCATCGTTGACGCAGTCGAGGTTTTGCTGAACGATGGGACCTATTTTCCAAAGCAAACAGGGAGGGTAGGAGCGTGATTTAGCCGCATGGATACAGGATTCCCTGTATTCAAGCGTTACTTGTGCATCTGTCATGCTTGGGCGCTCGCTTCTGCGCGTGCCGTCGAATGCCAAGCTTTAATTCAACGCCTGTCTCCGAGAACCGGAAACGGGAACCGATGACTGCAACCACTCGGATTTTGCTCGTCGATGACCACCCGATCGTCAGGGAGGGCCTGCGTACCGTCCTGCAACGGCGTTCCGGGTGGCAAGTGGTAGGAGAGGCGTCCAATGGCGTTGAGGCACTGGACAAGGCCGAGAGCCTGCAGCCGGACGTGATGGTGCTCGACATCACCATGCCACGATTAAATGGGCTGGAAGTTTGTCGGCTGGTCCGGCTGAAATCGCCCAGTATTGAAGTTCTTTTCGTTACGCAACACGATTCGCCGCAGATGATGAGAG
>JASHPL010000194.1 GCA_030038125.1 Candidatus Sulfotelmatobacter sp.
AGTCGAGGAGAGAGACTGTGGTGCTGCTCGAAGCCAACCGAATCGAGAAATCGTACGATGGCGTAAAGGCTTTGACTTCTGTTTCCCTTCAGTTGCACGCGGGTGAGGTGCATGCACTGGTGGGTGAGAATGGCGCCGGGAAATCCACACTCATCAAGGTGTTGGCTGGCGCCGTGCAACCCGACAGTGGAGAAATACGATTACACGGCCAGCGCCTCCTGCACAACGATCCTGCAAGGGCGCGCAAACTCGGTATTTACGCTATCTATCAGGAGCCTGCTCTTTTCCCACCCCTCAATGTCGCGGAGAATATCGCGATCGCTACCGAAGGCTACAAGTTATGGCACAAAGTGAATTGGCCAACGCGAATCGCGGAGGCCAACCGCTTGCTGAAAAGAATCGGGGCAGAGATTGCACCCAGTGCTTTGGTGTCCTCCCTGAGCCTGGCTCAGCAGCAACTTGTCGAAATCGCCAAAGCGCTGGCGGCCACTGCAACCGTCCTGATCATGGACGAACCGACCGCTTCTCTCGGGCAGCAGGACACCCGGAACCTTGTCCGGATTATTCGGGAACTGCGATCGCAAGGGACGGGAATAATCTACATATCCCACCGCCTCGAAGAACTGTTTGAGATTGCGGATCGCGTGACCGTCTTGCGTGATGGCAGCAATGTAGGTACGCAAAACATGGCAGGGTTGACATCTCGAGAATTGATTCGAATGATGGTCGGCCGCGAACCGGAGACGTTGTATCCAAAGCTGCATCTAAAATCAGGCAAAGTCGCGATTGAGCTCCGCAATTTCTGTTGCAGACAAGCCGGGGTGAGGAATGTCAGTCTTCAGTTGCGAAGTGGAGAAATCTTGGGGCTGGCCGGCTTGGTTGGCTCGGGAAGAACACAACTCGCTCAGGGGCTCTTTGGCTTAGCCTCCACTCAAGGCGATATCTATGTCGATGGTCGCCAGGTTGAGATCAAATCCCCAAAAGATGCAACGCGCGCCGGGCTTGCTTACGTTCCAGAAGATCGGCGTCGCCACGGTGTAATCCTTGAGATGACCATCCGCAGCAACGTGACCTTGGCAAGCCTGGATAAAGTCAGCAAGCACGGCATACTCCGAAAGAGTGCAGAACACGACGTTGCTCAAGAATTTGCACAACGTCTGCGTCTGAAAGCACCCTCAATCGAAACCCTCGCGAGAGACCTATCTGGCGGAAATCAACAGAAAGTCGTCCTCGCCCGCTGGCTGCTCACCATGCCAAAGGTGCTCATCTTGGACGAACCGACGCAAGGCATTGACGTCCGGGCAAAGTCGGAAATCTATAATCTCATCGGCGCACTTGCAGAAAGCGGGATGGCGATTCTCCTGATCTCATCAGAGATGTCTGAAATTCTGGCCTTGAGCGACCGCATTGCGGTCATGTCCAAGGGAGAGTTGGTCCAAATCCTAGACAGCCAAGATGCCAGCCCCGACGAAATACTCAGACTGGCCCTGTCGCGGAATAGCAGTGCACCCCGGGGGAACAATTGAAACTGCAACTAGTCCGAGCGTGGCCTGCGCTGATTGCACTTGCGACACTCTACATTTGTCTGGCTTTCGCGGCCCCTGCGTTCTATGCGCCCGACAATTTACGCGATATAGCGTTGGCAAATGTTGCGGATTTGTTGGTAGCAACGGGAATGACGATGGTGATCGTCGTGGGCCAGATTGATATCTCCGTCGGAGCGCTCTTCGCCGTATGCGGCCTTATTTGCGGAACACTCGCGAAATTAGAAGAGCCAAGGCTCTTGTTGCCCCTCGCGGCTGCTGCTGCGGGTACTGTTTTGGGAGCTATGAATGGGGCCTTGGTCTCATTTGTGAGAGTTCCTTCCATTGTTGTAACGCTGGCGACGATGGTAACTTGGCGCGAGGCGCTGCGCTGGATCACCAACGGTGCTTGGATTGAGGGCTTGCCGCGTACATTTCAGTGGTTTGGCCTTGGGCAGCGTAGTGGCGAGGCGCTCATCATCGTGTCGGCACTGGTCCTGTTTGCTGCTCTCTGGTGGGCTTCCAGAAACCTCTCTGCAGTTCGCGCAATCTATGCGACCGGCTCGGATGCTGAGGCGGCCCGGCTTGCGGGCATTCCAACCAAACTCATCGTCTTCTGGGTGTTTGCCGTGATGGGCACGCTTACTGGAATCGCGGCGATGCTCAATGCAGTGCGATTTTCCGACGTTCCCGCGAACAGTGGTATTAACCTCGAATTGAAAGCAATCGCTGCGGTTGTCGTGGGAGGGACCCCGATTACCGGAGGACGTGGAGATTTAGTCGGGACGTTGATCGGGGTGATCTTAATGGGTAGCATCGGGCCGGCGTTGGTCTACTTGGGAGTCAGCCCTCACTGGGAAAAGGCCGCCCAAGGTGCAATCATTTTATCTGCCGTCCTACTGGATGCGATCCGCCGGTGGAGAGACCGGCGGGTAATTTTCGCAAGATCTCTGTGAAAACCAAAATTCAGCACGAGGCGATGCTCGGCGTTCTGATTGCGTTAGAGGTCGCCTTGTTTAGCTTCACGGGCCGAAATTTCCTTTCTATCGATAATTTCTCCGAGTGTGTTCGTCTTAGCGCAGAGATCGGCCTACTCGCGCTAGCCCTCACTCCAGTTCTGATCACGGGAGGAATCGACCTTTCCGTTGGATCGATGATGGGTTTCTGCGCCGTTGTTTTTGGAGCGATGTGGCATGACGCTCATTTTCCCATTGGGATTGCCTTATTGCTTACCCTGGTGATGGGACTGCTTGGCGGAGCGCTGAACGCGGTCATGATCGCCCATCTCGACGTGTCACCGCTGCTCGTGACGTTAGGAACCTATTCCCTATTTCGAGGGCTTGCCGATGGCATAACAGGCGGAGCTAGGAGCTATTCTGGCCTGCCTGCAGGATTTCTTTACCTCGGGCAAGGCTACTTGGGCGGAGTAGTGCCCACGCAAACACTTATCCTTGTGCCGGCGATTGCAGCGTTCTGGCTTCTCTTACATCACAGCATTGTTGGACGGGGACTGTACGCCATCGGCCACTCCGCTGAGGGAGCGCGCTATGCCGCAGTCCCTGTGGTCCGTCGCCTGGCACTGGTCTACCTCCTCTCAGGACTATGTTCCGCAATCGCAGGCATCGTATACGTCGCTCGTTTAGGCCAGGCAAAATCGGATGCTGGTACGGGTTACGAACTAATCGCCATCACAACCGTTGTACTGGGTGGAACGTCGATCACGGGCGGCGCAGGAACCATTCCGGGTACTTTGATGGGCCTTGCTGCAATCGTCCTGTTACAAAGCGGGCTGCGTCTTTCCGCGTGGCCTGCCGAACTGGCGGGGATATCGGCTGGCGCGTTGCTAATCCTGACGATCGTCTTGCAGCGCCTCGTTAGACCACAAACGATCCAGCCCTATGCTGCCAATGCGAAACCGAGACCGAGGATGACGGTTGCGGCAAGACTCGTGACCGTAGCCTGTATCGCCGTGGTTCTGATAGCACTCATTGGCAACTGGGTTCATCGTTCGAGGCTGGTTCAAACGGGTGCGGAAACGAATGCAGCGGGAAAGCGGCGGGTCACGATCGGCGTCATGCCGAAATCGAAAGGTGATCCATACTTCATTAGCTGCCGGACTGGCGCAGAAAAGGCGGCGGCAAGTCTTAACGTGGACATGATTTGGGATGGTCCCACGAGTCTCGATGCCTCGAAGCAGAATGAGGTTATCGAAGGCTGGATCACCCGTCGCGTGGATGCAATTTCCGCAGCCGTTGAGAATGCGGCGAGCATTTCCACTGTCCTTCGCAAGGCGCGTGCTCAGGGAATCAAGGTTGTCGCTTGGGATGCAGATGCGCAACCGGATGCGCGCGACTACTTCATCAACCAGGCAACAAACCAAGCCATTGGCTATACGTTGCTAGATGAGGCCGCGCGCGTCGTGCACGAGAAGGGAGAATTCGCCATCATCACAGGAGCTCTGACAGCGGCCAATCAAAATTTGTGGATCTCCTTCATCAAGGAACGTCTAACAAAGTATCCCAATATGAAGCTGGTTTCCATTCGCCCTAGCGATGACGATCGGGACAAAGCCTTCTCGGAAGCACAGACAATTTCTAAGGTTCATCCGGGCGTGAGTGTCATGATTGTAATCTCTGCTCCTGCGGTTCCTGGCGCCGCCGAGGCGGTCAAGCAGTATGGGAGAAAGGACTTAGTCGTTATCGGGCTTTCGCTGCCCAACTTGTGCAAACCGTACGTTCATGATGGTGAGATCGAGGCTGTGGTCTTATGGAACACCGAGAACTTGGGATATCTGGCCGTGAGTGCGCCAGCTGCTTTGGTCCGCGGAACATTTCCCGTGGGGAAGCCCGCGTTCGATGGCGGAATTCTCGGCACACTGAAGATTGAGGGAAGCGAGATCATTCTTGGGGCGCCAATGATTTTCCGGAAAGACAATATCGACGCTTTTGACTTTTGAGATGATGAATCGCTCTCCGGGCACTCGATGATGATGCGCACATGCCTGTCCATGTTAATCGCCACCGATTGCACCACTTTCCCTACTGTGAGGTTCCATCGGGTCATCCAATTACACCAAAGCACACCAATATTCTGCGCAACTGTTTGAAATTAGGCCCTGGGATGACATTCAACTGCCGTTCTTCACCGTTTAAACCAAGTTGGCTGAAGACGCCAAAAATTCAGAGACTTACCGGCGTCCGAACAAATTCTCTACAATATTCGTGTGTGACCGAACTCTTCTCTCCGGATCCTAGGCCTCCTGTCTCGTGGTACCCGCTGCGTCGCCCTGGGTTCGCGGCTGTGTACCCAAAATCTTGCTTCCATGCGATTTCAGGTTCGTTCGCAAACGATCTTCCTTAACCAACCCTTACGCCGTCAGCAGGTGCCGGATGTCTGCTGACCTTGCAGTAACCACAAATAGTGTGTTCGAATAGTGTGCTCTCGCTAGTTGGTTTGCTCTATGGACCCTGTTGACGCTGCGTCCCTAGAATTCCGCCACCATCTTCTTCAAGAACGACCTGAACGGTCGGATGGGTAAAAGTCCAGCCATTCGACCGATCGGTCGCGACGACTGGGGTTGTGTCTTGCCATCGAAAGTTTGTCAAGTTGCGGAACTGTTTTTGGCAATTCTTGTTCTTACTACAGGTTTGTTTTCGCAGGGTTCCAAGCCCGCAGCGGCCGGCACTTCCCATGATGTCACGCTGCGAATCATAGTAGTGAGCTCAGAAGAACAAGCGCAACACATTGTGGGTGAATTGAAGCGCGGTGAAGAGTTCGCAACCATCGCAAAAACAGAGTCCATCGATTCGACAGCGGGCGAAGGAGGGTATCTAGGGAAGATAGATCTTTCCGCCCTTCGCCCTGAACTCAGAAACGCCGTAGCCGGCCTCGCGCCCGGGCAGATCAGCCCGATTGTGAAAACACCTCTTGGTTTTGCCATCCTGAAAGTCGAAGGAGAACAAACTTCGGACAGCAGTGCATCAGACCGAGGTGGGACTGCCGAAACTACTTCGATCGGTAGCGTCAAATATGCGTTGAGTCTTGGGGGATACGGCGAAGCCCAGTTGGGTCTGAACAACTTCGACAAGCCGGCGGGTTGGGATAAGGATCCGCGCAAGATCTGCGAAGTTCATAAGCTATCACTGGCACAAGAGAAGGAATCGCTGAACCACTTCCTCTCGCCTGAAAATCAGAAAGCTCGCGCTTCGTTTGCTCCGCTCGACTTGCTGAATCTGCACTACTCACTTGGGGAAATCTACTCCTATGAAGGTGACATGGAACATGCGGTCGCCCAGTACAACCAGGCCTATCAAATCGCAGCCTCGCAAGCGCCCAAAGCGAAACTCCGGATGGACGAGGCGATGGGGGTAGCCTACCTCCACAAGTCGGAAATAGAAAATGATGTGTACCACACTCCAGGTGATCGATGTCTCTTGCCCATGCATCCGAGCAGCGCATTCCAGAAGACAAAGGACTCCGAGAACGCCATTGAATATTTCCTCCAGTATCTGGAGCAGAAGCCTGACGACCTCGAAGTGAAATGGCTGTTGAACCTGGCCTATATGACGCTGGGCATGTACCCGGACAAGGTCCCGCCGAAATACCTGATACCACCATCCGTTTTTGAGTCAGCCGAAGATGTGGGGCGGTTCCATGATGTGGCGGAGAAGGCCGGTCTGGAATCCTTCTCAACAGCCGGAGGCGTCATCGTCGACGACTTCGAAAATAATGGACGATTCGATGTCGTGACTTCGAGTTTCGACGGTTGCCAGCCACTCCACTACTTTCACAACAATGGAGACGGGACCTTCACCGAGCAAGGCACAAAAGCGGGCCTGTCAGACCAACTCGGGGGATTGAATATCTTGCAAGCCGACTACAACAACGACGGTTGCTTGGACATTCTGGTCTTGCGTGGGGCATGGGAACTCCCGCAGCGTAAATCGTTGCTCCGGAATAACTGCGATGGAACTTTCACGGATGTAACCTATGCCAGCGGTTTGGGTGAACCCACCAGCACTCAAGCTGCTGTGTGGGTCGACATCAATAATGACGGCCTTCTGGACCTCTTTGTTGGGAATGAAGGACAACCCGCTCAGCTCTTTCTAAACAAGGGTGACGGAACGTTCCAGGACATCTCCGCTTCGGCCGGAGTTAACCGTATCATGTTCACTAAGGGCGTCGCCGCTGGCGATTACGACAACGACGGTTATCCGGACCTCTACGTATCAAATCTGAACGGAGACAATTTCCTCTATCACAATAACCACGACAACACGTTCACGGAGGTAGCCGACAAGGCAGGCGTGCCCGGTTCGGGGCGCAGTTTTGCAACGTGGTTTTTCGACTATGACAATGACGGCTGGCCGGACATTTTCACCACCAGCTACTTCATGTCCGTGGATGAAACCGTACGGACCTACCTCGGTCTTCCCCATAACGCAACAACCCTAAAGCTGTACAAGAACCTGGGCAATGGAACCTTTCGCGATGTCACGAAAGAGGTTGGGCTCGACAAGGTATTCATGCCCATGGGCGGCAACTTCGGAGACATCGATAACGACGGCTTCCTGGATATGTTTCTGGGAACGGGCACTCCCTCTTACGCTTCTCTGAAGCCCAGTGTGTTGCTCCACAATAAAGATGGCAAGTCTTTCGTGGATGTGACGACTTCCTCCGGCACTGGAGACTGGCACAAGGGTCATGGCGTGGCATTCGCTGACTTGGATAATCGCGGCGACGAAGACATTGTTTTCGAGATGGGTGGCGCAACGCTCGGTGACAGTCACGCGCTGCGCGTGTTTGAGAACCCTGGTCATGGAAATGACTGGATTAGTTTGAAGCTGATTGGCGTGAAGACGAACCGATCCGCGATCGGCGCCCGAATCAAAGTAACGGTAGTGAACGGGAGTCAAGGAACCCGCTCAATCTATCGCACTGTCGGGAGCGGAGGTTCATTCGGAGCGTCACCTCTCGAGCAGCACATCGGATTGGGCAAAGATGCCCGAATTACAGACCTTGAAATCTGGTGGCCGACGAGCAATACTCGGCAGCATTTCTCGAACGTGGAGAGAAATCAATTCCTGGAGATCAAGGAATTCGCCAACGATTACGCCAAGCTCAATCGGAAAGCGTATCGGCTTGGCGGCGTGAAAGGTGACGGCTCCATATTTGCTCAACAGCCCAAAACGATCCCCCCGGCAAAGGTTAACTGAAGGGAAGGTATGAAACGCTTGAGTCCACTTCTTGTCCTCGCCCTCTCAATCCCATCCTTCGCAACGCAGTATTCGGCAAGCGGCATGGTTCTGCGGGTGGATCGAGTCCATAAGAACTTCGTTGTTTCCTGCCAGAGCATTCCCGGACTCATGGATGCTATGACGATGCCCTTCGACGTGCACGAGACGAAGGAACTCGAAGGACTAACTCCCGGTACCATGGTGGATTTTACGCTTGTTGTTGAGGGCGCGAGTTCTTATGCTGAACACATCCATGTTCGAGCGTATGAAAGCGTCGAACAAGACCCCCTAACTGCGCGCCGGTTGAAGCTGCTGAACCATTTGACCCACCCTGAGGTCTCTTCGAAGCCACTCGCCATTGGAGAGCGCGTGCCGGATTTTGCTTTGATCGATCAGAGACGGCAGCGTGTCACACTTTCAGAATACGGGGGCAAAGTTGTGGCTCTGAATTTCATTTATACAAGTTGCGCCCTGCCTGATTTCTGTTATCGGATCTCGAACAACTTTGGCGTACTCCAGCGACGATTTAGGAAACAACTAGGGCGCGATCTGGTGTTGTTGACTGTGACCTTCGATCCGGAACGCGACCAGCCAGAAACGCTCGCACGCTATGCCGAGAATTGGAAGGCTGATCCGGCGACATGGCACTTTCTCACCGGAGCAGTCCCGGATGTCCGCCGTGTGACCAGCATGTTCGGAATGGATTTCTTCCCCGACGAAGGGCTAATGGATCACTCATTGCACACCGCAATCATTGATCGGCAACGAAAACTCGTGGCCAACATCGAAGGAAACCAATTCACGGCCGATCAGCTTGCAGACCTGGTCAAAGATGTTTTAAATCAATTCCACCGCCGCAAACCTGTCAAGCCAGTGTATTGGCCATCGAAAGACGTGGGAATGGAGATGTTTCAGGCGCCCGGCACGTCCTTCCGAATGAGGGATCAGGTAAACATCGCAACCCTGAGCGCCGAATAGTTTAGGGACGGTACGGATAACGGCTTTAACAAACCTGCTCTCTTCTCAAGGCGCTAAGCAGAGGAAAGTGCCCTGCCTGATACTCAGTAAAGAGTCGGGCAATGTCCTGCTTCGTATCTCCAATAAATGGACCGTAAGAAACGATAGGGTCTCCTTGAGGCTGTCCCGCATACAAGATCAGTCGCGCTCCGGATTCGCCAGCGGCCACACGTACGACGCTCGCACCTTTGTCGCTGGGACGATCGAGCCAACCGACCTGCCCAGCTTTCAGCACGGTCTCCCCAATCTCGACTGAACCATCAATCACGAATACGAAGCCGTTGTATGAAGTTGGTACTTCCTGCTCAATGCGGGCGAGTGGTTCCAGGCGGATCTCCGCCATCGTTACAGGGACATGATTACGTGTGCCGGAACGAAGATCTCCCGACGACCCGCTGTACACACGGATTTCTGCTCCGGATTCGTGGCGCACGGGAATCGAATCGGAATGAAATACCTGAAAATCCGGTTCAGTCCAGCGTTCTTTCCCGGGCAAGGTGAGCCAGAGCTGGAGCAATCGGACTTTTCCTTTAGTCTTGACGTCTTCGTTATGAATGACTCCGCTGCCCGCAGTCATCCACTGCACCTCGCCGGCATTGAGCGTGCCGCCCTCATCGCGGTCATATATTGCACCGTCAAGAACGAGGGTCACGGTTTCGAAACCCGCATGCGGGTGAGGACCACCCACCGGTCGGTTACCGATGTCGAGATGATCGTCCATCAATAGGATGAAGGGATCGGTCATCTCAAAGTTCTCGGGAGGCACCACAGGCGCCGCCAGGTGCCCCGGACCTACAAAGCCGGGCGTTGCCGGAGGAATATTCACTATGCGACTGATACCACGTTGTTGCGACATGTTCCTTCCTTGTGACATCAATCGTTCTGGCTCACTTGGTAACGGCTTGCTGAAGGGGCGCTTTGCGCCATTCCAACAAAGCCGTGCCGCCGCCAATGAGACCAGCCAGCAAAGCTGCTACGCCCCAGACGGCTCCAGTCCGCTCAAGCCCGAGGAGGGCATCGAGGGAGAGGGATCCTGGCCCAGTGAACGCAACGGTCAGTGCAGCCACGGCGAGCACGAAGGCGTATTCGTAGCCGCCTTTTTGGGCGAAGAAGCCCTTAGTGAGGTGGACAGTCACTACAGCGACCAGCATCACGCTGATGACAATGGGCGCAGCCGCAGGCGTAGCAAGTCCAAGTGCTAGCAGGACGCCGCTAACCGTTTCGCCCAACGCCGCCATCAGTGCGTGCCGCCTGCCGGGAGGAAAACCAAGAACCGTAAAGAACTGCCCAGTAGCGCTAAGCCCGGGTCCCCCGAACCATCCAAACAGCTTTTGTGTGCCGTGCGCGGCGAGAGTCAGTCCCACCGCCAGTCGCAGAAGCAGAAGCCCAATTTCCATAAGTTCCCTCCATAACCGTCGTCTGTTGGTTAGACGACATATGTTGTAAAAGGATTCAAACTTCTGATAAGCTTCAAGTGATGGCAATACCAGTATCAGATTGCGAGTTGCGAGATCCACGCCAGAAGCGGACACGGAAACTGCTTCAGGACGCTCTACGGAAGTTGTTGCAGGAAAAGCCGTTCGAAGAGATTCTGGTGCAGGATATTACGGACACGGCCACCCTCAACCGAGCTACCTTTTACGACCATTACGCCGACAAGTTCGCTCTGTTCGAGGCAATGGTGGCAGGTGACTTTCACGAACTCTTGAAAGAGCGCAACATCTGCTTTGACGGAACCTGTCCGACCGCAACCGAAGCCATCGTTCTCGTGCTTTGCGACTACTTGAGAGAGATTCACCGGAACAAAAAGCAGTGCGCCAGCAAGGCGTCTTTTGGTCCGTTGCTCGACTCGGCTGTCACCAGGGCGATTCGAATCGTTGTGCTCGAAGGTCTCGCGAAACGTGCCTCTAGGAACGGAGTTCCGAACGACGTGCTTGCTTCCACGATCAGTTCGGCAATCTACGGTGCCACTCGCGAATGGTTCTACCAAGCGAAACGGCGCAGAAACGACGAACTCGTGGCGTTTATTGCCAGTGTCGTTGGCCCCATGCTCGACGCAGGCCTGGCTAAACAACGCGTTCGGTACTCGTCATACGACGGCACTGTGGGTAAGGTGAACAAGCAACCATGAACCCGTCGATGAGCAGAGCGCACAGCTTCGCCTCGTCCTCACCAAGGCAAATGAGCTTAAGCACATGGCGGGTGTCTGCGTCACCGGCATGTCTCAGTTGCCGGTCAATCTTGCGTGAGCCGACGGAACACGACCTGCGTCAAGATCTTTGAGACATCTCCCTGAACAGCCGTTACATTCTTCCCGATCAGCGCAACGGCTTTGTCCAACTCTGCCTGCCGGCGCCCGGTGATAAATACGTAGGCTCCCTCTTTCACGAACCGCTTGGCCGTAGCGAGGCCGATCCCGCTATTGCCTCCTGATTACTGCTACCTTGCCTTCAAGTGCGCCCATTGACTTCTCCTTTGAACACTCACCCGTGTTATTATGTAACAGTCGCTACAGATGTGGCGCAAGGCGCGCTGGATTCAGGATTTTGCGACCTTTACGAAACCGGCGAGCGGATGCTGGGTGACGTTTGACCTTGGCGATGGTTCCGTCCTATTCTGCCGGTCGTGAATCGCCGCAAATGGATGACGATGTCTGCCGGGTGCTTGGCCGCGCTAGCATGCGAGGGTGAGGCTTCTTCATTGAATAGCATGCTCGATCTTTCGATTCGCGATGCCACCGATGCGTTCGATCACATCTTGCTCGGCGCACCCGACCTCGATGTCGGCATCCGCTGGGTTGAGGAACGCACGGGCGTAGTCGCGAAATTTGGTGGGAGTCATCCCGTGGGGGGCACACGCAATGCCCTGCTTTCACTGGGTACGGGGCACTATCTCGAAATCATTGCACCTGACCCTGCACAAGCCAATGCGTCCGACGTGCGCCAGCTACGAGAGCTTTCGTCACCCCGCATCATTCAATGGGCGATTCACACCGAGGACATCGCTGCCGCGAAGAGTATGGTCGAGGCGTGCGGGATCAAGACGGTTGGGCCGAAGCCCGGCTCGCGGCAGCGTCCTGATGGCAAGCTGCTCCACTGGCAAACGCTCGGAATGGAGCAGACCACGCCACTGGTGCCGTTTTTTATTCAATGGGAGGCTGGTGTGCCGCATCCGTCGTCGGACTCACCTCAGCTGGGCACCGCGAAGTGGCTGCATTTCGAGACTCCGCAACCCGACGAACTGCGTCGCATCCTGCACGCCGCCGCCATACAATCCGACATCCGCAAATCCAATTTGCCACGTATCGTCCTTGCGGTTCAAACGGCGAGAGGCGAGATTGAGATGAGTTAGTAATGATTTGCAGACTGCAGATGTGATCTTATTTGGCCAGGCATTCTCTGCGAGATGAGGAAAGAAGAAATAGTCCGTGAAAATGCAGCGACTCGCCAGGCGCTTGGTGAATTGGTAAGCGCGCTTTCCGACGACAGCTACCGCTGCCCGATCGGTCTTCATTGGACTGTGAGCACGACGCTTTGTCATCTCTCCTTTTGGGATCAACGGGCGCTATTCCTCTTGAAGTTTTGGGCCAGCGGCGCGGCTGTCGAAGTACCCAAACTTGATGCTCCATCGATTGAATCGATCAATCAAGCAGTGAACTGGATCGCGCTTGAGGTCCCAAGCTTTGCCGCTGGGCGTATGGCGCTGCAGAGCGCCGATGCCGTAGACGCATTTGTTGCGCAAATCAGCGACGATCTAGCTCAACGAATCGAGGCTGCCGGATTCGAGCGATATCTTCGACGCTCACTTCATCGGCAGGAGCACCTCAACAAGATCCGTCATGCTTTAAGCAATAAATCTTGAAAAATCGCGATAGCGCTCGTGGGCCCTGCCCGGTGGGTTTTACAGTACGTACACCCGTAGCATCCACTAGATCAGGAATATGGCAACGATGGCCCCGATGATGTGAACTATCCAGTCGCCAACTGTTTTCGGTTTTCCGAAATTGAACATTTAGCGATGGTAGCAGGCCCCGCGCAAGTTACCGCTATTTCAGTCTCGCGTATTCCGCTTTGGCTTGCTTCAGGACGGGGATATTCGGGTCGGCATCTTTCCAGAGCGTCAGGAAATCCTTGTAAGCCGTGACAGCGCGCACCCGGGCGGCGTCGGCGTCGGCGCCCTGCGAGTTCTTCGCCTGCAGGGCGTTGGCCCGCGCCAGGCCCAGGCGCGCCAGGGCTCCGGTCCAGCAGTTCCAGACCACGCCGCTGTGATCGATGATCTTGCGAAATTCGGCCGACGCGGCGGCGCTTTCTCCCTCGGCAAGATAAGCCTCGCCACGAATGTAGGTGGGATACAGACACGAAACATTAGCCAGAAAGATTATCAGACCGTATTCGATCGGCAGCGTGACCTGTAGGTCGCGAATGGCCTCGGCCGGGTTCTTACGATTCAGTGCCAGTTGCGCGTGAATCGCGGGCAGCCAAAGCGACTGCATCTGCGTGTCGAGCGGGAAGGTCTTGTTAAGATCGTCCGCCAGCGCTTCGGCCCGAGCGGCATCGTCGGACATGGCGAATGCCAACGCAGTTTCCGCCGAATTGCCCGAACTGGCGGGAGCAAGCTTCAGTCCGTCGGCCGCCAGTTGCCGCGCGGCTGCCGGTTCTCCGAATGCCGCTTCCCGCAGGGCAGAATTCTCCAACCAGGTCGATCCCGTTTCCTTGCTGTCGTCGCGAATGGCAGAATCGACGGCGCTTTTTGTCAGCTCTCGCGCTTTAGCGAGATGACCTGCATAGGCCTCGGTGTCAGACGCGAGCGAGAGCCCGTTGTTCTCTTCCGGCTTGCCTTCGAACCAATGCTGCTCTGCCGCCATACCGGAAGCGTCGCCGCGAAGAAACGCCAGTGCATATACCGTTTCATGAAGCTGGAAATCCAGAAGGTTTCGCGCCTCTGCCTGTTGAATGATCTGCTCCGCATCATCGAAACGCTCGAGGGCCAGCAGACTGATCACCAGATTGCCGTACGGGATGCTGCTGTCGGGTGTGAAGCCGAGACTCAGGCGATACGCTTCCGTCGCGTTCTCGTACTGACCCTGCTGGCTGTAGATGTTACCGATGCTGGTGTAGGCGGGGTCGCGAGAGTAGATCCGCGTGAGTTCCAGATCGGTCGCGAGCGCCTTATCCAGTTCGCCTGTGACCGTTCCGTAATAACTCATTTCGATGTACAACCTCTCGCGCTCTCCGGCTCGCTCGCGCAACTGGAAGGCTTTGCTGTAATACTCTCGTGCGCGTCCGATCTCACCGAGCCCATAGTAGTCGGCGCCGACGGAGCGATACCCGATGGCAAAACCGGGATCGAGTTCGATGGCACGCTGATGGTAAGGCAGGGCGGCGGCTTCGCCTTTTTCGAGCAAAGCCTGCCGGCCGAGACTCAGGGCCTTCAGGGCGTCGAGTGACGACGTGGTGGCTTCCGACAGGGAAACGTCGAACTTCTGCACGGTGGTCAGCGACTCGCCCAACTTTTGGCGCAATCTCGACGCCGCCTGACCGAGCGCATCGACCACTCTCTGTTTCGACTCCGCGGTGGCGCTCTCCTGCGCCAACGTGTCGCCGTTTCTGCAATTCACGGCCGTGAGTCCGACGAGGTATTGATCGCCCGCAGCGGCGATCGATCCGCCAACGTAGGCCTTGCTGCCAGCGCGCTGGCAAATGTCGCGGGCAACGTCTGGTGTAAGCCTTGTCTGGCGCGGAAGGGTCATCAGCTTCAGCGTGCTCGCGACCTTTCCGTCAGAGACAACGCTCAAAAACGGCGACTGCCGCAAGGAAACACCAAGCGCCGTCTTCAGCGTGTCGTCGAACAGCGGGTCGCCCGTCGTGTTGGTGAAGTCAGCCAGGACGATCGTATCTTTGTCGGTCAGCCGCGTGTTTCGCCAGCGGTAATAAAGCGCGCCGGCTACGCCGAGGATCAAAAAGACCGCGCATAGCGAGAAGGCCATGATGCGCCGGCCGCGCGCCTTGGCGAAGGAGTGCCACGTGTCATCCTTGATCGCCTTCGCTACTTCCTCTGCGGTGGTGAAGCGTTTTTCTGGAAGCCTCTCGATGCAGCATGCAATGAGTTCGTTCCACTTTTCCTCGAGATCGGGAACGATGGTGCGCGGAGGCGGAGGGCTCTGCTGCAAGCGGCGTACGGCCATGGAAAGTGGAGTGGCCTCGTCGAACGGCAGTCTGCCGGTGACCATTTCATAGAGAACGAGGCCCAGCGAATAGACATCGGACGCCGGAGTCAGAGTTTTACCTTCGACCTGCTCAGGCGACATATAGGCAGGCGTGCCCATCTGTCCACCTGTGGTCAACTCGGCGCTACGGCGGACGTCTTCGCCGTGTTGAAGCGCGAGTCCAAAATCGGTAATCACAACGCGTGTCTTCTTCGTGCTGTGAATCAGAACGACGTTGGTAGGCTTAAAATCGCGGTGCAAGATTCCCATCTCGTGCGCTGCAGCCAACCCGTTGGCCATTTGCAATGCGATCGGCTCGGTTTCCTCGCAACTCATCTTATCCACGTGATCCAGATGCGCGGCCAGAGTCTCGCCACGAAGTAGCTCCATGCTGACCAGCGCGACGCTAGCATCAGCCGACGTCGCGTGGCGAAACAGGTCAAAGATGCGGCAAATATTGGGATGCGTGACTTTCTTTGCGAGGTGGACTTCACGTTTGAACCGTTCCAGAGAATGAGGATCGGAGAGAATCTCCGGCCGGATGGTCTTAAGCGCGACCTCTTCGTGAAGTTCAAGATCCTCCGCCTCATATACCTCGCCCATACCGCCGCGCGCCAGAAACCGTATGACCCGGAAACGCGAGGCGAGGATTTCCCCGGCAGAAAAAGTCGGCTGTTCCTGCTTCGTGCGGGTCGCGGCTGCCAGATGGGCTAATGGATCGAAGGCAAAATCGGGACCTTCGGTGTGATGGGACAAAAGCCGTTCCACTTCACGAACAACCGTCTCTTCCGAACCGGCGCGGCGAAGAAACGAAGAGCGTTCGCTGGCAGGCTGCTCCAGGGCAGCCGCAAACAGCTCCTTCACCTCATTCCATTGTTCCGGAGTGAGAACCATGGAAAGTCCGCGAATCATGTTAGGGACGGATGGAAGTGGAAGTCAACGGCACGGCCGTGGTAGTCCGATGCCGGGCGGGCTCGTCCTCGGCCACGCTGTCGACCAGTGGGAACGCGAGCGTATGCGGTGATTTCGCAGCGGAACGGCCAACACTGTGACCCTATTTCGTTTTCCTTGTCGCGTTACCTAGTTGAAAGCTCGAATCACAGCCAGAGTGCCCTATTAGCGAAATCTGACAACACAAAGGAGAATCACAAATGGAAAAGATCCGGAAATTCGGGCAAATCAGCAATCAGTTGACGCGACGGTCACGCATGTCCAGATTGATGCGGATCGCTCTCTTTCCCTCGATAGCGATCTTCGTGTCCGGGCTGATGGGGAGCCCCGCAGCGCAGGCGGAGACCTACACATTTTCCACACTTCACAGCTTCAATTACAACGACGGCGCCAACACCCAGGCTGGACTGGTCCAAGGCGCCAATGGGGAACTCTACGGCACAACCCTGGTTGGTGGGGCCAACGCCGGTCACGAAGACGCGGATGGCACGGTTTTCGAAATCACGACGGCTGGCAAGCTAACCACACTGCACAGCTTTAGCGGCCCGGACGGCGATGCGTCAACCGCGCCGCTGGTCAAAGCCTCCAACGGGAACTTCTACGGAACAACCCCTGAAGGCGGGACGGGCACTGGCTGCGGCAGCCTCGGCTGTGGTACGGTCTTCGAAATCACTCCGAGTGGCAAGCTGACCACACTGCACAGCTTCGACGGTCCGGATGGTTCTTATCCTTACGCCGGACTGGTACAGGGCACTAACGGCGGCCTTTATGGAACAACTTTCTCGGGCGGGCGCTACGGTGTTGGCACCATCTTCGAAATCTCCCTGAGCGGTAAGCTCACCACGCTGCATAGTTTCAACGGCAACGACGATGGCATGGACGGCGCCCTAACTTATTCGGCGTTGGTGCAGGGCGCCAACGGGAACTTCTATGGGACGGCTTATGCCGGCGGACACTACGGCATGGGCGCGGTCTTCGAAGTCACCCCCAGCGGCACGCTGACCATACTGCACAGCTTCGACAACTCAGACGGCGCTTATCCCCGCGCAGGTCTTGTCAAAGGCAGCAACGGCGACTTCTACGGAACGACCAACATGGGCGGCTTCTATAACGGTGGGAATAATGGAAGTGGCACGGTCTTCGAAATGACACCGACGGGTGCGCTCACTACGCTGCACGTCTTCGGGGGCACCGGCGATGGAGCTTATCCCTACGCGACACTGGTGCAAGCCAGCAACGGATACCTCTACGGAACTACTTACGAAGGCGGGGACTACAACAACGGTACGATCTTCGAGGTTACTCCCGATGATCTGCTGTTGATACTGGTTAGCTTCGACATCTCAAAGGGCGATGGCGGGTGGCCTTATTCGCCTTTGGTTATCGACAGCAACGGAAACCTTTATGGAACAACTTCTGGAGGCGGCGCCTATTCCGCTGGCACAGTCTTCAGCCTGACAGGCGAGAAATGAGCTCCGCGACACTGAGGCGCTGGGAGCTTCTCCCGGCGCTTCTGCAGGTTCCAGGTTGCCATCTCTATTCTGGATTGTTGTCGATAAATCTCTATTACGCTCTAAATGCCAGGAAAAGGGCGAGCAAACAGCGCAAAGTTGCGAGAACTCCTGTTCTAGCCAACCGACTTCCGCGTCGTTTTTCGAGTTTGCAAGAAACCGCGATTCGGTAACGCTACGCTGGAGAGGAAGATCGATGCGCGGTTATGCCTTTGACAAACCCATGACGGCTACCAGACCCAAAGAGGGTGCTCGTTGAACCAAACGTGGACGACGAATACCAAGACGCCACCGAAGAAAAGTATTCCGATAGCCCCGAAAAGTATTGCGACAAAGGTGCAGACGGGGCCGCATTGCTCTCGGCGCCTCGCTGCGTCGTTGGAGTGTTTTTCGACCAGAGTTCCACGAAAAGCGCCGTCTACAGCAGGGATGTAATGGGGTGGGTTGTTGCCAATGAGGTTGGACACTGGAATCTCCCTTCTACTTCAGAGATTGGTAGGAATTCTAACACCTGCCCCCGGTTAGCGGGACTCTGTTGGAGCGATGGTTGGCGTAATCGCAATCGCGCACATTCCGATTGCTTTCAAAGTAAACTGAATCGAAACGAATCGAAACTTGAGCGCATCGCCTGGTTTGAACAGTTAGCACCTAAAAAGCGCTGAAGCCCCGCTAGGGATGGCTTGTATGTCCGTCCAGGAAGCGGTGGCCATATTGCTGGTTGCGTGTATGCCGTTTATGTAGTCGTCGAGGTTTTGTTTGGTGTCAACGATTTGCAAAATTTCTCGTCCGTCCGGTACGGCAACGAAGTCAGAGAAAGTTTTGTCCGCGATCTCCGACAATGGGCCGCTGGTCATATCGGCGATCTCAAAGCGAAGCTCGTTGGCCTGAAGTTCTTTGGCGAGTTCCGGTAATGTCAGGTTTGGGGTTTTGTGGGCGGCGTCGAAGACGGTGTGAGCTTGAACGGCATAGGCGAGTTTGGCGTAAGCCTTTCTTACTACCTGCTCGTCTTGTGTATTAGCGGCGAATGCAGCGCTAGCCAACAAGATCGGCAGCGCGAAGCGTACGCTTCTACACCACAGTGGGAATAGGTTGTACTTCATCTCGCTCCTCCTGCTGATTGGGGGCAGCACCTGTACAGGCCGCCCCGTGGTGCAACTGGTTTCTCTTATTCCGTGGCCGTGTTAAGGCGTTTACATTTCAAGGGGAAGGCGAAGGAAGGTTAGCGCGAGTACTGGGAAGCACAGTCCCGGTTCGCTAAATCCGGGAAAGTGTAAACCCGGCTGCTGAATGTTAGGTAAAAATATTGTTTCTGTTACGAAATCCGAACGGGCAAAATCGAGGGTGTCGAGGAAGAAGACATGTCGATTTTGGACCCCACTATGTTGTCCGTACACGCTTGCTTAATGAGAACGGCCTGTTTCTCGACAGCGTCCGCGAACAGATTAAAAGAACATACCAGACGTTTCCGAGCATGATTTGGGTTGGTGAAACAGGATTACACTCAAACCCTTCTGAGAGGCGCACGGCTGAAAATGCCAAAAGTAAGGTAGACCCCGCCATCAGAGAAAGCTACTCTGGTTTCGTGATTACCAGCCACTTCTGGTCGCGTTTTGTTGGCTTTTCGTTGAAGGCCTCGGTATCGTGTCTTTGCCGAAAATCCGTCTCGCCTTCATCATTCTGATAATCGGGATGTTTGTTGCTCTTGTGCGGCAAAAGCCGTTTGAGCGAATGCTGTGGAAACGCTACTACTCACTTGTGTTCACGCAGTTTTTCTTTTACCCGGCGATCATCGCGATTGGAGTTCTCTACCGATTGAGCAGCAATCCGGCTCGGCCCCTTCCACCGGTGAATCCTTTTGCTAACTTGACACTGGATGTCCTATTCGGCATGTCGCTGGTATCAGGTGTCTTCTGGGTTTGCCGGATGTCGGGGCTGCGATGGTTTGCATTCTGTTTAATTTTCCTGCAGCAGATTCTTTTGTTCGGTGCGCTCTTTGTTGCGGGAATGTCGATCACCGGAGACCGGCTCTAACCGGGTGGTTGTTGAAAAATCTCAATTTCTCTCATCTTCCCCGCGTCGCCGGGAAGATGAGTGCTATCGAGTGTCAGGGTCAATCAACTACCGCGCCGGCCGACTTCCAGTTAGTGTTTCTCTTCCCGCCGCTTGAGGTAAGGGAAAAACGGAGATACCTCGAAGGGGATCTTCTCTGTCGCCAAGGGCGGAGGCGCCGATGTGGCCTTCATCATCTCAATACGGTCCGACCACGGATCGACCTTAATGCGCGAACCAAGAGGCGAGGCAGCCAGTTGATCCGCCCGGTTCATTTGCGTCTTGGCAAAATCGGTGAGTCCTTGCATTTCGGCCAGATGACTGCCAGCGAAATCGTTGCTGAAGCGTCCATGGAGGAGGTTCGGTAATTTCTCAGAGCGGAGTTCGACAGCTCTTAGAAAAAAGGCCAGGCTCGTAGTGTCGTTGTACGGTGAGTTGGCAATCAGCACCATACTCTTTTTGTCAGCCTCAGCCTCCTGTTTGGGATCAAAGCGAAAGTTAAATTTGGAAAAGACCTCCAGATCCGAGAAGGGCAGATTGAATTCCGACAAGTACTGCGCCTCCAGTGAGTGACCCAGAATGATATGCGCTAATTCGTGTGCGACCACACCGGCCAGCGCAGCCTCATTGGGCAGCACATCAAGAAGGCCGCGGCTCACCACAATTGTCGGGCCCATCACGAACGACTCCAGTGGTGTGGTGAGCAAAACGCGGCAGCGCACGGCAGGAAGGCTCAGGTGGTTCGTAATCAGCAGATTGTTGACTACTGTCTGCAAGATGTTGTCGACCTCGCCGTGAGGCGCCATCAACCCGGCAACTTGCAGCCGCTCCACGATCTCATCATCGGCAGTATAGGTTGTTTTGTCCTGCGAGTACTCGGGATTCAGATCCTGCGAAGCTTCGCGCCGCTTGGGATCTACCCCAATCGGGTTATCGGTCAAAGGTTTGGCAAATTCTCGATGATCCCCGGCGTGTTCCAGGTCGTATCCCCAAATACGGGTTTGCGATTTTAGCAAGATCGGCTTTGAGGGATCGCGCCCCTCCGAATCCTCGGTGTAAACATAGGCTGGCATCCAGGTCATGGTCATCGTGTTCAGCCGCCAGCTGTCGAAGTGAAACGGTTTGCCAGTCATTTTCGACGTGTATGATCCGTTGAAGCGAACAATGTTGAAGTCCTGATCTTCAACCCAGATTTGCGCAATCAACCCACGGTTCCGCGAATCCTCTCGCGGCTTTATGGCGATGACGGCGCAGCGCACGTCGCCAAGAACCTGCCAGCGCACAAATTCGAAAGTGTAGTTTTGCCGGTCGAAATGGTCCTTGTCGGGGAATAGCGCCAGCGCAAGATCTTCCGCCCTCAAGTCTTGCGGAATCTTCGTCTGTCTCTTTCCCTCCCCTTCTACCGAAGTAAATTTCTTCACCGTCACCGGCCCAGTTAGATTTAGGCGGCTTAGGAAATAGTCATCAGCTCTTGGGGAGAAACGATTGTCCGAATCCAAGCGATATTCCTGAACGTAGGTCTCGACCACGGGCTTGAAATAGTGGAGCAGATTGATCACGCGGCGTTCTTGCTGGATAGTCGCATCCACGAAGCGATCGAACGAAAGTGCGCTGCCTGCTGGAGCGGTCGACGCACGATCCGAAGTGGGCGACTGCGTCTGAGGCGCAGTCTGACCTGCGATGCACCCGGCCGCCAGTAGCGCGAATACTGTCGGGCCAAGCCACGAGAATGTCCTCAAACGGCCGCTAGTCATTCTGACCATTCTATCGCTGCTGCTTGAGGTGATCGGCGACACTTTGCCCGTACGACTTTCAACCACTGATCAAAGGGCAGGGATGCGGTCTTCAGGGCTTGCTGATCCTCGTCCTCGACAGCATTCAACACCCAAGAGGGGCAACTAGGTCTTGACCCATCGACCGATGAGGCCGCAATTGCACCCGGCTCCTTTTGCACCCAAACTGAAGTAAGTCCTTTCACGTCATCACGATAATCGCTGATGACATACCAGGCTGTCTGTAAAAAGATAGTTGCTTTCACAAAGCCGTTCCCGAGATACTTCCCGCGAAGAAGGTTTATGGCCAACTTCCGGATCGCCGAGGATGAGGGAGTTTGAGAAGCATCGGTCTCCTAGTGGCATCATCGAGGAGTGACCTGCGTTACTTCGGACACGTGCCTCGTTCTGGAAGTGGTTTCAACCAAAGGGTCGTACCCTTTAGAATCCAGCTTTCTGCTCGTGCCTTGACAATGCTTCGCAATCTCGCCTTTCTTCTCGCGATATTTACGCTTTTGGGCTCTGCCGCTGAACCGCGGGAAGAATCGAAGCAAGCACTTGCGCGTGACGTTGAACGCGTTGATTCCGGCTGGGCAGAAAACACTCTAAAGAGCCTTTCACTGGAAGAGAAGGTCGGGCAGCTCTTCATGATCCGCATGCGAGTAGAGCTGCTGGACAGTAACAGTCCCGGCTACTTAGAGCTGCGTGATCGCATTCGCAAATATCATATCGGCGCACTGGCCATGTCAGCCCCGCCGCAAGGCCGGGCGCGCGATATTCGCCGTCGCTATGAGGTGGTTACGTTGCTCAACCGGCTGCAACAGGAGTCGAAGTTGCCGCTCCTTATTGCTGGAGATTTTGAGCGCGGTGTCTTGCCGGCACATCTTTTCGGAACGACCGTATTTCCGCACGCGATGGCTTTTGGCGCTGCCGGGAACGTGGCTTACGCGGAGGAGTTCGGGCGCATCACCGCCCAGGAAAGCCGGGCCCTGGGCGTGCACTGGAACCTGTTTCCCGTCGCCGACGTAAATTCCAACCCGGCCAATCCCATCATCGGCACCCGCGCTTTCGGCGCGAATCCGGAGCAAGTGGGCGATCTGGTGGCGGCCTACATCCGCGGCGCGCGGGCGAACGGAATGCTGACCACGGCGAAGCACTTCCCGGGCCACGGAAATACCGCCGCGGACTCACACGTAGCCGTACCGGTGGTCAACGACAATTGGGACTACCTTCGTGCGGTCGAGTTACCTCCGTTCGAAAAAGCGATCGGAGCCGGAGTCGATGCCGTGATGACTGCGCACGTGCGAGTCCTTGCGCTGGACCCAGACCCGGGCCGCGTGGCGACTACCTCGCCCGCAATCGTGACAGGTCTGCTGAAAAAGGAACTCGGCTTCAAGGGCATTGTGGTGACGGACGCGTTGGATATGGGGGGCCTGGTTGGCCTCTATGCAAAGAATCCAGGACGCGTGGCCGTGGATGCGTTCAAGGCAGGAAGCGACGTGCTCACGGAGCCCTACAATCTAGATTCATGCTACCGAGCAATGCTGGACGCCTTCCGGACGGGCGAGATCGGGCAAGAACGGCTGAACGCATCCGTCCTCAAAATCCTGCAAGCCAAGGCTTCGCTCGGCCTCGAGAAAAATCGCTTGGTGGATGTCGCCGCCATCCCCAGGGTCGTGGGCATTCCGGAGAGCATTGCGACCGGTCAGCGTATCTCTGATGCTGCCATTACTTTGGTGCGTGACAACGGCAAGGTGCTTCCGCTGAGAGATGAGCGATCCGACAAGAGACTGCGTGTCGTGTCCCACGGCAAAGCTCAGCCCGGCCTGCTTGTGATTATTCTGTGCGACAACCGGCGCGCAGAGGACGGTCGCGTGCTCGAGCGTCAGATTCGGAAGCGGGCGCCCGACGCCAGGGTAGTCTACATCGACCCTCGCGTCGCCGCGGCCAGATCGGATGAGGTGTTGAACGCAGCAGGCAGTGCGCAGCAGGTAGTGGTGGCCGTCTATGTCGTCCCTTCTGCAGCGCGAACCAGGACGGTTGCACGCGGCCAGAAGAATTCCGCATCTCTGCCGGACTCGACAGCGAAGTTATTGTCCAGGATCCTTACCTTCGCGGCCCCAAAAACTGCGGTTCTCGCCATGGGAACTCCGTACTTGACCGAGGACTTCCCCACGATCCAGAACTACATCTGTACATTCTCGAATGCGACGGTCTCGGAGATAAGTGCGGCTAGAGCACTCTTCGGGGAAATTCCGATCCCGGGCCATCTGCCGGTCAGCATTTCCAACGCGTCTGTCCCGAATACGACAATTGATCGCCCGACACAATTCGCAAACGGGGTATCGCGCTAATCGATTTCAACCCAACCACTGCGGCGAGAAAAGTTCGGTGGCGCTCTCTCCATCGAATGCAAGCAGAGCAGGACTCCCGTTCAAGCCGCAGAACAAAACCCAACGAGGTTCGTCGCCGAGGGTTGTGAATTCCTCTGACAGGCCGACCTAGCAGGATCAGCTAGGGGCGTCCCAGACTGTGCGCCAGGGTCTTTACCATCGTGCCGTCGGGATTGTCGTCCTTAAGGGCCCACACCATAGCTCCACCGAGTCCTCCCGGGACGCGCAAATCGATGTACAGCCCCTTGGCCGATGCGATATATGGGGTGTCGTAGGTCCAAAAAGTCAGCGTGGCCGGGTCATAGATCCATTGCGCAATTCTCGTGGGATCAAAATGGTGCTTGAACCCTGCCTGACTCTCGAGAGTGCGAAAGGTAGCGACTCCAGCAGTTTCCAGGCTGTCGCCCGCAGGGGATGGGGCCGGTCCGGTTGAAGTCTGGTACAACCCGAAATCCTTGTCGGGGACTCCGGTCCAGCCATAGCCATAGAGCGGAACGCCCAATACCAGCTGCCGGGCGGGCACACCAGCCTTGAGGTATGCGGTGACGACCGCATCGTCGAAGAGGCCCTGGCCAACGTTGGGGTCTTGCCGCGAGTCGAAAAGCGAAGCGGCGTGGTTCGTGACGGTCTCCCAAGTTCCGTTCAGGTCATAACCCTGCAGGTTAAAAAAATCGAGCTGGTGCCCGACCTGAGCGAGTTCGATGTTGGAGTAGTTTTGCGACCCAGCCGGCGCAAAAATCGTGAGGAGATAGTGGCGATGGTTCGTTTTTTCGAGGCTGTCGAGTTGATGGCGGAACTCCTCAAGCAACAGGGTGAAGTTATGCTTGTCGGCTGCGCTGGGAAACTCCCAGTCGATGTCAATCCCGTCAAACAGGTCGGCGGCGGACACACCGTCGGCGATGTTGCCATGAATGAACAGGTCGATACATGAGGCGGCCAACTGTGCACGCAATGCGGAAGTGCTGGCAGCGTAGGCGAAGCCCGCTGCGTTCGTGCTCGACGCACCGCCGAGCGAGACCATGATCTTCAAGTCAGGATGAAGCTGCTTCAGCTGCAACAGGGCGGCAAAGTTTCCATACAACGGGCCCATATACGCCTGACCGTTAACGCTCGGAAGATAGGGATCCTGATAGTCGGCCCATGTGTCGGCTATGTGGCATTGCGCGTCCGGAGCACCGCTCGTGGGCGCAACGTTGCCAAAAGCGTATGTAAGATGTGAAAGCTGACTGGCGACCCCATTGGTTTGAAGATTGGCGACGTTATAGTCCGCGGCGTAAATACTCCACTCTTCGAAATAGGCTGCCATAATCTTGTCATGGTCGCTGCCTTGATCTTGATCGGTGCCTGCCAGGCTGGGCGTGCCATAAACGAACAACGCGATGAGCAGTAGTCCTAGAGACCAGAATCCGGTAGACCATGTTCCAGTGAACCGATCCTGCCACATGCGGACGGGGAGAGTAGTCTTCATGGAAGTATCCTTCCTATTGAGAATTCCAGGACCGGCGCAGTATAGACCTCTACAGCACTTTCGGCAACCGTAACAACTAAGCACTTGTTTTTCTAGGAAATCACATATTTGTGATATATAGCACTTTGCGACGAGGCATCCAGGAATAAACGCCCGATAGTTGGATCAGACAGCAGAATTCCGACCGCTCCGCGACACGTGGTCGCGATCTGGCCACATGTCATCTTCATAGCCGGATCTTTATCGATTTGCGCAGGAACTCCACGCTGGGCGAGGACTCTTCGTCAGTAAGATCGGCGGCAGCACCACTATATTGTGACATTTGGCACACACTCGCCATCGAGAATAGACTGTCCTTTACTTGTTTTCCGCTCTGCGGCAAACCCTCGGCCTTTCTCGAGAACACCCATCTTAAGATTACCTCTCGAAGAAATGCTGTTAGTGGGCATAATCCGCACCGGCAGATCGCGACTTTCACGAATGCGCGATGTGGGCGGGGAAACGATGCAGATCAAGCGCGCGCCCAAAACGTATGACGTTTGCATCATTGGCTCAGGAGCCTCGGGCGGCACCGCCGCAAAGGTGCTCACCGAAGGTGGACTGAGTGTGGTTATGCTCGAAGCGGGACCGCCTATTGTTCCCGAGCGAGACTACAAAGAACACATGTGGCCCTACGATTTGCCGCATCGAGGAGCGGGCGTCGGTGGACGGGTGCGTCATGCCATCGGAAATGAATTTATGGCGCCGAACGGGGCTTGGGAAATCGAAGGGGAACCATATGTTTCCGCGCCTGGTTCGACGTTCCGCTGGTTTCGTTCGCGTATCGTCGGCGGACGCACGAATCACTGGGGGCGCATCGCTCTGCGGATGGCACCCGTGGACTTCAGGGTTCATTCACATGATGGTATGGGGGATGACTGGCCGCTCTCGTATCAGGACGTCGCGCCCTACTACGACAAGGTTGAGTCTTACATCGGAGTTTTCGGGAGCAGAGAAAATATTGCCAGTGCACCCGATGGCATTTTCCTGCCACCTCCGAAACCGCGCTGCACTGAAACTATTGTCAAGACAGCCTGCGACAAGCTGAATATTCCCTGTATTCCCAGCCGCCTCGCGATCCTCACTAAACCACATCAGGGCCGGCCAGCGTGTCACTACTGCGCGCAATGCGGGCGAGGATGCATCACGGCCGCTAATTTCAGTTCAAGCCAGGTCATGATCCCGCCTGCGGAGGAAACCGGTCGCTTCACTCTAATCACTGGCGCAATGGCACGCGAACTCGTCGTCGGCAAAGACGGCAAGATCGCTTCGGTTTCCTACATTGACAAAGAGACGCGCGAGGAGCAGCGGACCCACGCTCGTGCATTCGTCGTTGCAGCCAGCGCCTGCGAGTCTGCACGCTTGCTGCTGAACTCGAGGTCTGCGCTCTTTCCCGACGGTTTGGCAAATTCATCGGGTATTGTCGGCCGCAATCTCATGGATACTGTCGGCACTGAGGGCGTGGGATATTTTCCCCAGCTGGAAAAAGTCCCTCCCCACAATCACGATGGCGTCGGCGGCATGCACATGTACTTGCCGTGGTGGAAGTTCGATCGAAAGAATGATTTTCTCCGGGGATATCACACGGAGTTCGGCGGCGGCCGGGGCATGCCTGCCGTGGGAGACTATGACCGGGTCTGTGACGAGTTCGTAGGCTACGGAACTGCCCTAAAACAGGAATGCAAGAACAAGTATGGCACCTATATTAGATTCGCTGGTCGCGGTGAAATGATCCCTAACGAAAATTGCTACTGCGAAATCGATCCGACCACAGTCGACCAGTGGGGCATTCCGGTTCTTCGTTTTCACTGGAGGTGGAGCGACAACGAGCTCAAGATGGCGAAAGACATGCAAGAGACCTACCGCGCCATCGTTGAAGCCGCGGGAGGAGTGTACTTGACGCGCACGCGCGACGATGGCCCACACCCCTACGGCATTACCGACGGTGGTTTCGTCATTCACGAAATCGGCACGGTCCGCATGGGAGTGAATTCTCAAACCTCCGCTCTCAATCAGTTCTGCCAGGCTCACGATGTCAAGAATTTGTTCGTGACCGATGGTGCATGTTTCGTAACTAACTCCGACAAGAATCCCACGCTTACGATCATGGCGCTCACGTGGCGTGCTTCAGATTATCTGCGGGATCAGGCGAAGAAAGGAAATTTGGGCCTATGACGATTTCGCGGCGGGATATTCTCAAATCCTTAACCGTAGCTGCCGCAAGCGGATCGGTTTTGCGCGTCATTCCGCTTGAGGCAGCGGAATACGCCCATCGCATGGTCAACGCAGAGAAGACCGCGACCGAAGTCTACACTCCAAAATTTTTCTCTGCGCACGCCTATAAGACGTTGCAAATCCTTTGCGACACAATCATCCCGTCGGATGATGAATCGAAAGGAGCTATCGAGGCAGGTGCACCCGAGTTCATCGATCTCCTCACCAGCGAGAACTCCGATTATCAACGCATTCTTGGCGGCGGACTGATGTGGCTTGACAATGCCTGCGTCGACCGCTACACAGAGCCGTATCTAGATTGCACACCCGAGCAGCGGAAGGAAATTCTGGGCCGGATTGCACACCGCAAAAACGCGCAGGACGACCCGAGTTTGGGTCCAGGAGTCGAATTCTTTGGCTTACTCCGCAAACTCACCGCCGATGGATTCTTCACTAGCGAAATAGGAATCGCCTATCTGGGCTACATCGGCAATACCTACGTCCAGGAGTTCCCCGGCTGCCCACCAGTTCCGGAAACGCGAAAATAATTCCCAACGCGTCCAACCAGTTAACTTGTGCTTCACTCTGGTTGCAAGGCTTGCTTGGATTTACGGGCGATCAGTGCG
Organism: Candidatus Sulfotelmatobacter sp.; assembly: GCA_030038125.1. GTDB lineage: Bacteria > Acidobacteriota > Terriglobia > Terriglobales > Acidobacteriaceae > Sulfotelmatobacter. The sequence goes on from JASHPL010000194.1 coordinate 28,005, forward strand.
AATCCGTGTGACTGGGAATCCGAGATCAGTTGACTGAGACGGATACGGCCGTTTCCTTGTTGGCCCGATTTGATTTCCATTACTCCCAGCCGCAGTCGCGATTCAAATTCGTAACCGACGTAGCCATATCGGCTGGCTTCAGAGCGAACCTTTTCGACGATTCTCAAGGCCTCCTTGAAATTTCCGCTCTGGCCTAGTATCGCCGCCTTCGCAAATTCTTCCTCATAACGCGAAGTCCGATCGGATCCCTGACGGCATAAGTCGGCCGCACGAGCGGCGGCGGATTGCGAGTCTGAAACCTTCCCTTGTGCCAGCAGTATAGTGCTGAGAATCGCCTCGGCCTCGCAACCAGCATCTGTTTCTTTTTCCTTTTCGAATTCGGCGGCTGCCCGCTGAGCCTGCTGGGTCGCTTCCGAGATGTTTCCTTCGTCGAGCAAGATTTGAGCCAGTTGTATTTGGGTATGGGCGAGATCGCTTTCGACGCCGAGTTCCTTTCGGAGCGCAATGCCCTGCTCGGATTTAGCGTGCGCCTCGGCCAGGTGGTCCTCGGTTCGCAAAAGTTCAGCCATTCCCCACAACACGAAGCCTTGCCCGCGTCGGTGACCGGTTTGCTGATGGATCGCCATCGCTTGGTCCAGTCGTGCGCCGGCCGCGGCAAGCTGTCCCTGCTCCATCAGCACATTGGCGAGATTGCTTAGCGTCGAAGCCTCACCTCTGCGATTGCCAGCCTTGCGAAAAGCCTCCAAAGACTGCTCTTGCATTCGAGTCGCACCGGGTAAGTCGCCCATGTCCTCCACCACATTGGCGAGGTTGCCAAGATCGCCGCCAATGTCGCTGGCGCTGGCCCCCAGAGAACGATCAATATGCAGCGCCTGCTGGTAAGCACGGAGCGCTTCTTCCAAGTTGCCCTGCTCATAATAAATATTCCCAATGTCACTCAACATTCTCGCGACGATCAATTGCGCGCCAGTCTGACGAGCGATTCGCAATGCTTCCTCGTATGCCTTGCGCGCGCCAGCAAAATCGCCCTTGTCGTACAAGACAGTTCCGGTTCCACTCATCGCGATCGCGGCTTCCCGCAGGTTCCCGGCTTTCTCATACAAGTCGCGCACCTCGGCATACTCAGATTCCGCCTTTCCCAGTTCTCCAAGACGCTCCCAGGCCCAGGCCTCCTGCTGTTTCGCACTAGCCACAATGAGGCGGCTGCCCTGCCGTGAGGCCAGATCAACAGCCTGCGCAGCTACCCGTTGGGCGTGCCGGAAGTCGGCCAGAGACGCGCTGGCCTCGGATTCAACCACATCAATGCGCGGATCCAAGCTCCCGGGACCGGAAATGTTTCGCAACTGCGCCACAGTGGCCAGTGCGTCCTTCCCCTGCCCAGCTTCTGTTTCCGTGGAAGCGAGACGCAGTCCGCTTTCGATATCGTCCGGGTAGAACCTGAGGAGCGTGCGATAGATTTCGATCGCCGCGGGATAATCGTTTTGCAGTTCGCGATAATGGCCTTCGATGAGCAACTGATCGCGCCGGGGCAGGTTCTGGGAGAGTTCAAACGCTTTGCTTGCTTCCTGCTTCGCTTTTTCGTCATAGCCCAAGGCCCAGAGACTGCGGGCGAGGAAGGAATGAGAGAGCGCGTGGTTAGGATCTGCGGCGATCGCTTTTTCGAACAGGTCACGCGCCGTCTTGGCATCGTAGGCGCGGAATTTGGTCAGCCCCTCGGAATAGAAGCGAACGGCGTCCATCGTACTCGGCAAAGAAAAGCCGAGGCGTTGAATCTCCTGGGTCGATACCACACCTATACCCAGCTGCGCGCGGAGTTTGTCACTGACTCGCGAGACCAGGTTGGCCATCTCGGGCTCCGTGCCACTCTCGGAAACCGCTGCAATCGTCTCGCCCCCGATGGCGTCCTGCACCCGCAAATCAATCCGCAACGGTCCCGCTGTGTCCTTTCCCATGCCTAGGTAAGAGCCGACGACCACGTCGTCTGCTCCCAGGTTCCCGCTGATTCTGGAAAGCGTTGTAGGTGAGTAGCTATCGGTGACCGGCAACGACAAATCGAGCTTCATGCGGGCGACGTTTTCTCCGGAGATCACGCGCAAATTGTCGCCCGAAGCAAGTTCCGTCCCGAGCATTTCGGAGATTGCAGTCGAGACCCATTCCTGTTCCGGACTTCCCGAGAGATTTCGAAACCCCAGCACCGCAATCGAACGTCGGGCTTTCGCATGAACGGCCTCCGGTGGCGCACTCGGCCGGTGCAAAGCGCGCTCGACAAGTGCTCCACCGACAGCCAGTAGAGCGAAGACACCGGCCAGCAGCCACGCCCGTCCTTTTACTGCTGACAGTAGTCCGGGACGGGCCCCCAAGGGCACTGCCGCCGGACGAACCACCATCACCCTTCGGGTGTCAGTGTTATGGCGCAGATCCTCGAGATCCGCTCGCATGTCCGCTGCTGAGCGGTAGCGCAATTCACGATCTTTCTCGAGAGACTTCTTGATGATAGTTTCAAGTTCCGGCGGAATTTCCGGATTGATCGCGCGAGGTGAGACAGGCTGCCGGTTGAGAACCGACTCCAGCGTCAGCGCAACGTTCTTCCCCGAGAAGGGACGCTGTCCGGCAGCCATCTCGTAAAGCATTACGCCCAGAGAAAACAGGTCGGTTCGACCATCGAGTTCCTCTCCCCGAATCTGCTCCGGCGACATGTACTGACTCGTCCCGGGAATTACGCCAAAGGAAGTGAGCACATCATCGGCGGTCGGGGCCGGATCGTGGCTTCCACTACTCAGCTTGGCCAAGCCGAAATCCAGCACCTTGCTTGATCCCCGCTGAGTCAGAAAGATGTTGGCTGGTTTGATGTCGCGATGAATAACCCCCGCGGCGTGTGCGGCATCCAGCGCATCAGCTGTTTCTATCCCCCACTGCAGGGCCTCGCGCAGCGCCGGGCGCCCGGAATCAAGGCGATGCCGGAGTGTCTGCCCTTCGAGCAACTCCATCACGATCACCGGACTGCCTTCGTAGTCCTCTACTTCATACAGTGTGCAAATGTGAGGGTGATTAAGGGAAGAAATGGCGCGCGCCTCTTGCTGGAAACGTAGCAGCGCTTTACCGCGGTCGCCCTGCGTCTCCAGAACGAATTTGAGCGCCACGTGACGGCCGATGCGAAGATCTTCCGCCTCATAAACCCGCCCCATTCCCCCGGTGCCAAGGTGTCGTAAGACGCGATAGTGGGCGATGGTTTTGCCCGGCAGCGAGTCGCTCCATCGGAGATCCTGCGCCAAGCCTGTGTTGCCGACGGTTGCCGCACCCAGGATTGGCTGCTCGAGGAAGGTTCCCAACTGGTTGTGTGAGCTTAACAGCGAGCGAACTTCCTGTTCCAACGCGACATCACCGTCGCAGGCTTGCCGCAGGAACGCGTCTAGCTGATTGGACGGCAGGCGCAGCGCTGACTGCAGCAGGTCATCGACTCGTTTCCAACGGTCCACATCCATCACTGATCCCGCTTCATTTCGCGATACAGCCAGGCACGGGCCGTACTCCAATCGCGAGCGATGGTGGCCGTCGAAAGCTTCAGAAGCTGGGCCGTCTCCTCCGAGCTGAGCCCACCAAAAAAACGTAGTTCCACGACTTGCGCCTTGCGCGGATCAATCTGCGCAAGTGCCTTCAGGGCATCGTCGAGAGCCACGACATCGATGCTCTTGCGTCTGGTCAGCAGGGTCGCTTCCTCGAGCGGAAGCGTGCCATCGCCCCCTCCGCGCTTTCCGGCGCGGTGCCGCCGGGCGTAATCAACAAGGATCTGGCGCATGAGCTGTGCAGCGATGGCGAAGAAGTGCGTACGGTTTTCCCATTCTGGGGTATTCAGTCCGACCAACCTCAGATAGGCCTCGTGCACCAATGCAGCGCTTTGCAGGGTGTGATCCGCACGTTCGTGACGCAGCTGAAAGTGAGCCAGACGTTGGAGCTCCTTGTAAACAATCGGCAGCAGTGAATCCAACGCCTTGCGGTCTCCATCACGCCAGACCCGCAACAGCTGTGTGATCTCGGCTGTAGGCTTTTCCCCCAAAGAGCACACCCAAAACGCGATCCCGCTTTGGTTAGGTAGGCTAGCCATGCATGCTTCAAAAGTCAACTGTTAACGCCTGAACTCTCGCTGCTTAGCGCAACCACCCAAGTCTGCCAAAGCTTAGTAAACGAATGATGCGTTTTCCTGGCGCGGTTTACAGACAAGAGACCGAAGACGATTCGACCCACGGTTGAAGATTCCGCAAGAAGCTTACGAAACCCATGCTGTTCTTTCGGTCTGCACGAACTATGGAAGCCGATTCGCAGGGACGGGTCATGAAGAATAATGAAGAATAATGAAGAATAACGATCTCGGCTAGTGAATTATTGTCACGAATCCTCCCGGAACTGCTCGACATCTAGCCAAGCCATTTTGCGGCAATTGGGAAGCCGACCGAGAGGCTCCGCCGTTCTCAGTATTCGAGCACTTCGTAAAACTCGATCCAGCTCTGTTGGAACATGGGGTGTTGTTGCTTAGCCAACTCCGTGTGCTCCGTACTGTTGTCGATTCGTTTCAGCGCTTCTTCCGCGGCGCAAAGAGACTCGAACCGGCATTCCCACACGATGGTATTCGCTACCTCGCGGCCAGAAATCGGCACGAGGCGTTCTCCTCGCGGAAGAATCCCACGGTGTTCCAATTCGGCAAATTTCTTCTCAAGTGCGTGGAACTCCTGTTTGTGGGAAGGATGATATTGCTGAATAAGTCGCATAATGATGGCCATATATTCCTCCTTCGGTACGGCGAATCTTCGTGCGTTTGCGGATCGCAGTCTGGCAACCTAATCTACTGCCCCTGCCGTGTGGTTACCTTCGTCTGGGATGTCGAATGACACCAACTCTGCTTTGAAACCGTGGGTCCTGAATGCACCGTAGGCGATGCCGAGAGCCATCCAGATTACTCCTGCAATCTTGGCCGGACGGCTGAGGCTGAGCCACAGCAACAAGCACACCAGAAAACCGAGTACCGGAACGAGAAAGTTGCTCAGTTGTTTCTGCGACTCTCGCAAGAAATATCGAGTGAACGACGCGGCGTTTACACCCATGAATGCCAATAATGCTCCGAAATTCAGCAGTTCAGCCGCGCGTTCAAAAGTCAGGAACGTTGTTCCGATTAATGCGAATATGCCCACGAACAGAACATTGTTCCGGGGGATGCGCCGTTTTGGTTCGATCGCGCCAAAAAACGATTTCGGAATAGCATTCCCTCTACCCATGCCGTAGAGCAATCTCGCCGCTCCCAACTGCGATCCCATCCCGGAACCAACGGTCGCCACTAACAAAGTGACATTGATGAGACCAAACAGCCACGCGCCACCGGCACGGCCCGCAACTGACACGTAGGCCGTGTCGACATCCGGAAACGGCTGTGTACCCGGCCAGACTAATTGGGCCGCATAAACTTCCACCGATGCCAGAGCGCCGGTAATAAGGCAAACCAGAACCGTCGCGAGAAGGATGTTCCGCTTGGGGTTTTCTGCCTCCTCCGACAGCGTGGAGATGCCGTCGAATCCGATATAAGTCAAGACTGCCAGCGATGTCCCACCCAATACTGCAGCAGGAGAAAATGTCTTCGGGTCATAGAAGGGACGCGTGAAGAAAGCCAGACCATCATGCGGGGTCTTAAATATGTAGCGCGCGGCGGCGCAAAGAAAAATGAGGATGACAACTCCCATGCCCGCCGCAAGTGTGTCATTGATCCGGGACGAGGTGCGGATGCCGAACAGGTTCAGACCCGTAAACAGCGAGATAAAAAACACGACGAGGACTGCGTAGGGAATCTCAGGGAAGAAATCGAGCGCAAACTTGCTGCATAAGATAGTACACACGATCGGGTTGAGCATGTAGTCCATGGCCATGCTCCATCCGGTCACATAGCCGAGTGCCGGGTGAATCTCAGAGCCGACGTAGGTAAAAGCTGAGCCGGCACTGGGATAGGCACGAGCCATGCGCCCGTAGCTGACCGCGGTAAACAGCATTGCAATCATAGCGATCAAAACTGTGGTGACTGCGTGGCCGTGCGCCCGTTGAGTCATGACACCGTAAACCGGCATCGGCGCCGTCGGCTGAATGACGATCATCCCATAGAGAATCAAGTCCCACAGGCCGAGGACGCGCCTCAGCTTCGGACCTTCAGCGGTGGTGGGTGAGGAAACCATTCGGCCGTCTATCGTGGCTAAGGGGCACTGCGTACTCTCTGGTTTAACGTTTTGCTATGCCACCAATCCGTGCATGAAAGTGCGAAAGTCGTACACATGATTTTTTGGGGTAACGGACGGCTTGGTCAGCCGAGGCATTCGTCCATTTGAAAAACAAAGAAATTACGTAAAGAGACGTTTCGCGCGTTGTCCAATTTCGGCGAAAGGTGCACACCAGCATAGTCGCAGGAAGTGCTTCGAGCAAGACCGTAAACCAGCTCAGACAAGCCACTCTGCATACTTTTGCTTGACGCAGATAGTTAATCGGCGTATTAGCTTCGAATTGGTTCAACGATTCACGAAACGAGTTGTTGGTTGGATTCAACTCCGCCGATTCCGACGCGATGTAAGTCTGAGTTGAAGAGAAGCGCCAGAGTAATTCCTGAGAAATCTGGGAGCTACCGTGAAGAATTTGAGCCTCCGCCATGCAATCTTGCTTACGTGGAGTGTGCTGTTTACGTGCTGTTTGTTGTTCCATTCGTCGACTGCCACACCGCAGACGCAAGAACGCGCCCACGTCGACGAGGCGTTGCAGGCATTTGCCAATATTCGACCCATCGATGTTCACGTGCACGTGTTCAAAACCGACGCTGATTTTCAGGCCATGCTGCAACATCTGAACTTGAAATTGATGAACATCCTCGTCGTTGATGATACCTTGTCGTACCGCAGGCAGTTGGAGCCACAGATCACGGATGCCCTAGCCTTGGTTCGCTCCAGTAACGGCCATGTCGCTTTTTGCACGACCTTCGATCCCTACAAATTCAACCAGCCGACCTTCGATGCCGACAGCATTAAGCAACTGGATCGCGACTTTGCCCATGGTGCAGTCGCGGTAAAAATCTGGAAAAACGTGGGCATGGAAATCAAGAATTCCGACGGCAAGTTCATCATGCCTGACGATCCGAAGTTCGAACCTATCTACAAAGACATTGCTCGTCACCATAAGACTCTTATGACGCACTTGGCTGAGCCTGACGTGGCATGGGGACCTCCTGACTCCTCAGATCCTTCCTGGTCCTACTATCAGGAGAATCCGCAATGGTTCCTCTACAACAAACCAGGGGTTCCATCGAAGCAACAGATCCTGCAGGCGCGTGATCACGTGTTGGCCGAAAATCCCAACCTCCGCATGGTAGGAGTCCATTTGGGAAGTATGGAGAAAGATCTGGACAACATTGCGGCTCACCTTGATCGCTACCCAAATTTTGCTATCGATACTGCCGCCCGCATGGCATACCTTATGATCGCGCCACCAGAAAAGGTACGTGCGTTTCTGATCAAGTATCAGGATCGCGTACTTTATGGCACTGATCTCGACTTGATCGCCGCTGCAAACGTGGGAGAGACACTAACCGAATGGAATTCAACCTATGCCCGCGATTGGACGTTCTTGGCGACCGATGAAATCGTTGAGTACAAGGGAAAAAAGATTCGCGGATTGGCGTTACCCGAGCCGGTTTTGCAGAAGATCTTTCACGACAACGCACTGCATTGGATCCCGGACCTCGCATTGCCTGCCCGGAGTCTGCGATGATGCCAAAGCTCCTCTGTCACAACTCAGGGAACTCTGAAGACGACTTACGAGATCGCATACGCGCGCAGATTCGGGGACCGATGGTGCTTCCGATTTCATATGTAGAAAGTTTGAGGCCAGCTTGAGCGACTCCGGTAAGAAGATTCGCTTGCGCCGCGTCCTGGGCAATCCCGGGCGCGGGGCTTTAGTTGTTGCTTTCGATCACGCATTAGTGCTGGGTCCAATTCCTGGCACTGACGATCCCCTTGGCAAAATCCGACATTTTGCTGAAGCGGGCGTTGATGCTGTTCTCCTGAACCTGGGCCTGCTTCGGCAATATGCCCAATCGCCTCTGGACGTGTGCCTCCCGGCTTTCATCGCCCGCATTGATTGGACCACGGTCTGGGCTGTGTTGCAGAGTGGAGCAGGTGAATTGCAAAGCAGGCTGTTGGCGCGCCCTGAAGAAGCGCTCAGGCACGGCGCGGATGCGGTCATTACGTACATGGTCATCGGAACCGGCGATGCCGACTTTGAAGCCAAAGAAATCGCTCGCACAGCGGATGTAGCGCGCGAATGCGAGCAAGTTGGCATTCCCCTGCTCGTCGAATCTCTCGCGCGAGGCAAACCGGTCGACAATCCAAGCGATCCAAAGTGGCTCAAGTTGCACACTCGTATGGCGGTCGAACTCGGAGCGGACGCAATCAAAACTGACTACAGTGGCAACTCAGTATCCATGCGGTCTGTGACGGAAGCATGCCCGATTCCGATTCTTGTTCTGGGTGGCAGCCGGCAGGGTTCCGATGAAGACGCACTCGCAGTCGTTCGCGGCGCTGCGCAAGCCGGAGCCGCAGGCGTCTTCTTCGGCCGCAATGTTTTCCAGTCTCAGGATATGGATTCTTTTCTTCGCCAGGCCCGCAGCATTTTGGATACTGGGGCTCCGTCCCCGGCTTCATAGCAGCGCAAGACATGCATGAGTCTACTGGTTGTCGATATCGGATCAAGTGCCTGTAAAGCGGTGGCATTTGCCGTCGAGGGAGAAATTCTCGCGCAGCATGCGTCTGCCTACAGCGCCGCTGTTTCCGCGCCCTCTCACGCCGAAATGAATCCGTGCCGCTTCTGGGAAGCGGTGTGTACTTGCACACGTTCAGTCACCAGGAACCTTTCCGATCCAGTGCAGGCATTATGTCTCAGCTCGCATGGCGAAACCTTTGTCCCCATCAATGAACGGAACCAAGCGATCGGACGGGCAATCCTCAACCAGGACAGCCGTGCGATTCACGAAACTGACTGGCTTGAACAGGAACTGGGACGACACCACTTGTTCGAAATCACCGGACTTGTCGCACACCCCATGTACCCGATCCCCAAAATCCTGTGGCTGCGGCGACAACAGCCCGATATTTTCTCTTCTGCCGCAAAGTTCGTTACCGTAATCGGCTACGTCTTGCTTAAGCTCGGATTGCCGCCCTATGTGGATTACTCGCTAGCTTCCCGATATCTGGCCTTCGACGTTCGCAAACGCTGCTGGTCGGGAGAAATTCTCGAATCGGCTGAATTGTCGGATGACCGTCTCCCCGAACCTGTTCCCGCAGGCACGATGATAGGAAAAGTTGGTGCATCGGCGGCGAGTCAACTCGGAGTACCTTCCGGAACCGCGATGGTGCTCGGCGGCCACGATCAGCCCTGCGGTGCTTTGGGATTGGGAGTTACACAGCCCGGCCAGGTGGCCGACTCGATGGGAACCTACGAATGCGTTCTGGTGGCTTCCGATGAGCCCATACTGAGTGATGCCGCTTTCGCCGCTTCCCTCAACTCCTATTGCCATGTGGTTGCCGATAAGTTCGTCACAATCGCCTATTTCCCATCCGGAATTATGGTGAGGTGGCTTCACGATCTGCTGTCCAACAACCTTGACCAATCAGAATCGGAACGATATGCGCTTCTGGAAGCCCACGCGCCACCCGGCCCGAGTGGCCTATGCATCACGCCCAATTTGATTGGCACCTGCAACCCAGATTTCAATCCGAATGCGCGCGGAATCATCTATGGTCTCAGTCCCGGCAGCGGCCCTGCGCACATCTACAAAGGGATCCTGGAGGGCCTGGCTTGTGAGTTTGCACAAGCCACGTGGTTGCTGGCGAGCGTTGTAGGGCAATTTTCAGACCTGCATGTTACTGGCGGTGGAACTCGTTCCGCCATGGGCTTGCGTTTGCGCGCTGCCCTGGCAGCAAAATCTCTGCATGTGATGCGATGTCGGGAAGCAGTGTGCCTGGGTGGAGCAATCTTAGCCGGCGTTGCCACCGGAGAATATAGAAGCATTGATGAGGGCGTGAGGCAGTTGGTTCGCGAGAATGCGGTTGTTGCACCGGAGGCACAAATCGCTTCAGCCTACGCGGACCAGATGAAGCAGTATCAGTGGCTGCGGTCGTTAAATGCGCCCGCCGCCAACTGAATTTGGGAGTTGCATTACTTAGGAGGAATCGTGATTCAACCTACAGTCGGATTCATCGTCTACGGCGTTCATAAGGACGGCCTCAAAGACCCGATGGGCACACCTTTTATCGATGACGCCATCGTCAAGCGCGCGAAAAAAGCGCTTACACAGGCGGGCCTGAAAATAATCGAGCACAACGTAGTCCTTGCCACCAAAGAGGAAGCTCGTGCGGCCATGAGGAAGATGAAATCGAATGATGACGTCGACATGGTGATACTGTTTTCCGGCACCTGGGTGTGGGCGGCACACCTGGTCGGCGCAATTCGTGACTTCGCGGCCAGCGGGAAGGCGGTGCTGCTGTGGACTCATCCCGGCTCGCAAGGCTGGAGGCCTGTTGGCGGCCTGGTTATGCATGGCGGCCTCCTGGAAATCGGCGTAGCGCACAAGTTTGTTTACGGCACAGCCGAAGATCAAGATAGCCTCGATAAAATCGTGAGCTATGCGCGGGCGTCTCACCTCAAGAATTTTCTGAACATGTCCACAATGGGCACGTTTGGCGGGCGAGGAATGGGACAGACCTGCGGCGTTGCCGACCCATCGCAATGGATGCGCATGTTTGGCATTGATATCGATTCCCGCGATACCACCGAGCTGATTCGGACTGCCGAAAAAATCACTCCGCGAGAGCTAGGCAATCTTCAGCCCCGGATGAAACGACTGTTTGGCGCCGCGCCCGAAAAGAGCCTGGTCAATGAGCGATCCATGCGTCTGTATCTTGCACTGAGGAAAATTGTCGAAAGGGAAAAGTTCGACTTCTACACAATTCAATCTTTCCCTGGGTTGGGGGACAACTACTCGGCCACTTGCTTCGCTCAGAGCATGATGCTGGAGGATGCACATGGCACCTCAACTCTGGGCGATTTCAACACAGCGCTGACAGTTCTGCTACTCACGAAACTGAGTAAGGAACGTGTGTATTACGGTGATCTTCAGCACATCGACAAGCAGGGCAATGAGATCAAAATTATCGGCGACGGCGCCTGCCCGCCATCCTTAGCTGGCAAGCTGGGGCCAGCCGGATTCTCCGAACATGGTATCCCCACCGAAGGCGAAGCCGGCGGACTTTCGGTCAAGCTGATCTGCAAGGTGGGCGAGGGAGTTCTTGCGCGGCTCGGGCGGGTCAATGGAGAGTTCCAGATGGTAATTACCCGAGCCAGGATCTTCGAGCCGCCTGCCAACAAGGTTTCTAAGCGCCTCGAAGAATGCGGTATTCCGTTTTGGCCGCACGGTTTTGTTACCGTTCACTGCGATGTGGAGATCCTGCTCCAGAACTGGACAAACGAATACGCTTGCTTGGGCTACGGCGCCGACCTTTACCCGGCACTCACGGATTTCTGCCAGCTCACAGGAATCAAGGCGATCCTGCCATGAGCTGCGACCTATAGCGTAGACCGTGAGGATCCCCCAACCCGGCTCTTTGGCCGAACTTTGCGCAAATAAAGCTCTTGACAAGCGAGAGATTAAGTGCTTTCTTTGGAGCAATTAAAATGTATTCATAAGAGATCGAAACTTGTCCTCGCAATAATACGAAAATACTGCAGCCGTGCCGAGATTCTGTGAAGGACGAACACATACGCGCCACCAAAGTGCAGGCGGGCAGGACCGTCAATGCCGTGCCCGGGACTTACAACAAGACTATCATCCCTCCAAACTCATGTAATGGACCGCGCTTACGAACATAAAAGCAGTGGCTTCCGCGTCTTGGAATTGTTCAGCGGTTGAATTTTCGGAGGACTTATGAAACGCAACCTTGCTGTACTCCTGCTCTGCGGTCTCGGAGTCACTCTGCCGGCATGGGCGCAGGTGGATACTGCGACTGTGACGGGTACGGTCCGGGATTCAACCGGAGCGGTCGTTGCGAACGTCACCGTTACCGCTACCGAAATGAACACTGGGATCAAGACGACTGTCAAAACCGGGAATGACGGAAATTATGTGATCACGCCGCTGAAGATCGGAACCTATTCGGTCTCCGCGGAAGGGTCCGGGTTTCGAACCGAGACCCGGCAGAACATCGTTCTCAATGTTCAGCAAAACCAGCGCCTTGATTTTCAGCTCCATGTGGGTTCGGTGGCTCAGACCGCTGAAGTTACCAGCGAAGCTCCGCTGCTGGAGACAGAATCGGCTTCTCTGGGCGACGTAGTGTCGGCGCAGCAGGTTGAGGAATTGCCCCTCAACGGCCGGCGTTATACCGATCTTGCCGAGTTGACTTCGGGCGTTGCCAAGATCACCGAAGGTCCGGTCAACGGAGGCAGCACACCGACCAACGGAAATGCGGGCGGAAGCTTCGCTGTCAACGGAACTCGTGGCGATCAGAACAACTTTATTCTGGATGGGATCGATAACAACTCCAACGACAATGGCGATATAGCGATTCTTAGCAGTGTGGATGCCATCGCCGAATTCAAGATTGAAACCTCGAATTACTCTCCCGAATTTGGCCGTAGTGGGGGCGCGGTGATCAACGCCAGCACCAAGTCTGGCACGAACAAATTCCACGGAGAGCTCTGGGAATTTTTCCGCAACGATGCCCTGGACGCTCGCTTGTATTTTGAAGCACCAAACTCGCCTAAGGCGCTTTACCAGCAGAATCAGTTTGGAGGAACGCTCGGCGGGCCGATCAAGAAAGATAAGGCATTTTTCTTCGTGGATTACGAGGGAACACGAATCCATCTGAATCAAGTCGACATTGTCAGCGTGCCTACGGTTGCAGGCTCTGGAACTTCCGACGAGCGAATAGGAGATTTCAGCGGCATTTTAGGTTCGCAATCCACACTTTGCGGCGCTAGTGGAACGTCGCCTTGTGTTGATGCGCTGGGCCGCCCGGTTTTTACCAACGAAATTTACGATCCGACTCTTCTGACGAATGCAAACGGGGTGCAATACCGTAACGGCTTTGGATTTGATCCCACAACAGGCCTACCCATCCCCGGACAAGCCAACATCATCCCCACGAATCGCCTAAGCACAGTCGGAATGAATTACGCGGCTTTATATCCCGCGCCCAATCAACCGGGAACCGCCAACAACTACCTGACGAACGCCCCCGGAACCCAGCGCGTGGATCAGATGGATGCGCGGGTCGACGAAAATCTCACCCACAACATCCAGCTCTTCGAACGATTCTCACTGGTCGAGCAGTCTAATTTTCAAGCTCCCGTATTTTCAGGAATCGCTGACGGGGGAAACTACAACACCGGCAATCAGCCCTTAGACAGTCAAGGTTTCGTGCTGGGCCTGACCGATTCCATCAATCCGAACACCGTCGACGCGCTGCGCATCGGATTCAACCGGGTCCATTACATCGCCAATTCGCCGTCTTATGGACAGAAGTATCCGCCGACGGGATTCCAGGTGCCCGGGGTTCCCAATGATCCTTTAATCAATGGGCTGACTTGGTTTGCACCGAGCGCGTATGCCGGGCTGGGCGAACCCTTGTACACGCCGACGCGCAGCACGAGCCAGGATATTCAGATCAATGACACCCTCAGCCTTGTGCGCGGAAAACATCTGCTGAAAGTGGGGC
>JASHPL010000195.1 GCA_030038125.1 Candidatus Sulfotelmatobacter sp.
GAAATCGGCTTGGCTTTTCCCTTGCACCGCTTGGCATACTTTTGGATGAAGTGGCGAGCGAGCATAGGGATGTCGTCCTTGCGATCGCGCAACGGAGGCATGGTCAGCCGCACCACGGCTAACCGGTAGTACAAATCTTGGCGGAACTCTCCATTGCGTACGGCTTCTGTCAGGTCCCGGTTGGTCGCCGCGACCAATCTAATATCCACTTTCACCGGATGAGTCCCCCCCACACGCTCGAACTCCCGCTCTTGCAGCACACGCAGCAGCTTCACCTGCAACGCGGGAGCCAACTCGCCAATCTCATCGAGAAACACCACCCCGCCATCGGCAACTTCCAGCCGCCCTTTTTTTTGACTCGCAGCGCCGGTAAACGCGCCGCGCTCGTGTCCGAACAGATCGCTTTCCAGCAGTGCTTCCGGAATTGCGGCGCAATTGATGGCGACAAATGGCTTGTTGCTCCTTCGGCTATTGCGATGCAGTGCCCGCGCGGCCAGTTCTTTGCCGGTTCCGCTTTCCCCTTCGATTAAGACAGTCGAATCGGCGGCAGCGACCTTAGCGAGGAACTGATAAATCTCCTTCATGCTCGCGCTCTCGCCCACCAGGCTCTGGTCCTGATTGATTTCCAGCGTGAGCCGTTGGTTTTCCTGTTCCAGCCATTGCAAACGCCGCGCGTTATCCAGTGCCACCGCGGAAAGCCCGGCCACCGCGGCCATCAGTTGCAGATGATCTTCATGAAATCGACTGCCAGGGCTAGTATTGTCCAGGTAAATGCACCCGATCATCCTTTTAGATACAGTTAAGGGAACGCACAGGAGAGAACGCACCTCGGACCCCGCCAGACTCCCCACGTCGCGCAATTTTCCGGTCGGGATATCCGCGGCGAGAATGGCGACGTTCTCTTTCATGACTTGGCGCACAATGGTGCGGCTCACGCGGACCAGTTGCGCCTGACCGGACTGACGCGTCCGGGTATAGAAAGAGTTGAACTCCTGGCTTCCCCCGTCAGCCAGCAAAATTGCGCCTCGCCCTGCAGGAACCACCTCGAAGATCAAATCCAGCAACTGCGACTGCAATTGCTCCAGATCGCTGATCGCGTGCACCACCTTGCTGATCTTCAACAACGCGCCGACATTTCGCGCGACTCGCGACGTCGCGGGTACGTCTTTCAACAACGCATCAGGTTGCAGATACACCACATCATTAGGAAAGGCCAGCTTGGTTTCCGCCGTGGGATTGCTTTCATCGAATTCGATCCGGGTCTCATGAGCCACGCTCTCATCTTCTTCCAGAAGAAACAGGAAAGAGGAATCCCCGATTCCGATCTCGTCGCCGTGCCGCAACCATTCTTCTTTGATACGTAAGCCGTTGATTAATGTCCCGTTGCGGCTTTCCAGGTCCTTGATCTGAAATCGGCCATCCTCGGCCCGTCGCAACAGGCAATGGCTTCGTGAAACCGACGGATCGATCACTACGATCGCATTCGTTGGTTCACGTCCGAGCGTGACCTCAGTTTCGGGCAGACGAACGACCGAATCTTTCAACGGTCCGGTGAGTGCGAGCAATCTGGGATACACGCAGAGCTCCCTAAAATTTGGTGGTGATCGTCTATCACAGGCCGGAGGGAAAAGCGCCCAATGGTTCGGTCTTTGTACGGTATCCGAACAGCTAGTCAGCCTATCTGATCGGATAGAATTTCAGACACTCAGGGAGCACCTTAGGGCCCGGCGCAAATCATATCATCATTTGGCTAACTGGCTGAATATAAATAGCTGTGCGCTATCCTCCCAGTTTCCGGTGCCTATGCGCGAGAGTTGGAACTCGGCATGCACATTATCAAAATGAGCGAGGACCGGCTAAAGCGACGGGGGAAGCGCTTTTTGAAAGTTCAAGCTGGGATCGCCAGTCAGAAGCTCGGGGGACCCCCTCATCGAGCTTCTGACTTTTTGTTGTCTGCTTGGTTGGGGAATCCCTCTCAAGATTCACTTTCGACACAACAAATTTCCAATCACACCGCAGTGTGATCCTAATCGTCGCCCCCTCTCGAGCCCGACGCTAGCCTGATTGGTTTGCGTGGAACGGTGCTCATGCGGGAAACCGTCAAGCAGCTTTGGCCCGAGATCGACTGGATCCAGGATCTCCAACTGCGAGAACAAGTTACCGAGGCCTGGGTCAAAGCGCTCGAGCGCAGTCCGCTCCAGCCCGCGGACCTGAACCAGATTCCCTTCACGCTTTTAGTGCCCAACTGCCCCATCACCTTCATGGAGCATAAGCGCTGTGTAGTCCACATCGCACGCGAGAGCGCCCGAGCGATGCAGAGCTTCATGGGGCGCGCTTTGCCAATCGATCTCGACATAGTGATTGCAGGCGCGATTTTGGCGGATGTCGGCAAGTTGCTGGAATACGAACTTGGCCCTGACGGTAAGTCTCGCCAGAGCGAGCGGGGCGAGGCGCTGCGCCATCCTTTTACCGGGGTGGCGCTGGCCCTGGAATGTGGAGTGCCCGAGGCCGTCTGTCACATCATTGCCGCCCATGCGGCTGAAGGCGATCTGGTCAAGCGCACCACTGAAGCGTTCATCGTACACCACGCGGATTTCATGGCATTTCTGCCATTCAAGAATGTGAAAAATATCAAGATAAAAACATAAGGAGCACCGTGCCGACCGCCACTGCACCCGCCAAAGAGACCGTCACAGCAACGATGTCGCGCTGGGCGGCCGATTTGCAGTACGAAAACATTTCTCTCGAGGCTGTGTATCAAGCCAAGCGCTTCCTCTTCGATTCGCTCGGTTGTGCTCTTGGCGGCTTTCAACAAGATGACGTCAAGATCGCCCTCGAGGTACTCGATGAAATTGCCGGTCGCGGACTCGCCACCGTCATTGGCAGCGGAAAACGAATTGATCCGGTATCGGCGTCGCTTGCCAACGCGCTCATGATTCGCTCGATGGATTACAACGACATCTACTGGAAGCAAGACCCATCACATCCCTCCGACATTTTTCCCGCGGCACTGGCCTGCTGCGAGCGCGCAGGCTGGGATGGCAAAGAACTCATCGTCGGTCTGGTCCTGGGCCACGAATTCGAGATGCGTTTGTGCGAGGCGGCTTTCCCGGGAATCCGCGAGCGCGGCTGGCATCACGCCACACTGACCGCTTTCGTCTCCCCGATTGTTGCCGGACGCATGCTGCACCTTTCCTGGGAACAGACTCAGCATGCCATTGGCATCTCCGCCAGTCGCCATTGCACGCTGGGCGCAGTCACTGCCGGGAAACTGACCATGATGAAAAACACCGTCGATCCCATGGCAACCGCGAGCGGCGTTCTTGCGGCTCTGCTGGCCGAAAAGGGTTATACCGGGCCGGAGCACGTGATCGACGGCAAAGAAGGACTGACTCGCATATTCGGCGGAGACTGGAAACTTGATCGGCTCACCGAAGGTCTGGGAAATTCCTGGCGCATCACGCAATGTGGAATGAAGGCTTTCCCGACCGAGGCTTTAACTCACACGCCGATTTCCGCGATCCTCGATCTGGTGAAGAGCAACGATCTTCATCCTGAAAAGGTCGAGAAAATCCAGATCCGCTCCCTGGCGCGCGCGGCTGATATTCTTTCCGATCCCAGCAAGTACGATCCCCACACCAAAGAAACCGCAGATCACTCGCTGCCTTACGTGATTGCCGCGGCACTGATCGACCGCCAGGTTACTCCCACGCAGTTCACGCAGGAAAAGATTTTTGATCCGGCAATTCGCGCACAGCTGAAAAAAATCGAGGTGGTGGCGGACCCGGAGATTGAGAAGGTATTTCCCGCTTTGCAGAGGGCTATCGTGCGCATTGATACAACAGATGGGCGTTCATTCAGCAAGCAACTGGATTATTCCAAGGGTGATCCGCGCAATCCATTAACCGATCACGAACTGGAAGAGAAGTTCGCCGCTCTCGCCGACGGCGTATTGACTGCTGCAACTCAGCAGCGGGTTAAAGATGTGGTTTGGAATCTGGAACGCGTTGGCTCTGTTACGGAGTTGATGGCGTTGATGAAGGCTGACGCTCGCAAAGCGAAGTCCGGAGCGAGAGCCAAAAGCAGACCAAGCACGGCGCGACGTGAGCGTTAGTCGAAGGGCTTTCGCCCACAAAAAGCGGAGACATGCCTTCGCGGGTCGGAGGAATGCGTCCGCCCCTGTATGAGCTAGAAATGAGCGTGCAGCCACCGGACTCATTCGCCCGGCGTTGCGCGCAGCACGCGCAATGAGCGCTTCGAACTTCGTTCGCACGGCGTCTTAAGTGGAGGTCCCATGCCGCAGACCATTGTCGAGAAGATCGCGCAGGCCCACACGACCGAGGGTCCGAGACGCCCATTGCGTGCGGGCGACTTTGTTTCCATCCGGCCATCCCGAGTGATGACGCACGACAATACGTCCGCCGTGATGAGCAAGTTCAAGGCGATTGGCGCAACCAGGATCCACGATCCGAAGCAACTGGTCTTTGCGCTCGATCACGATATCCAGAATCACGCTGAGACCAATCTGAAGAAGTATCGCGCCATCGAGACCTTCGCCTGCCAGCACGGCATCGACTTCTACCCTGCCGGTTCGGGCATCGGCCACCAGATCATGATCGAGCGCGGGTACGTTGTGCCCGGCTCGTTCGCCGTCGCTTCCGATTCCCACTCCAATATGTATGGCGCGCTCGCCGCTCTCGGCACGCCGGTCGTCCGCACCGACGCCGCGGCGGTCTGGGCGACCGGAGAATTCTGGTGGCAGATTCCGCGCACGATTCAAGTGGTCCTTCAAGGCAAATTACCCGAGGGCGTGACCGGCAAAGATGTGATCATCACCCTTTGTGGACTCTATAACCACGATGAAGCTCTCAACGTAGCAGTTGAATTCGCCGGTCCGGGCGTAGCCAGCTTATCGATGGACGCACGCCTCACCATGGCCAACATGAGCACCGAGTGGGGGCCGATTGTGGCGTGGTTCCCGCTGGACTATCTCGCAGTTCAGTACCTCGATACCCTACACGCGCGCCTTAAGCAGCAGGGGATTGAGCGCTTGACGAAAGACGACATTCGGAATTGGAGCAACCATCCGCCGGAGCCCGATCATGATGCAAACTATGCCGCTCGCATCACGCTTGACCTGAGCCAGGTTACACCGCACGTTTCCGGTCCCGACACGGTACAGACGATGCAGTCTATTGCGGAAATCGAAAAGAGGCGAGTCGCGATCCAGAAAGCGTACGTGGTTTCCTGCGTGAACTCGCGCCTGTCGGATTTGGAATCTGCAGCACTCGTTCTGTGTGGCAAGCGAGTCGCGCGTGGCGTAAGGCTATACGTTGGCGCCGCCAGCGCGTGGGTGCAAAGGGAAGCCGAGAACCGCGGAATCTGGTCGGCTTTGCTCAGTGCCGGTGCGATTCCGTTGCCGCCCGGCTGCGGCCCATGCATCGGCTTGGGTGAGGGACTTCTGGAAAAAGGCGAGGTCGGCATTTCCGCTACCAATCGCAATTTCAAGGGCCGCATGGGATCACGCGACGCCCAGTGTTACCTGGCAAGTCCCGCCGTGGTCGCGGCATCTGCGGTCGCCGGGTATATTACCGGGCCGCGTCCATTCGAAGATGCTCCGCTGGCGCGAAACTACAAAAAGTTTGTCGGCCAGCGATATTCCACCGAGCCCGTGGAGATTCTTCCTGGATTTCCCGAGAAAATGCAGGGCCGTCTCGTCTTTATGCCGCCCGATAACGTCAACACGGATGCCATCTACGGCAAGGACTACACCTACCGCGACGACATGACGCCAGAGATGATGGCGCGGGTCGTGATGGAGAATTACGACCCGCAGTTTGCGGCCCGCACGTGCGCCGGAGATATCCTCGTCGGCGCGTTCAACTTCGGAACCGGATCCAGCCGTGAGCAAGCTGTTACGTGCCTCAAAGCCAAAGGTATTCCGCTGAT
>JASHPL010000196.1 GCA_030038125.1 Candidatus Sulfotelmatobacter sp.
ATCGTGATCATGGAAACGATCGTTTCCAAAGCCGCGCGCCAACTCGGACTCGATCAGGTTGAGATTCGGAAAGTGAACTGCCCGGAAGGAAAATCTCCATTGGGGCCAATCAGAAACGGAACGCGGGTGCATTGCACCAGCGCGTTTCTGAAAGAAGCCTTCGATCGGGGCGCTGAACAGTTTCAATGGAAAGAGCGCATGGCGCGGCCCAAACGCAGCGGAACCAAGGTTCGCGGCGTGGGCGTGTCATCGAGTTGCTTTGTCGGCGGATCGATTGGATACGACGGACTGTTTGTCATCCAGCCGGATGGCCGCGTCATGATTCAGTCGGGAGTCGGAAATCTGGGCACCGAGTCGCTTCTCGATGTGCATCGCGTGGTCGCGGAAGTTCTCGGCGTTCCGTGGGAGAAGTGCGACGTAACCTGGGGCAACACGTCAAAGAATCTTCCCTGGACGTGCGTCTCGGGCGGAAGCCAGACTACGCACGCCATGACCCGCGCCGCGTACGCCGCCGCCATGGATGGCAAGCAGAAGCTGCAGGAGATCGCGGCCAAAAGTCTCGGCGGCAAACCGGAGCAATATGAAGTGGCCAATGAGCGCGTTTTTCACAAAGGCGGCGGCCGAAGCATGACGCTGGCGCAAGCTGCGCGGCAGGCGATTCAACTGGGAGGAAAATACGACGGCCACGAGCCACCGGAAGACGTAAACAAGTTCACGAAAACGTCAATCGCGGCCCTGGCTGGCCAGGGACTTGTCGCCGCGGCGAAAGACAAATATCCGCATGATGGCCAGACCTTCTCGTACGTGGCGAGTTTTGCTGAGGTTGAAGTTGACACTGAAACCGGCAAGTACGAGATCACTGACTTTCTCGCTGTCGCGGATGTTGGCACGGTGATCCATCCCAAATCGCTTTCCGGTCAGATTCTCGGCCGGTCAACTTTGGGCATTGGCCATGCCATCGGTCAAAAGTGGGTGCTCGATCCTCACTACGGACACACTGTCTCCCTGCGCTTCTATCACACGAAACCGCCAACCATTCTGGATGTTCCCGTCAATATGCAGTGGGCGGCGCTGGATCTTCCTGATCCGGAAACACCCGTTGGCGCGCGTGGCATCGGCGAACCGCCGGTTGGTGGCGGATGTGGCGCAATCTTGAATGCCCTGTCGGACGCGCTGGGCGACGAGATTTTCCGCCGCGCTCCGGTGAACCTCGACACGATTCTTACATCGCTCGAAGCGGGCCATCCCGTGCAGGACCCGCTGACCGCGCACATTTAGCCGATTCGAAACGGAGAGCATTATGGCGGTAATTCGAGATGTGATGCCGGCATTCCAGTTGTATCAGCCAAGCTCGGTCGCCGACGCACAGAAGTTACTGGAACAGAGTGGAGAGGATGCGCTGGTGCTGGCGGGCGGGCTCGACAGCATGGATTGGCTCAAGGACCGCATCCGAAAGCCGAAAGCAGTTGTCGATCTCAGTGGGGTGGTTGAACTCAAGGGGATTCGCGAGACACCCAACGGTCTGGAAATCGGCGCGATGACCACGCTCACCGAGATTGCGGAAAATTCGACGATCCGCGAAAAATATAATCTGCTTGCGCGGGCCGCCGAGCTCGTCGCTTCTCCGCAAATTCGCAATCAGGGCACGATCGGCGGCAACGTATCCCAGGACACGCGCTGCTGGTATTACCGCGCTGGCTGGCCCTGTTATCGCGCGGGAGGGAACATCTGTTACGCCGATACGCCCGTGGGCAGAAATCGCGAGCACGCCATTCTGGACGCGGAGCGATGCGTGGCCGTGAATCCTTCCGACACCGCTCCAGCTTGCATCGCCCTTGACGCCAAATTCGTCATCATGACTCCGAAAGGCGAACAGGTGGTCGATGCCGAAGATTATTTCGTCGGCCCTGATCTCGACATCACCCGCATGAATGTTTTACGCCCGGGATATTTGCTGACTTCCATTCGCATTCCCTCGACTTGGGCAGGTGCGGAGTTTTATTTCGAAAAGGTTCGTGATCGCAATGTCTGGGATTTTCCGCTGATGAATGTGGCATCGGCCATGAACTCGTCGGGAGACACGATCCAGGACGTTCGAATTGCGGTGAATGCCGTCGCCGCCCGGCCCCTGCGTTTGAAAAATGTGGAGGACTCGGTGCGCGGCAAGCCCCGGAATTCCGCGACGGGCGAAGCTGCGGGCAAGCTGGCGGTGCAAGGGGCGGTCCCCTTGCAGTTCAATTCCTACAAAATTCCTCTCATGCGAAATCTGGTCAAGCGCGCGATCGGTGGAGTGCAGGAGGCAGCATGGGCATCCTAGAGTGGGCGACCAGCCCCTTGGGACAGCGCGTCCCGATTCACATCGCGTGGTTTCTGATCTGGGTTGCGGTGATTGCCGGCCTCGTGTTTCTGATCGTTCATGCGATTTACGTTCGCTACTTCGCGAAACACAAGGAATTCGCTTCGGAAGCGCCGCCCGCGCAAACTCTCGATCTGCCCGCGCGCATTCCGCGGCACTCGCTGGCCGCGAGAATGTTTCACTGGATTATGGCAGCCGCGATGTTCGTCTTGTTGTTCACGGCATTCCTACCCAGGGTGGGAGTTCAGTTTAATTGGGTGACCTATCACTGGATTGCCGGGACCGTCCTTACTATCTCAATTCTCTTTCACATTGTGCACTCCATTTTCTATATGGATTTCTGGTCGATTTGGCCCGATCGATCTGATCTCGAAGACGCGCGCAGGCGCGTTGAGCGCTTCTTTGGAAGATCGACCGCTGCGCCGCGAAAATTCGCGAAATATCCACTGGAGAACAAGCTCTATCACGGCGTTGTCATGTTGAGCGGACTCGCGGTGATTGCAACCGGCATCTGCATGATGTTTCGGGTGCGCACGATTTTCTTTCCGCGCAACCCCTATCTGTTCAGCGACATGACCTGGGGGATGATGTACGTCCTGCACGGACTCGCTGGCGTCGGACTTATAACCTTGACCATCGTTCATGTGTACTTCGCCATCCGGCCAGAGAAGCTCCCAATTACGGCCTCGATGATTGTCGGCTCGATGAGCCGCGAGTTCTATTTGCAAGAACATGATCCGCAGCGCTGGATTGTGCCGGGCATGCCGAACCAAAGGAGCGCGGCGGATGGCGATTGACTTCCTCGCGCGCTGCGACGTCATCGAGGAATGCTACGAGTTCCTGCTTGGCTATGCGGCGCAAGGTTTGCCGAGCGATGAAGGCAGTTCCGCGGGTCGCGAGGTTCGCACCCGTCTTCAGCTAGCGCGTGAAGCGCTGATTGATTTGGCAGAGAGTTGCAGACAAGCAATAGCAGACCATCAGTCCAACCCAGCGCCAGCACACAATGCGTTCTGCTCTGTGCTGGAGCGCGACGCGTCCGATTCCCTGGCATCGATTGATCTCGTTCTCGCTCAGCCCGCGCTCAGCTCTCAACTGATTGACAATCTGAATGCTTCCAGCCACTTGCGCGCACTGCTCACTGATCTATTCCTGGTTGGTGAAATATTGCGAACACGAGAAAGAATGGACGCTTTAGCGGAAGGCCAGTGAACTAGCCCGTCTAGGGAGTGCATGCAGTTTCATTGACTTGCTCTCTACGCCAACCTAATATTTGGAACCATGTCAGAAGAGCAGCGTCTGCTCGGCCAGACGATCTCACACTATCGGGTTCTCGAAAAACTAGGTGGCGGTGGCATGGGAGTCGTCTTCAAGGCCGAGGACACGCGCCTGCATCGCTTCGTCGCTCTAAAGTTTCTGCCCGACGATTTGGCCCGCAATCCGCAGGCACTCTCGCGGTTTCAGCGCGAGGCCCAAGCCGCATCGGCGTTGAACCACCCCAACATCTGCGTGATTCACGATATCGGAGAGCAAGATGGCCACACGTTCATTGCGATGGAGCTTCTGGAAGGAGTCACGCTCAAGCATCGAATCGCCGGACGCCCGCTGGACAATGACACGCTTCTAAACCTGGCCATCGAGATCGCCGACGGTCTGGACGCGGCGCACAGCAAGGACATCATTCACCGTGACATCAAGCCCGCCAACATTTTTGTGACCAAGCGCGGGCAGGCGAAGCTGCTGGATTTCGGGCTGGCGAAGCTGGCTTCCGAATACAGCGATCACACGGTGACCAATCCCACGCCGCAAATGACCAGCCCGGGATCCACGCTTGGGACCGTAACCTATATGTCTCCCGAGCAGGTACGCGCCGACGACCTGGATTGCCGCACCGATCTGTTTTCTTTTGGTGCCGTCCTCTACGAGATGGCCACGGGCAAGCTGGCATTTCCGGGAAGCAGTGGGGGCGTGGTCTTCGAAGCCATCTTGAATCGAATGCCGCCGCCAGCTATCAGCGTCAATCCCGGCATCCCGGTCCGGCTCGACGAACTTATCTCCAAGGCTCTGGAGAAGGATCGCGACCTGCGTTACCAGACGGCGGCGGAACTGCGCGGCGATCTGAAGCGAATCAAGCGCGATCTCGATACGTCGCGCATGCGTTTGAGCGCATCGGGCGCGGTGCCCGTTGTTACGGAACCTTCGATCGCTTCCGGTGCAGTCACGCCAGCTGCGCCCCGACACACGCGCACGCTTGCCATCGCAGCAGTGGCAGCTGTATTCGCGCTTCTGATTGGAATCGCGATTGGGACGTTCTTGCTGCACAAATCCGAAGCAGCTTCTCTGCCGGTCTACCATCCGCTCACGTTCCGCCGCGGAATGGTTCGGGCTGCCCGCTTCGCGCCTGACGGGAAGACGATGATCTACAGTGCGGCCTGGGAGGGCAAGCCGTTGCAGCTTTTCACCACCCGGCCGGAAAGTCCCGAATCACATGAACTGGAGCCGGCGGGTGCGGACGTTCTGGCGATTTCTATCAATGGCGAAATGGCGCTGGCGTTGCATAGTCATCCCATCGCGGGCTTCTTGTATGCGGGAACTCTAGCGCGTGTTCCGCTCGTTGGCGGAGCGCCACGAGAGATTCTTGAGAACGTGGAATGGGCGGACTGGTCTCCCGACGGAAATACGCTGGCCGTTGTCCGCGAGGAAGCAGGCCGGCATCGCCTGGAATATCCCCCCGGGCACCTGCTCTATGAGGCGGACGGATGGATTGGAAACATCCGAATCTCTCCAAAGGGGACGATTGCGCTGATCGATCATCCGGTACTCGGCGACGATGGCGGCGCGGTCGCCATCCTGGATGCGACTGGGAAGAAAAAGGTCCTCTGCACCGGATGGGACAGCATTCAAGGCATCGCGTGGTCGCCGTCCGCCAATGAGATTTGGTTTACGGCCACCCGCACTGGCGGGGACCGCTCGCTGTACGCGGTGGACCTCAACGGCAATGTACGCCTGCTGGCGCGAGTTCCTGGTGAATTGACGCTGCTCGATGTCGGCCGCGACGGCAATGTCCTTTTGACGCGCGGCAACGATCGTGCCGGGGTCATGGGACTGGCGCCCGGCGAATCCAAGGAACGCGATCTGTCATGGCTTGACTGGTCGGTGCCCAACGATCTCAGTCCAGACGGCCGCTTGATATTGTTCAGTGAGGCTGGGGAAGGCGGAGGGCCGAGATATGGCGTTTATCTTCGGAAGACCGACGGCAGCCCTGCGATTCGGCTTAGCGAAGGCAACGGCGTCGCGTTGTCTCCCGACGGTAAATGGGCGCTTGTACGCCCTAATTCCCCTCCAGCTCCCTTATTGCTGTATCCCACGGGAGTAGGCGATTCGAAGGTTCTTTTTCAGGACTCGATCAACCATCTGTGGGGACACTGGCTGCCCGATGGCAAGACCCTCGTCTTTTCGGGCAACGAACCAGGGCACGGTCCGCGATTCTTTGTGGAGGCTCCGGGCGAGAATAAGCCCCGGCCGATTAGCCCGGAAGGCATCGATCCCACCCTCGCACTCTCACCGAAGGGAGACGTTGTAGCCGGCGTTGGTCCCGACGGTAAAACCTATTTGTATCCCGTCGCCGGCGGTGATCCAGTTCTCGTGCGCGGTACTGAGCCCGATGAAGTGCCCACGGGTTGGGCTAGCGACGGCCGTTCGCTCTACATGTACCGGTTTGGGGAAATTCCGGCGCGAGTCTTCGAACTGGAGTTGTCGACCGGGCATCGCAAGCTGTGGAAGGAGTTGGTGCCTAGTGATTCAGCGGGGATCGACAATATTCGCCGTATCCAGATTGCTGATGGCGGGAAGGCATATGTGTACGGCTACATCCGCACACTTTCCGATCTGTATATGGTGGAAGGGCTC
The DNA here is from genome assembly GCA_030038125.1 of Candidatus Sulfotelmatobacter sp. GTDB lineage: Bacteria > Acidobacteriota > Terriglobia > Terriglobales > Acidobacteriaceae > Sulfotelmatobacter. Next base: position 6,263 of record JASHPL010000196.1, read on the forward strand.
AAGTAAGCCGAGCACTCTAACCTCATATCCTTGCTTTGTCATTCCGAGCGAAACGAGGCACGCGCTTTTCCGCGCGCGTCCTGCTTACTCAGCGCGGGAGAGAAAGAGCCCTGTCTGGAAGTTCGCTCACGATTGGCTGGTGTCGTGAAGGACGGTGCGTATCAGTTCGAAGAACCCGGCAAAGATGCCGACGAGAAGGCCCGCAATATAGATCCAGCGGGTGTGCAGCCAATGATCCAGGCCGGCGCCAATCAGCCATCCGACAACTGTAGCGGCGGGTAGAGTTAACGCCAACTGGCTATAGCGAGCGATTTGCACCCAGGGATTATCACTAGCGTCGGGCTGCCGACGATTGTCCGGTTTGTTGGGCGAATTCGCGGGCGACATCTTATGTCCAGTTTAGCCAAACAGCTTCGAATTCCAAGACAATCGAAAACCGCGTGAGTATGAGTCCACGGCCAACCCTAGAAACCCTGGGCTACTGATCTCGCGGGAAGCTCGCAACTCGATAGCGGACTCCGCCGTTTAGTGGATGAGTCTGGCCGTGTTCGGATTCTGAGCGAAGCCCCACGCCCAGTTCACCATCTCGATAAAGCGGTTGGGCAGGATTCCGATGAAAAGCGTAGCGAAAGCGGTAATCCCGAGGGCGGCACGCATGGCGTAGCTGATGGGTAGTTTCTCTTCTCCTTTTTCCGGCTGGCGCATGAACATAGCGTTCGCGATCTTCAGATAGTAATAGAGACCGAATACCGAATAGAGGACGCCGAGCGCGGCCAAAGCATAGTGTTTGCTTTCGATCAGTCCGAGGAAAATGAAGTACTTACCCCAGAAGCCGGCCAAGGGCGGAATTCCGGCAAGTGAGAGCACGAACACCAGCATGAGAACGGACTCGACTGGAGCGCGCGAATAAAGTCCGTTGAGATCGTCAAGTTCGTCGCCGATGACATTGCGATGGCGAAGCGAGGTGATCACGGCAAAAGCGCCCAGATTCATGAAGGTGTAAACGAGCAGATAAATCAGAATGCCCTTTACGCCATCGGCATTGAGTTCGGTCGCAGACCCCGCCACCAATCCCAGCAGCATGTAGCCCACGTGCGCAATCGAAGAATAGGCCAGCAATCGCTTGGTATTTGTCTGCGTGAGTGCGGCGAAATTGGCGCCGGTCATGGTGGCGATCGAAACGAAGACCAACACCGGCAACCAGACGGAGCGCATGGGCAGCACTCCCCAGAGAAGGATGCGCAGCAACATGGCCCATCCGGCGGCTTTGACGGCGACGGACATGAATCCGGTAATACTGGTAGGGGCGCCTTCGTATGCATCAGGAGCCCATTGATGAAATGGAATCGCGGCAATCTTGAACAGCAGGCCAGTGATTACGGTCAGCAGCGCAATAATCGCGACCGGCATATATTCGCCGCTTCCCATGATCACCGAGATTCTGTTTGAGATGTCCACCAGCCTCGTGCCGCCGGTCAATCCGTAAAGCAGCGACAAGCCGTATGCGAAAATTCCTGATGAAAACGCTCCCAACAGCAAATATTTCAGAGCGGCTTCGTTGGAGCGGCGATCGCGGCGCAGGAATCCGACCAGCACATAGGTGGAAATCGCCATCAGCTCGAGTCCGATGAAAATCAGCACCACATCGCCGCCTGCCGCCATGCACATCATTCCCACCACCGACAGCAGCATGAGGGCGTAATACTCGCCGTGGTTTTCATGTTCGGTTTCGAGATACGTCACCGACATGAGAATGGCAATGGCCGTTCCGGCAAGGAAAAGATAGAAGAAGTAGATCGTAAAGCGATCGACAATGATCGTCCCCATCATGCCGGAGAATCCCTGCATGTGGCCGAGCAAATGCTGAATGTTGT
>JASHPL010000197.1 GCA_030038125.1 Candidatus Sulfotelmatobacter sp.
GGAGTTTACCGCACAATATGCGATCGGATCGGTATCTCCGCTGGGCGATTTCTATCTGTACACGACCGATGGCGAGGGAACCCTTGGCAGCACGACGGGCCAGTCGACCTGTCGGATTGCAAGCAACTGTCGGAGCGATGTATTTCTGATGAGCCTGACCCCATCCGGCACCCAGTTCTGAATACCCGAGTTCTAAACACAGGGATAATGAGCCTAATAAGGACAACCAACAAAATCGCTGTTGTCATAGGGGGCAGTTTTGACCTGACCTGCCCCGTACTTTCGTTCATGTAAAATGCGACTTCCTTGCGCTGCCTGTCCGGTTTGAGATGGGGGAACCCGAGGGGCATGAGACGGCGTTTGTGCCTGCTCCTCGACAGACACCTTTCCCCTTTCCTTCGTCCTAAATCATACTCGGACTCGTTCGGAATCAGGGGATCAGTTCACAAGCGCTCAATCTGATAATTCGGAGCCACCATGTCCGACCCCATTAGGTGCCCGTATTACATTCTCGGCGACAACGTTCGACGGATGATACCGCAACATCAAGGCCAGTGGTACATTTGTGAAATCTGTGGTCATGTCGTGATGTCCGACAATCGAGGTCCTGTGTTTCTCCCAAGCCCTTGGGTGGAACGGACGCAAAATGCTTTATCACAACCCTTTCTCGGAGGCACGCTGAAATCTAAGAAGGCGAAGAATGCGATCCTGAAATCTCTCTCGCATGTTTGGAGGATTGTACACGCCGGTCTAAGCCGGTCCAATTTTTGCTTGACGTATAAGAAATACAAAACCGCAATTTGGTCCCGGCGGGACTACCTTACGGCAGGAGGCAAGGTTCACCGGTTGGTCGCGAGACTTAATCCGTTCTGGAGTGTGGAATCTGTATAGCGGCACTTTCGAGGGTTTCGTGAATGCCAATTGTAGGCGATTTACTTATCCCAGAGCGGCTTTCTCGACTTCCTGTACCTACATTTTCGTTATCTCTTGGATAGGGGCATATCGAGAGTGACACGTGTGCCTTGGCCCAGTTGACTCTCGATTTCGACCTTACCGCCGTGCAGAGTCATGATGCTCTGGACAATCGCAAGACCCAGGCCAGTGCCACCCGAAGCTTGCGCACGGGACGTATCAACGCGGAAGAAACGATCAAAGACTCGCGGCAGAGCATCGGCTGGAATACCAGTTCCGGTATCAGAAACATCGATGCGTACCGACCCGTTTTCGGCGTTCGCGCCCAGCCTGATTGATCCCCCCGGTGGTGTGTGCGCCAAGGCATTTGAGATCAAATTCCCGACGGCCCGTTGTACGAGCTTGCGGTCCAGTTCGGCCATTAGCGGTGTCTTACTGGGAAAAGTCGCGAGTGAGACCTGGTTTTCCACGACCGAAGCTTCATAGTACTCACGCATGTCGTCGAGCAGTTCAGAGACGTCCACGGCTTCGCGATGCAAATGGGTCAATGGACTTTCAGCGCGGGCCAGGAACAAAAGATCACTGATCAGCTCCGATAACCGCACAGCTTCCTCCAGGCAGGACTCGAGCACCTCGCGATATTCGTCGATGGTTCGGGCGCGGGCCAGTGCTACCTCGGTTTCGCCGCGGATATTATTCACCGGTGTGCGCAGATCGTGTGCAATATCGGCCGAGAATCTGGAGATTCGCTCAAATGATTCTTCCAGTCGATCCAACATTTCATTGAACGTTCCAGCCAGCGAAGCCAGTTCGAGCGGGTATCCTTCCGCTCGGATACGCTCTCGCAAATTCGTGGAACTGATGCGCCGCGCCGTCATCGCCATCCCTTCCACAGGCCGAATGCCATGGCGTGCAACTGGGTAACCGATCAAGGGGAATAAGACGGACGTTCCAGTCAAGATCGTCCAAAACCAAAAGCGATAGGATGCCAGCAATTCTTCTTTTTGCGAGACATCTATCGCAATCTGAATGGTGTCGGATCCCATAGGAGGTGAGCCGACCACTGCGGTTGCGCTGGTGACCCGGAACGGTCGGCCGTGAGCTCCTTTCACCGAAACGGCGTGGTCCGGCTGACCTTGGGATGCAGTCAGAAATTTCGACAGGTCCAATTGCTCGGCCATGCCCGGGGTCATCAAGAGAGGCCGGTTTTGCGCATCCAGAAGGCGAACGTAAAAGTGCTCGTATTTTCGTGCCGCTGATTCCAATTCAATTTCCTCGTGTAGAGCATCCGAGTCGTCCGGTCGCTCGCGCAACATGGTTCGTATGACGTGCAGTTTGTCGGCGAGAAATAGGTCCGTGCTCCTATCCAGTTCAGAGCAGAGTACAAAATAAAGGCTCGCCGTGGCTGCAAACGCCAGGAATAAACCGGCGAGCGCATATCCAGCGGTCAAGCGAAAAGCCAGAGTCCGGCAAGAACGAACGAGCTGGGCTACGCTACTGCTCCATTTCGAGCACATAACCAGCCCCCCGAACGGTATGGATCAGCTTGAGAGGAAACGGGTCGTCGACTTTGCTCCGTAAGCGGCGGACGTTGACATCAACAACATTCGTATCGCTATCAAAATTCATGTCCCAGACCGCTTCGGCAATCAGCGTGCGTGACAGTACTTCCCCGGCTCGACGCGCGAGCAATGACAGTAGAAGAAACTCTTTTGTCGTTAGGTCGAGCCTTTGCCCGGCGCGGGTAGCATGATGGCGCAATACATCGATTTCCAAATCGGCCATGCGGATTGTTTCCTGCGGACGCGCCGCAGCACGCCGCAGCAGCGATCGAACGCGAGCCAGTAGTTCGGAAAACGCGAACGGCTTTACAAGATAGTCATCTGCACCCAGTTCAAATCCTCGGACCCGTTCGTGTACGGCGTCACGCGCCGTAAGAATAAGTACGAGCGCCTGCCGGTTTCTTTCCCGCAGTCGGGAAAGAATCTGCCAGCCATCCAGACCCGGTAGCATGAGGTCAAGCACGATCAGATCAAATTCCACTTCGAGAGCCAGGTTCAGCCCGTCCTCACCATCTCTCGTGCCGTCGACGACGAATCCCGCTTCGCCCAGTCCCTTTTTCAGGAACCTGGCGGTCTTGGCTTCATCTTCGATGACCAATATCTTCATTTCTGGATCCCCCGACGGCCAATCGAGCCCAAGCCTAAGCTCTTGCCAATATCGCTTTGCTCCGATGACTGTTTTTTAGAGCGCCACTCTTATCGCAAGCTGAATCTCGTCCGGCGAACCGAATCGTGCGCTGGGCACTGCCGCCGGTCTCAATCGCACCGGGGCCGAAAGCCGTCAGAGAGGCCCAATTGCAGGTGTTGAGGGGCAATTTATTTGCCTGCTCTCTCTCGATCAAACCGGTCACTGCGCTGGTTTTGCGGTCCATCAGGGCAGAAGCGGCAGAAACCTCCATTCGTTCGCTGCCGCGAGAAACTTGCAGCATCGCGTCGAGCGCTCGCGTCCGGCTGATGACCTCCTCGACATCAACGAACGGGAGCGTCTTAAACCGTTGATGCTGAAAGGTTACGATGTAATTTCCAACTGGCAACTCGGGAATCTCATACTTTCGGTCGGCCGAGGACGTGGTTTTGCGTTTCAGCCCTGTGGAAATTTGCAGCGCCGAAACATGGGCCGGCCGAAGGACGCGGCCCGAGGGGTCGGTGACTGTGCCCCTCACTGCCGCTCGATCGATTTGCGCCAGCGAAAAGGCCGCATGGCACAAAACAGTTTCTAAAAGAAAAAATAGGGTTTGGATTATGCAATTGAATTTCCAGCAGATGTGTTCGATGGTTGGCTTTTCAAGTAATCGCATCCGTCCCTCTGAAGCGTTTGGAATATTGGCGCGATTAAGTAACCAAGAAGGCTAATCGAAGTGCGTTGCGTTGCTGTGAAAGGCACATCAAGATTCCGTGTAAATCAGATTACACAAATGTAACTTTTCCGTCATGCTGACGTTAGTTTCGGTCGTGTCCAGAAACACAGATGCTTAAGACATTGCCTTCCTTTCTCCTTTCTGGTTGACTAGCACGTTTCTATTCGCCTAGCAGGACCTCCATCCTTTACGCCTTCGAGAAAGAACCAGGTGCCAAGGCAAACTTTAAAAGTGAAGTCGGCCGATCCGGCGAGTGTCTGATTGCAAAGTTTTCGCTTCGTCTTCGCACTGCCTTTCTCTGATTTCATTTCCTGCTCACTGGTGCGTTCAAAACGATTGATGTTGCCGACACATGACGGCCAGCCAACATGACGAGAATGTAATCTCCGCGTCATGGTGCCGACATGGATTCCGCGCTAGGGTTGCGGCTGTGAAGCGTGGTCGTGTTTCCATCCCGATGTCGCATGCGGCCGATTCCGGCAGCGTGATGAAAAAAATCCAAGGAGGAGAATGCTCCATGTTCCGAAGAAGCTCTCGAACTAACTCTCCAAATAAGTCTCCCATTCGGCATGTGCTGATTGGTCTGCTGGTGGCAGGACTAGGCGTTCCGGCGCTCGCTCAGTCCAACCCGTTTCCGACCTATAGCCCCGGTGAAAACACAAACGCATCTACTGGCCCGACCTACTCGGCGCCATTATCGGACCCGTGGGTCGTCAGCGATGGCACAATCCTCACGCCTGCCGGCACGCAGGTCTACCTCGGCATCAAGACCCGCGCCAAGGCGATCGCGTTAAACCCGAATTCCGCCACCCACACCGCAGCCGTCCTTCAAATGGAAGCTCCACAGGCCGTCACGATTTTTAGCACCCAGACCGGCGAGGTTCTGCAGACCTACTCATCAGCCGGAGGTACGGATTCTGATGGTAGCCAGAACGGCATTGCCTACACGCCGGATGGCCTCCACCTGGTGTTCAGCCAAGATGGCTATAACAGCGCTTACGGGGGCGGCAATGCTTTCGTTACCATCGCGAACGTCGATCCAAAGACAGGCTTACTCACAGACGACGCGCAAGTCCCGGTTCCGATCGATGTCAACAGTGTGACCCCGCAAAACGTTCTGGGAGGGTGGGGCCTTCTGAACAACGTCACATGCTTCCCGAACAGCCCCGGCGGGACCACCGGGAGCTTTGATATCCCGTGCGGGTACACAGTCTCGATGTTCTCAGATTCGACATTCACTTCCTATCCCGTGGGCATCGCGATCTCACCGAATGGCGCCACTGCATACGCAGTGCTGAACACCAACGACACGCTGACCAGCATCAACATCGCGAACCCCACAGAGGGCCCGGAGATCCGCGTCGGTAACGTTCCGCACAGCGTCGTGATCTCGCCCAACGGCACAACCGCCTACGTCTCCAACGAGGCTGGCCGGATTGCGACCGCGAGCGATTTCCAGGAATATTCGAACGGGACTCCGGTCGTCGCCAGCAATCCAACTGGCGCCACGGCCACGGGTACCGTTTCCGCGATCAACCTGGCCACGTCCGCCGTCACCAGCATCAACGTCGGTTCGCACCCGACGGGGATGGCCTTCTGGGGCAACTATCTGCTAGTTGCCAATGCCTATAGTGACACCATCTCGGTGATCAATACGACCAACAACACGGTGGCGTGGACGATCCCCCTCGGGCTGCCCGGCATTGGTGTCGGGCCGAACTCGATCAGCGTGGATCCCATCCACAACCTCGCCTACGTCGCGCTCTACAATGCCAACGCGATTGCGGTAGTTGACCTGCCCATCGGCCTAACCATCGGTTTGGTCCCCGTCGGCTATGCACCGAGCTCGGTTGTGTTTGACGCGGCGGATGGCGCCCTGCTCGTTGCCAACGACAAGGGTCTCGGCACCACGGGCTACGGCGTGGCGCCGCCTCCGACGAATACATACGAAAATTCGTACGCCAAAGAATTCGGCGCCGATTACTTCAACACCCATCAGGACCTTGGCACCGTGAGCATCGTTCCCATTCCGACTATCTGGGCCTTGGCGGGAATGACCGTGAAGGTCTTCGAGAACAACCATTGGGATCTTGTGGAGAACATCTTGTCGGCTGGCGGCGGCAACCCGAGAGCCAAGCCGGTCGCGATCCCAGCCAACCTCGGTTCCCCTTCGCTGATCAAGCATGTTTTCGTGATTATTCGCGAGAACCGCACCTACGATCAGATCCTGGGCGATGTTGTGGGCGGCAACGGCGACGCCTCGCTGGCAACCTTCGGCGACAGCTCGACCTACACCTCCTACCCTGTTGTAACGCCCAACGCGCACGCGATCGTGCAGCGCTTCCCGCTTCTGGACAACTTCTACGACCCAAGCCGTCAGTCGGCGGACGGTCACAATTGGATTACGCAAGCCATGGCTCCTTACTCCGACGACATCCAGTCGCCGGACTGGCTCCGCGACTACCCCTCCAACGGTGGCGATTCGCTTGCCTACCAGAAGGTCGGGCACCTGTGGGACCAGGCCGTAAAGGCTGGCGTATCGTTCAAGAACTACGGCGAGTACGTCGAATACGACACGTTCAACGTGCCGAGCTGCACTCCGTCTAACATTTACGATGGCATTCCGTTGCCGTTTATTGTTTCGAACAGCTGCGAGCCGAGCTGGATCGATTTCTATAACGACACCCAGTGCTTCGAGGGTGGCCCGAATTGCGCAGCACCGGGTACCCCGGGCGAGACTTCACTCTACTATCAAAACACCGTCGGATCGGTCACCCCGCTTCCGAACCTGTTCAATCACACTGTCCAAAACTATCCGCAGTTCGACCTGGGCATCCCCGATCAGTTCCGGGTCGATATCTGGTCGCAGGACTTCGCTAAAGACGTAGCGAACAATACGGTGCCCTCGCTGGAGTTCATGTGGATCAGTTCCGATCACACCGGCGGTCCGCCGAACGCGGCAGCCATGCAGGCCGACAACGACTTGGCTCTTGGCCGTTTCGTGGATATCATCAGCCACAGCCCGATTTGGTCGTCTTCGGCGATCTTCGTCGAGGAAGATGACGCGCAGACCGGCGTTGACCACGTCGACGGTCACCGCAGCCCGGGCTATATCATCAGCCCTTACGTCAACCAGGTTCCTCAGCCGAATACCAGCACCCCCGCTGCGGTCCTCGAAGTACCGACCTTCATCACGCAGGTCAACTTCACCCGCACCATCGAGCAGATTCTCGGCATCCCGCCGATGAACCAGAACGACCTGGTGGCTTCGCCGCTGTTCCCGCTGTTCACCAACAACCCACCGGCGAGTAACTTCGCGCCCTGGACGCACGTTGCGAACGGGGTCCCGCTGTACTACGGCGTAGAGGGGTATACCGCTCCGGCAACCCTCGGCTCCAACACCGCCGGCCCTGCGGCCAAGGTTGTGCCGACTACCCCCGCGGCTAAGGCTCTGCAGGCTGCCTGGGCCCAGAAGAAGGCGGAGATCTTTGCCGGCAAGTATCAAAAGCCCGACTCCGAGGACCCGGACATCGTCAGTCACTACGACTGGTACGATTCCACCGGGTACACGGTGCCGTTCCCCGGCGAGAAGACAGTACGGTGGCCGAGCGACTTCAGCAAATCGGCCCTCACAAAGCTGGACGATGACGACTAGAAACACGTTCGGACTGAAATGGCCCTCTCCCCGATTCACCGGGGAGAGGTTTCTTATTGGCACTCCACAGAGTTGGTAGCCAACTGGGAGAACAACAGATTAGTCAAAACTATCGTTGAAACACCGGTGAAAATCACCACGGGGTTTCTTGGGAATCGAGTCGGAAGCAATACCCAGTCGAGTGTTAAGCCAACGGGATTTGCGCCTTTGCGTTCAACTATTTGGAGCGGACTGATGCGAGAACCATGGAGGTCGAAAGGATGATACCAAAGAAATGTGGACCCTTTCCCCCGGTTTCTTCGCGTTATCTGACAGAGGCCGATTCTCAAACGGAGGTGGAAGATGGACGATTGGTGTACAGCGCAGATAGGAGCCGTGGTCGTCAATTCTCCACTTTCGTGGCGGGCGGTGGTACCGTCGTAGGGCTGGCCTGCACTTCGTCAAACCTTAAGAGCCGGAGCTTTCGTCAAGAGCCGGAGCTTTCGTCTCGGAAGGCGTTTCCATCATAGCGCGTGCCAGGTCGAGGACTGACGCGTTCGTTTTTGCAAGCAAACCCTCCAACCCCTCAAAGCGATGGCCTACGATGATTAACTCTGCATCGGCGAGTTCCTGGAGAGATCCCACCAGCAATCGCGACAAATGCGGAATGACGGCGTCGATGTATCGCTTGTTGGCGCCCGTCAGTCGCGCAGTGACGACGTTGGGATCATAGATTCGCAGATCGTACCCCTTCCCCAGCAGGCGTTCCGCCAAATCAACATACGGGCTTTCCCGCAAGTCATCCGTATTCGATTTGAAGCTGAGGCCAATCAGTGCAAGCCGGTGTTTGCCACTGGTTCGGATTTTTTGAAATGCGCGTTCGATCACTTCCTGGTTGCTCGACAGTATTGCGTTCACGAGCGGCAGTTGTAGATCGAGGTGTTTGCCGGCGTAAAGAATAGCGCGCAGGTCCTTGGGCAGACAGGATCCCCCAAACGCAAATCCCGGCATCAGATAGCGGCGCGAGATATTGAGCACCGCATCGCTGCAGAAAACATTCATTACGGCTTCTGCATCTACCCCAGACTGTTCGCACACAGCGGCGATTTCGTTCGCGAACGCCACCTTCAACGCGTGAAACGCGTTGCTGGCATATTTCACCATCAGTGCGTCTCTCGCTTTGAGCACGAAGATGGGTGATGCTTGATGCGCATAAAGTGAACGCAGGGCCGCTTCGGCATTCGGGCTGTCGGTTCCGATCAGAATGAACGGAGGCTCGCGAAAATCTCGAATGGCTGTTCCTTCTCTCAGAAATTCGGGATTCACGCACAACTCGACAAGGCCCGGCGCAACGGAATCGAAGATCTGCCTGCAGTCGTCAAAAATGATCGGCAAAATGCTGCTGCGGACGGCTACCGTCTGCTGCTTCCCAATCTTCTTGAGTGCGGCCGCAATCTGGTTGCACGCGCGAAATAGGTGGGCCGGATCGATCTGTCCGTTGGGCCGGCTCGGAGTGGCCACTGCGACGAAACATAGTTCGGTCTCCGGCAACGCCTCTTCTATGTTGACGGTCGCGTGCAGTCGGCCTGCATTTCTCGCGTTTCCGATTTTTTCGCCCAGCCCATTCTCGACAATCGGGGAACGGCCTTCGTTAATGATCCGAACCTTCTCCGCGTTGACATCAACTCCCCAGATATGATGTCCGGCGTCAGCGAGACATGCTGCCGAAACCGCTCCGACGTATCCAAGACCCACAATGCCGATATTCATAAAGGCTGCCTTACCGGTATGACATGTTAAGACATGTTCCAGGGCTTCGCGTAGGTTGCGCAACAAATGGAACCGATCTGCGACCTGTTATTCGATACAATTGAAAAGAGTACCAACACCGCCCGCGTACGTTCTTAGAGAAATGGAGGCGTGTAGCAGCTCGATAGGACTACCTATAATCTATTCCAAGAGTGCTAGGCGATGGCTCATTGTCGGGGTCGATCAGCCGAGAACGTTGACAATATGGACCGGATGTTCTGGCGTCTCGACATCCGCACCCTCTTCCGGAAACAAAACGGCAATTCCTCTGGCGATCGACACAACGCGCTTCCCAGTGCCACGACTGGGACAGCTTACTCCATAAGCCTCTCCGCCAGCGGTGGCCAGCCTCCTTACCGATGGAACATTGCACATGGTGCGCTGCCTTCCGGCGTCCAATTGAGCGATTCCACGGGGGCACTTTCCGGAACTCGATCCGCATCCGGTCAGTTTCCCTTTGAAATCGAGCTTAGCGGCCAGAATGGCAGCAGCGTTCAGCAGGACCTGACGCTGATCGTTACTTCCTCTACTAGTACGCCTTCGTCTTCAGACTGTGACTCCAAACCTCCATCTGCGTTCGCTTGCGGTCCTGGCGATGCGTGGCGAACCATGGCGCACTCCGATGGATCAATCAGAAGCCGAAGCGCTGCAGATAGTACCAATGTGAAAATCGGATTAAAAAACGAAGAAGTGCCGAAACCCGAGCCAATTCCGATTTAGAGTATTGACGACCGCGGTATGACAGTTAACGTTGTAGGTTAGATTTCTCTTTTGCAGTGAGGAAAACCCACGCTGATGAAATCTCACGAGAAAGGGCTAGAATGTCTTGCCGTCCGGAGCGATGGCGCTGGCGAAAATCAGGCTGTGCTTCGAAACGCGGCGACTTGCCGTCGAATGTTGCCGGTGGGTTTGGCTCTGGTGGTGATCGCTATATTTTACGCAACGACTGTCCGGGATGGTAACTACTGGGGAGACGACTATGCCTTATATATCCACCATGCAATAAATATTGCCGAAGGCCGTCCATATGCAGCCACAGGGTACGTCTACAACCCCGCGGTACCCGACTACGGCCCCCGAGCATACCCGCCAGTTTTCCCTTTGCTACTTGTGCCCATTTACTGGGTGTTTGGATTAAATCTCCATGCCATGAAAATCGAGGAAGTAGTTCTCTTTCTGTTGTCGTTGATAACAATAACAGCATACAGCTTTTCCAGTCTGAAACCACCTTACATCGTTATATTAGTAGGTCTCTTAGGCTTAAACCCCTACTTGTGGTCGCTGAAAGACTCTATAATCTCTGATTTTCCGTTTCTTTTGTTTTTCTACCTTACTGCATTAGCTGCTGCGCATTCATTACGCGAAGGGCGCCGGTATCTGGTCTGGGCGGTCGTGACGGGAATTCTGCTTTACCTTTGCGTAGGCACTCGAACGATCGGACTTTCGATCACGGCAGGCCTCCTCCTCTACGACATCGTAAGGTATAGAAAACTGACTCGCTTCACGATAACTGCCATCCTGACGTGTTGTGCGTTCATGTTGCTGCAACGCCACCTTATTGGGGCGGGGGAGCAGAGTTATGCCGACCAACTTCGTCCGACGCTGCAGAGCCTGTCATCTAACTTGCGCGACTATTTGCGTGATTTCGTGTCGCTTTGGGGGCGACCATGGGGTACCACCGTATCGGTCATGATATTTGTCCTAACGGCTTTGCTAGCATGCGTTGGAATGTTCAAGCACATCCAGAAAGGGCTGACGACGGTCGAGGCCTTTCTTATCCCCTATCTTGTCGTGATCTGGGTGTGGCCTTCCGCGCAAGGCTTGCGTTTTCTCTTACCGCTGATTCCGTTCTACGTCTTTCTCGTCTCATTGGGTGTGCAAGAACTGGTGAGCTCTGCGGGACAAGTTTGGACAAAACCCCTTGCCGCGCTGACAGTACTCACCATTGTCCTTTCATATGTTGCATTCTTTCACAACGCAAACTACAGTGTCATCCGCCAAACGGATGGCCGCCCGTCGTTCAACGACTTGTGCAGATTCATACAGACCAAAACTAATCCAGACGATGTCTTCATCTTCAGGCGAAGCCGCGCGCTTTCTTTGTTCACCTCCAGGCCTGCGGCCGTATATGACTATAGCGTCGCCCACCCAGAGCAGCTGACCAAAGATTTAGACGAGTTTCATGCCGCTTACATTGTGACCAGCCCTATCTTTGAGGAAGACCGCGCGGTGCTTATTCCTTTCGTTAAGAGCTACTTATCTCACTTGGATAAGGTGTACGAAAATACAGACTTTGAGCTCTATAAGATACACCAAGATGCTATCGACACGGACATTAGACCTACCTACGATCGTGTTACCGCAAGTTCTCAATCCAGGAAGTAATCTTGATGTGAATTACAGATTTGGTTACGGCAAGCCCAATCAGAGATACAGTTACTGCGGCGCTGCATTCTGCGATTTTTCCGACGCATCCAGTCGCTTGAGATGCGGATAGAACGGAGTCACTTCGAACGGTATCTTCTCAGCTGCTGACTCGAGGCGCACGGGTTTGCTCTTCAACATTTCAATTTGGTCCGACCATGGATCGATTGTGATTCGCGATCCGATCGGCAGAGCCGAAATCTGATCGAGCCGGTCTCTCCGCGGAAACTTGGAAGAGGCGAGTCGCGCTTGCGTGCCAACCAGTTGGTTACTCCCGAAGTCGTTGCTGAAGCGTCCATGTAGCAGGTTGGGGAATCGCGCAGAGTTGGCATCCAATGCCTGCAAGAAGCGGCCAACGTTCACTAACTGGTCTTTATATGGTGACTTCGAAAACAGTTCCAGGGCTTTTTCGTTGGCGTCCCTTTCCTTAGTGCGATCAAAATGGAAGTTTAGTGCAGCAAAGATTTGAGAATCGGGGAAGGGAAAAGCAAGGCTTGTCAAGTATACGGGGCTGACTGCGTGACCCAAAACGAGGTGAGCCAGTTCGTGGGCCAGCACGGCAGCAAGAGTCGCCTCGTCGGGCAGCACGTCGAGAAGCCCGCGACTGAGCACAATGGTGCGGCCCATCACGAACGATTCCAGTGGAGTTGTCAGCAGCACGCGGCAGCGGATGCCGGCGATATCGAGTCCGTTGGTAATCAGCAGATTGTTGAGCACAGTCTCCAAGATTTGATCGACATTGCCGTCTGGAGCCATAAGTCCAGCAACCTGCGCCCGCTCCACTACGGAGTCTTCTGGTGGGGCATCGCCCTCGGCGAACGCCGGTTTTGCGTCCTGCGGAGCTTCGGGGCGCCGCTTGGGATCGTAGCCCCAGACGCGAGTTTGAGCTTTGAACCAGAGGCTGGGGTGTGATTGGTTGTCAAGCTTCAACTCCTCGGTATAGATATAGGCAGGCATCCAAGTCCCCAGCATGTTCAGCCGCCAACTGTCGAAGTGAAATGCGCGCTGGGCCAAGCCCTTCGTAAAAGTTCCTTCGAAGCGCACAATGCTTTGGTCATGATCCTCCACCCAGATTCGGCCGATAAACCCACGTTTCGACTTTCCGCGGGGCCTCACATCCACGGCGGCACAACGCACCTCTCCAAGAACCTCCCAGCGGGCGAATTGGAAGCTATAGTTTTGACGGTCAAAGTGGTCCAAATCAGGGAATAAGGCTTGCGCGAAGGCGACCTGGCTGAAAGGAAGTGGATCTTGCACGAAGTACTCCTCCGTGCGCTTCCAAGTCTCCTCGTCCGCAAAAGGTAGAATCGACGGTAAATTCCCAGTCAGCTTCAAACGGCTCAGAAAGTAATCGTCACCGTTGGGAGTGGTCCCGGCTTGGAACCGGGGTTGGGCGCCTTCCTCCTGGATGTAGGTCTCGATGATTGGATTAAATTTTCGCATTAAATCGGTCGTGCGGCGTTCCTGCCCGATGACCGAGTCGATAAATTTATCAAAGACAACGCGCTTGCGAGTGGATGAGTAAGGCGCTGGCTGGGCGTCGTCCGGCGACCGGGGCGCGAGAGTGGAGTCCTGACTTGTAACGAAGCCCACGATAAAGAACACGGATAATGCCCAACCGGTCCAGGAGAATGTCTTCATTGCGAACATGCACTCGCTACTCCAAATCCTGCCCGACCACGAAACGAAAGCCGAGTGTCATTAGGTTATGAAGACGTTGTTAATGCATTGTTAAAATTCGGTAGAAGAGTGTCCCGCCACATGGACAATCCGAACAATCTTCGATTAATATTCGGCATTGAACGGTTAGGATTAGGCCGGTGCGACCGGTTCCAATGCCATTGTTTCTTGCCTAAGAGCCGCTGCACGCGTTATGCCGCTCGGTCGCGGCGTCGAGCCCAAGTTCCTACACGGAGTAAAACGTGCCCGATCTCGATACACAGCTTCATCTCGATATGCTGCGCAGCTACAAACAGCAAAACGGATTCGTACACCGTGTGCGTCGTGCAGTTCGAGAGGTAGTGTGCCCGACTGAGTTTTATGGTTTGCAGTGGGGGGACCCAGAGGTATCCGGTCCACACATATATATGCGAGATCATTACGTTCTTCCCTACGTGAAGCCTGATCATGTTGGGCTGGAGATCGGCCCGGGTGGGGGACGCTGGACTCGGTATCTATTGGGTTTTCGTAAACTATATGTCGTTGACTACCATGCCGAGCTACTGGAAGAGCTTCGAGGTCGCTTTCATACCCCAAACATGCAGTTTATTATCAACCATGGCACGGATTTTCCGGGAGTTCCGGAACGTTCTGTTGACTATGTGATTAGCGTCGCGTGTTTTGTGCATCTTGAGCTGCACCTGATTGCTGCCTATTTGAAGAATATCGCCGGCATCCTGAAGCCAAATGGGAACGTCTTTTTGACCTATTCTGATAAGACGAAAATCGGAGCTCAGATGAATCAGACGTTCACTGATAATACCCAGGCGCGTATGAGAAGGATGGTGGTGCAAGCGGGATTCCGAATCCTGGAAGAGGATCCGACTGTACTATGGAACAGCGGCATAATTCGATTTGGCCACTAAGCTCCAGGGCGCCGCGAACCAGCATGACCCACCATCCTACGGAATGTCTCTATGGCGGTAGTGGGGCTAGCGGATCCACTGCAACTAATGACAAAGAAGCCCTTGCGCATCGAAAACGTGCGTATCCGGTGGCGAATCGTTTTTTCGAGTGATTCAACACTGAGCCTTAACAGTGCCGCAGACAGAATGAGAGCCTTCTCTCGCATTCAGGTCGAGCCTCAGCGACGATTCTTTGTCGTAGAGATCTGGTCGATGCGCCGCAATGAAGATTCTGTGGGTAAAGCCGGGGAAGTTGCTTCCGCTGGATAGCGGCGGAAAGCTCCGTACGTACAATATCGTGCGCCACCTGTCAATGAATCATCCTCTGATGTTTCTGTCGTACTATGGCGGCAATCGCGATTTGCAGTACGAGCAAGAGTTGTTAGATCAGGTACCTGGTGCGTTTCCTGTCCACGGCGCAACCCCTTCGACGAATGGTTTGGAGCGCTATCTTGACTACGTGCTACGGCTGCCGTCTTCAGTTCCCTATTCGGTGAGCAGATTCACCTCGGCTCACGTGCAACAATTGATTACGGGTTGGATCTCAGCGCAACGCTTCGACATCGCAGTGTGTGATTTTCTGGCTAGCACGTTGAATTTTCCTCAAGAGCTTGCCATCCCCGTCATCCTTTTTCAACACAATGTAGAAAGCTTGCTATGGAGACGGAGGTCGCAGTTTGAAACAAAATGGCTGAACCGCCTGAGTGCGAAGATTGAATATGTCAAGATGGCTCGCTTTGAACCGCGGCAGATTCGACGCTTCGATCACGTGTTTGCGGTCTCCGATCAAGATCGCGATGTCATGAGCGCAA
>JASHPL010000198.1 GCA_030038125.1 Candidatus Sulfotelmatobacter sp.
CCAATCAGATCGACGGCACGGGCGCCGGCATTGACCACACCCGACGACTTGGCATACAGCCCCGCAGTCATGGCACGAAGGTTCTGATCTGTAATCCAATTGCCGGCGGTAACGTGAAGTCCCAGGAGGTTCGAGTGCAGCTTCTCCCTCAGGGCAATGAAATGGCCCATATATATCGCGCCTGCCGTGCCACCGAATAGACGAATGACGTGGAAATAGGCCGAAAAAGTGAGGGCCCGCTCCGGCCTTGATAAACCCCCGGTGAAGATTGCCTGCAGCACGACGCAGCCGACCAACCCGATGAAAGCAAAAGCTTGGCCTACGCCCACTAGCAGTTCAGTGCGATAGAAGTTCTCGGCCGCCCACACGGTGGAGTACTCCGAGCAGAGCCAGGCGGCGAATGCCGTACAAGCAAGTCCAGCGGCAAAAAGCAGGCGAGGATCGAGCTTGCGCAATAGAAAGAGCGCCGCTGTACCTGCGACTGGCAGAAGCGGGATGGCGCTCCAAATAATCGCTGGTCCAATCTGGTCTGCCTCGAAGCCGCGAATGGCCAGCGCCTGCGGAATCAGAATGATGGTGGTGCAGAGCGTGAAGCGGAACCAGAACAGGAGGCACCCAAGCAGCATCGTGTTCCACCGCTGCAGGTAAAGCAGCGCCACCAGCGGGTTGGGAGCACGCAGCCTCCGGATCAGTGCACACAACAGGAAAAAGGATCCGGACCAAAACCAGCCGTTGAACACGCCGGAGCGCCACCAATCGAGTCGCTGTCCTTGCTGTAGTGCGGTGAAAATCAGAGCTAGTCCCGTACTGAGATACAGGAATCCCACGAAGCTGGGTGCAGGGCCACTTTTCTTGCGCGGGGGCAAAGGCGGAATCCCCAGATAGATGCAGATCATCATGACCGGCGCAATCGCGGCAGAGTTCCAGAACATCCACTGCCACGACAGATGGTCTCTGTACCAACCGTAAAGCGAGGGCGCGATATTTACGCCCCCGTCTACAAAGACCGCGTAGAGTGCAATCGTGAAGGGAAGGTATCGCAATGGAATGTTGCGCAGGGCAAACGTGAGTGTGAGTGGATAGAAAGTTCCCGAGGTCAGTCCGGCCACGATCAGCGCGGTGACTAGAAGACTGTAGCTATGAATGAACGGGAGAAAGGCAGAAGTTAGGGTGAAAAGCCCAGCCGCAAAAAGCAGAATGCTCCGAGGCCCCAGCAGTCCCCCCAGATAGACGGTAAACGGGCCGATGAACATCAGCGACGCATTGAAGGCACTGTCGAGCCAGGCGCCATCGTCGAAGCTGATGCCGACGTGGCCCTTCAAATCGGCAAGGCCGAGACTGAGCATGCGGCCGGCAAGCGTTACGAGTCCAGCCCCCATGACGACACCCAAAATACCGAGCAGCGGACGCGTCGATACTTCCGATGGAATCGCCGCAGCGGTAGCGCGTGCGATCTCTATCGCAGCGGGGCGAACTGTGATGGTCGAAGCTGCCATGGGTTTCGTTATTGTCGTGTACGAATGGTGGCTACCACGGAAAGACCGGGGCGCAGCTTTGCGGCGAGATTAGGATCGTCGAGTTCGATCTTCACAGGAATTCGCTGCACGACTTTCGTGAAGTTGCCGGTGGCGTTGTCGGGAGGCAACAGAGCGAATTGTGACCCGCTGGCGGGTGCGATCTCTGCCACTTTGCCGTGAATGACTTGCCCGGGATATTCGTCAATGCGAAGCTCTGCGGCGTCCCCAACCTTTACGTTGGTTAACTGTGTTTCGCGATAGTTCGCTTGCACCCACTTGGTGAGAGCTACAAAAGAGATCACTTGTGTACCGGGAGAAACCAGTTGCCCAGGTCGAACTTGCCGTTCTCCCACGCTGCCGTCGTCAGGAGCATAAATCTTGGTGTAGCCCAGATTCACCTGAGCCGCGGCCAGGTTTGCCTGCTTAGCCCGAAGGTCTGCCTGAAGCTGTGTCCCCTGGGATTCAAGGACAACTTTGCTACGCTCCTCAGCCTCGGCACTGAGCTCACTACTATGCAGATTGGCTTGTGCTTCGTTGAGGTCGGCTTCTCGGCTCGCGAACTGGCCCGAAAGATTTCCTTCCGCTGCGACAGCTGATTCGAGAGTCTGTTCCGTTGTAGAGTGAGTCTGATACAGCCCCTCTTGGCGTTTCCGTTCGGAGCGGGCACGAGTCAACTCAGCTTGCACAGCTTCCTTGCCGGCCTCTGCAGCGGCAATCTGAGCCTTCGCCAGATCGATACCAGCCATCGCTTTCGCGATGCGCGCATCCTGCAGCTGTCGCTGGCGAAGATTCTCCTCGATGCCGGCGCGTGCGGCGTCGACTGCAGCTTTGGCTTGATCCACTTGGGCCCTGTAGTCATCGTCCTGCAGTTCGACGAGAAGGTCGCCCTTATGCACTTGTTGGTAGTCCGCAACATCGACTGCGCGCACGATCCCGGCCACCTTGGTGCTGAGCGGAGTCAGGTCCCCCCGAACGTAAGAGTCATCCGTCACTTGCTCCGCTTTGCCGCCCTCCCATGCATTCCAGTTGCGCGTAATCGTAATCAGCACAGCCAGAGCGAGAAGCAACACTACGACGGGCGTTACGTAGTTCTGCCACTTGGACGTTCGACGAGGAACCGCTTGCTCTGAATCGATCTTCACCGGTATCGGTTTCTCAACCGGGGCCGCAGGTTCGGCGGATACTGGCGAGGTGGACATGAACTTTTCTCCTTCAGCGAAAAGCGACTTCTGTATCTCGGAGTTTCATGCTCAATCGGGAGCAACTGCATTTCCAATCATCCGGTGCACGGTAACCGATTCAACTTCGCGACATGCAACCGAAATCAGCGGAAATTCGTTTCTTCGACCTGCAATTGCCGAGTCGCCGCTTGGTCTTCATCGACTCGAAGTGACACGTGACACTGACACGTCACGGATTGACGGAAGAAGGAATTCGTTACCCTCTCTGAGGTTTTGCTCTTCAATCAGTAGCGAACCTGCACTGAAGCTATTATTTCCACCAGACAAATGTTGCTTTCAGTTGCTCTTCGTTGCCGTCGATCCGGTTGCCAGATTCGTGGGGAGCGGACTCAGCAGTTTCTCAATCGCGCGCTGCATCGTGTGGCTCATCTCCGAGACCACCGATGGCACATCGCGTTTATTGACATCTCCTACTTCCGAAACAGCGTTGGTCCAGACGGTCGCGCCGGTGATAAGGTTGGTCATTTGGGCTGAGAGAGCAACCTCGACCTTGATTCCTCCCTGATAGTCGACTTCCTCAAGTTTTTCGAGCCGTCCGCTGAGCACGTAGTCGGCATCGCGGCTCCCGTCATAGGCCCTGACATGAGCGAAGGTTCCACTCGCGTCCAGGTGGTCGATGACGAAGTTGGTCACAAAATCGCGCGGGTCTGTCGCCCAGCGGTGGTACGCATAGAACCCGATCTGTTCGGGGGATGTTTTGTAGACAATTGCTCCCTGACGCAGATAATTGGGAGCGCGGAACTCACGGATCGCGAGAGTCGCGTGCGTGTTCTCGGCTGCCGGAGGATCTGGAGGCGCGGGCAGGTCGAGAGTGTAGTATTGCGGGTATCTCATTTTTCCTGCGCAGCCGACCAGAATTGCTAAGGCTACGAGGCTCATCGTCATGAAAACTCTTTTCATAGTCACCAGCCGCTGGCAGCAAGTGTCGGAACAGTTATCGCTACCCTTTGATTGTGAGCGCATCATTTGGGTGGTTTCCGGTCCTCGGGCTGCCTGATCCGAATCAGGCTCCAGGGATGCTGTTTCACCGAGTCGGTCAACTCGTCCAGATTTTCGGTTGCTGTCCGGAGGTTTTCGATCGTGTCGTCAATCTTGTAGTCATTTGCTCGCACCAATACCTGCATGTCAGCCAGCAACTGCCGCGTTTGGAGCAGAGTGCGCTGCAGTTCCGCGAGGTCGTCACGAACCGGCGCATGCACATCGGTGACGGTGCCGTTCACGTTTTGAATAGTTTCGTCGGCGTGTTGAGCCACCGTATTCAACTGGTCAGTGAGGTGGTCAATCTTGGGCCGCTCGGTTGCGAGCATTGCGTTGACGTTATCCAGCACAGCTCGGATCTTCTCCTGATTCGCTTGGCCCGTGACGTTGTTCAGGTTTGCGAACAGCGTGCGGGCATCTCCGCTGATTCGGTGCAATTCTCCTCGTACTTCTGTGATCAATCCGTTTGCGTTATCGGCAACGATTGCCATCTTGCCAGTGATCTCATCCAGACTCGCCTCTTCCTGCGATGGAATTGTGGACCCCGAAGGTAGACGCTTCGCGTCATTGCTGCCGGTCGTGATGGAGAGCGCCGCTCCACTCATGACGCTTACTAGCCCGAGCTTGGCCACGGATTTCTCGTTCAACGGAGTGTTTTCCTTCACGTCAAGCGAAATCTCGATCTTGGTCGGATCCGAGACCGCGGGCCTTACCGCGGTCACCTTTCCGACGGTGATCCCGCCGAACAGGACGGAGGCTCCCGGTTCCAGTCCGCCAGCGTAGCGAAGATAAGTGTGGTATGGCACGGCGTGTCCCCCCAGTTGCGCATCGATCAGGTAGATCACGGTGAATGCCAGAACCGAAAAGCATCCCAAAACGAACGCTCCAACTTTCGCTTCGGTCGTCACTGGTAGACCTCCTGAGTCTGCATGTATTTTTCGAGATAATCCTTGACCACCGGTGTCTTCGCGATGTTCTCTGGAATCCGATCAAGAAACTGCCGCACTCGCGGATTTTGGCTCGCCTTGATTTCCTCTTTGGTTCCGACTGAACTGAATGAACCCTTGTAGAGCATGGCAATGCGGTCGGCGATGCGGAATGCGCTCGGGAGTTCATGCGTGACCACGATGACCGTCATCTGCAGGGCTTCTTTGAGGAGCAGAATGAGTTCATCGAGTTCTGCCGCGACAATAGGGTCAAGTCCAGCCGAAGGTTCATCGAGCACAAGGATTTCGGGTCCGAGCGCAAGAGCGCGAGCCACTGCCGCGCGTTTCTTCATCCCGCCGGAGAGCTCCTGGGGAAGCAGCTTCCCGAAGTCGGCCAGACCAACCGCGGCTAGCTTCATCCAAACCATGAGATCGATGATTGAAGGTGCAAGGCGCGTGTGTTCCCGCAAAGGTAAAGCGATGTTGTCTTGCACAGTAAGAGAATTGAATAACGCTGCACTTTGAAAGGCGACGCCGATTGAGCGCCGCATCTTTTTCAATTCGGACTCTGAGCAGCGAGTAATGTCAACACCCTTTACATGCACGCTGCCGGACTTGGGGAGCTCCAGGCCGATGATCTGGCGCAACAAGGTGCTCTTTCCAGAGCCGCTGCCGCCCAACAAAACCATTGTTTCTCCGTGCTCGATGTCGAGATTCAGTTCGTTCAGCACCCTGCGGCCGTCATATTCCACGACCAGATCACGGACGGAGATGATGGGCATTAGGACTTCACCGTGAAATAAAAGATCGTGGTAAACACCGCGTCAGCGACGATCACGAGAAAAGTGGATTTCACGACTGCACTTGTAGTCGACCGGCCGACAGAGTCCGGGCCTCCACGGACGCGAAAGCCTTCCAGGCAACCAACGTGAGCAATGATCGTTGCGAACACGACACTCTTAATGAGTCCTGTTGTCACGTCGCGCAAATTAATGGAAGTAAACACGTAATGGACGTAGAGCAGTAGCGAGAGGCGAGTGCTGAAGAACATGAACAGGCCGCCGGCCAAGATTCCGCAGACATTCGAAACGATGCTGAGGCAGGGGACCGAAATCAAAGCGGCCAGATACTTGGGCGCGAGGACAAACTCGATCGGCTCAAGAGCCATGACGCGGAGGGAATCGAGTTCTTCGGTGACTTTCATCGTCCCGATCTCGGCTGCGAACGCCGACCCGGATCGCCCGCTGACCGCAATCGCAGTGAGCAGTGGTCCGAGTTCGCGCGTGAAGCCCACGGCAACCAGGTCGATGACATAGTGCAGCGCACCGAAACGTCGCAACTCAGAAGCTCCCTGCATGGCAAGAATGAATCCGGTGCAGATCGCCATAAGGGAAACCATGGGCATCGCGTCATACCCGATTTCCAGCATTTGCCTCACGGTTGTCTGCCATCGGTAGCGGTTGCCGACAAAGGGTAGCGCCTGCACCATAGCCCGCAGGGTCGCCCAGAGTTGAATATTCAGACTGCCAACATAGTCGAGATGACCGATCGTACTTTCGCCGACGCTCTCCAATAGATTGGCCATCAGAGGATCCTCTGTCCGGCATTACCCTGTTCGAAAAGAGCTAGCACTCCGGTGACTTCGAACAACCGAAGCACCGCCCCGTTAAGCCCCCGCAGCAGGAGGCTGCTCTGCCGATGGCGGGCGGTTCTTAGAGCTTCAATCAGAGTCGCGACTCCGGACGTTTCGATGTAAGCAACGGCGGACAGGTCAACGGTTACAACTCGAGGCGGCGACTCTTCCGACAACACAGCATGCAAGCGATTACGAAGGTCGGGTGACGAGTCGACATCGACTCGGCCGCTCAGTCGGACCATAGTGTCACCCCCACGCCGATCCACGCCGATCTCAAGGCCACTTGAAGGAAGTGCAGGCCGCGTCACGATTTCTCCGTTTCCCCCTAGGATCCGAACGCACGATTCTGATCTACCGCCAGACAGTTACGAATAAGCCCTTGCATGCAAGCTGCCAGAAAAGTGGAACAACGACAGTCGTGCATCTGCCGTAGTGGTCGAGGCATCTGGGCCAGTGAGGAAGTCGATTCGCAGGGGAGCGCAACTACTGAATCCGAGGCAGTTGGTCCTGCTGATGGCAAAGCAAGTGCTTAACGTACCCGCAGATCATGAGGCTGGCAATCAATGCCTCACCGCGGACATCACGATTCTGTGTGGTAGAAAGCCGTTTGCGCGTCGGAGGAATTGACCCCAAAGTTGTCTGGCCGTGTTCTAAGCGCCAGAGCGTTGTGTGGCCGCAGGTAGAGGCGAGTAGTGTCATCGACTATGACGCGTCCGTCAAAGATGACATAGTTCGGGTGACGCGCCGCTGATGAACGATCAGAGTAATCCAAGGTCTAATAAAGTGAAGCGGTGCGCCCAAATTGCTGCCCTTCGTGGCGCTGGATAAGCAAAAAGTCCTGCTTGGAGAATATGAATCGCACCTCCTGCCATGGCGAATGGCGGTCGCAAGCCAGTACGGGCAGGCGTGGAGACAACTGCTGATCCGCCTGATCGTTGTCTCGCTGATCATCGGTTTCCTATTCGTAATCGGCCAGCTCTCGCGCCGGTTCACTGTGCGCAACGTCCACGATCCCAATTGGCGCCGGTTCATTAGCATGAGCCACCAATTCTTGATGCTGTTCGCCATCACGCTCGTCGTCGTGTTTGTCCTGGCCTCCGGCTTGAAGTCGGTTGCAACGTACTTTGGACTTCTCAGTGCTGGGCTCCTGCTCGCACTGGAAAACGGCATACTTGCCACTCTAGGCGCTTTCCTTTTAGTCGGGAAGCGCGGAATCAGAATTGGCGACCGGTACAGGTCTCCGGGGTAACAGGGGATGTCATCGATATGGGATTGCTGCAATTCCAGCTAAAGGAATTTGACGTGCACAAAGGACGGTTCACCGGTCACGTGGCTACTTTCTCGAATTCCTTCGTCTTTGTATCTCCAGCCACGGGCATCGTAAGGTTTGATTCGACCACACAGAAAGCCTCGCAGGCTGCCCTCGGCAAGAGCGAAAGGCCGCAGGACGCTGCGCCCATCTCACTTGTCCGTGGCCAGGATTAGAGCTCTCGCTTCTATCGTCGATTCCCAGTCACCGCAACGTCATTCGATTGACATTGGCTTTCTGTTCACGTCATGACACTGGACGTTTCTCATCCGTACTTCGTCTAGCAGGATTATCCCAAGATAATTGCCACATAAAGTCGCGCTCTGACCTCGCGCTCGCGCCGTGCGACAGTGTAGACCCGTAGTTTCGCGATGGCAGTGAGCTTGCTTAGCGCAGTAGAGCGCGAGGAAGACGTTCAAGTTTCCAGGCGGCAACAAGAACGTCAAGTGAGAAGGAGATCACGAATGCTTAAAGGCTTTAACGTTCCACTGACTGCAAAAGGCAAATCGACTCTGAATCCACTGCCACCCTGGTACTACTCTGCAGACTTTCTTAGCATCGAGTTTTGGACGGAGCCCTCCGCCGCGGCGGCTCTGCTGCCTCCCGGGCTCGACCCGGATCGTGCGGCCAATGGCCATGCAGGCGCTTATTTCTACGATTGGCAGTTCAGCGGGAATGACGAAGAATATCTGGACCCGGCCCGGTATCAATACCGCGAGTTTTTCGTGCTGCTGGATGCGCTATACCAAGGCAAGCCGGTTTCCTATTGTCCCTATATTTTCGTAGACAATGACGCGGCGCTTGCCCGCGGATGGGCGCAGGGCTATCCCAAGCGGATTGCCCAGGTATTCCAGACCCGGTATCACGCAGCCACGGGTAAAGCGGGTCCGCCCCTCGCAGCGGGATCGAAGTTTGCCGGATCACTTACATGCGCTGGACAAAGACTGGCGGAGGGTCTTGTTACTCTCAAGGACCCGGTAAAGGATACGTCACACCTGATTGACAGACCGGTCCTCGGTCTCTTGCATTTTCCGCGTCTCGCAGCCGACAAGCAGGATCATCCGGCCGTCCACGAACTGGTCCAAAACGTTCCGCACGACGTAAAGATCGAGCAGGCTTGGATAGGAGACGGGTCCCTGACGTTGCCCGTATGCCGGGGCGAGGAAGTCTCCGATCTGGCACCAGTCCGGTGCGGAAAAGGAATACGTGCTTCTCTGTCCTACGTTGTCGACGATCACAAGACACTGAAGGATTTGAGAAGGTAAGCATCGAGGTTGTGCTTGGCATGGCGCTGCCTCCAAACGTTATTTCAGCGTTGTGCGTGGGAGCCTTCGCGAGCATCCCTCGCCACTTCGTGGGGAATATGAGCCTAGGAATCCAACCAGTTCGGAAAAGGAATGATCATGGCAAAGACGGTGGCTGACCTGCTGATCGATGTTCTGTTGCAAGCGGACGTGACGCGAATCTATGGCGTCCCAGGCGATTCACTCAACGGTATTACGGATTCGATTCGCACCCGCGAGAACTTCCAATGGATTGGCACGCGCCATGAGGAGACCGCTGCGTTCGCAGCCGGTGCTGAAGCTCACCTGACTGGCAAACTCGCCGTCTGCGCAGGAAGCTGCGGGCCGGGGAATCTGCACTTAATCAACGGCCTTTACGAATGCCAGCGCAGCCGAGTCCCTGTTCTGGCCATCGCGGCGCAAGTTCCGAGTTCGGAAATCGGGAGCGCGTATTTTCAGGAAACGGATCCGAAGCATATCTTCGCGCAGTGTAGTCATTACTGTGAGCTGGTCTCGCAAGCCTCGCAGATGCCGCGCGTGCTTGAGATCGCGATCCAGGCGGCGATTGCAAAGCGTGGCGTTGCGGTTGTCGTGATTCCCGGGGACGTGGCGCTGCGAAATGCGATCGAGCAAGAACCCCGGCTGCGTTTTGCCGAACCGAAACCGACAATCTGTCCATCTGAGGACGAACTGAACCTGCTTGCCGACGTTCTGAATCGGTCAAGGAAGACGACCATCCTTGGAGGCGCCGGGTGCGCCGGAGCTCACGACGAACTAGTCGAATTCGCACGCAAACTGCAGGCGCCGATGGTCCACGCTTTCCGCGGCAAGGAGTTCATCGAGTATGACAACCCGTTCGATGTGGGCATGACCGGCCTGCTTGGCTTTTCGTCGGGTTATCACGCCATGATGAGCTGCGACACGCTCGTGATGATCGGCACGGACTTTCCCTATCAGCAGTTCCTTCCCAAGGATGCGACCGTAGTGCAGATCGATATCCGAGGCGAGCAGTTGGGTCGTCGCAGTAAAGTTGATTTTGGTTTTGTCGGAGACACGAAGGCCACGCTGCAGGCGCTTCTGCCGAGGCTCGAACAGAGCCGGTATGAAGCACACTTGAAAGAATCGCTAGAGCACTATCGAAGCGCACGCCAGGGTCTTGATGAGCGTGCGAGAGGCGATTCCGGCTCAACACCTGTTTATCCCGAGTATGTCGCAAGCGTTATTAGCAAAGTCGCAGCACAAGATGCGATTTTCACTTTCGACGTTGGAACTCCGGTCGTCTGGGCGGCACGCTATCTCAAGATGAACGGCAAGCGCCGGCTCATTGGTTCCCTCAATCATGGTTCGATGGCCAACGCCTTGCCGCAGGCCATCGGCGCACAGGTCAGCCATCCCGGCCGCCAGGTGATCACGATGTCGGGCGATGGCGGCTTGGCGATGATGATGGGCGACCTGCTTACGCTGCGGCAGCACAACTTACCAGTGAAGTTGGTCGTTTTCAAAAACGATGCCCTCGCTTTTGTGGAATTGGAAATGAAGGCTGGCGGATTTCTCGATTTTGCTACCACTCTTGAAAATCCCGAGTTTACGAAGATTGCAGAGGGAGCGGGGCTTCTGGGCCTGAGGGTTGAAACGCCAGACCAGGTAGAGCCCGCAATCGCAGCCGCTCTCAAGCACGACGGACCTGCGCTGGTCGAGGTTCTGGTGGCGCGACAAGAGCTTTCGATGCCGCCGACAATCACTTTCGAGGAGGCCAAGGGCTTCGGGATTTTCATGTTGAAAGCCGTTCTCAGTGGTCGTGGCAACGAAATCATCGATCTCGCACGCACGAACCTGCTGCGCTAAGGGCCCGGAGAACATCATGCACAAACTACTATCGGCAGATCCCGTACGCCCCGGCCGTCCCGATGTACCTCCTTGCGCAGATGCTGTTGATGAAGAGCTTGTTGGGGGAACCCCGCACGAGCTAAAGGTTGACCTGATCGGAGTACTTGGCGAGGACGTTGTGCGGCATCGCATCACAGACTTGGTGCGCTATGCATCAGATGCCAGTCCTTATCGATATATCCCGAAGGTAATAGTACAACCAAGGAACATCGATCAAGTGGCCGCAATTTTTCGATATTGCAGCCGCAAAGACCATCATGCAACTTTCCGAGCCGGTGGCACGAGCCTGAATGGACAGTCGCAGTGCGATGACATTTTGATCGATGTGAGGCAACACTGGAGCGGCTGGAAAGTCGAGGACAATGGGTCGAGGATTCGTTGCAACGTTGGCACAACCCTTGGCCGCATCAATGAAGTGTTGAAACCTTACGCCCGTCGCATGGGCCCGGATCCTGCGAGCATTAACGCTGCAACCATTGGAGGCGTACTGGCCAACAATGCAGGCGGTATGCGTTGCCGGCCAGCGATCGATTCGTACCATTCGATCGTCGCCATGAAAATCGTTCTTACCACGGGCACGATCATCGATACCGAGGATTCGAAGGCTGAGGAACACTTCGCTGCGTCCGAGCCTGAAATGGCGGCCGGCCTCACGAAGATCCGGGAGGAGCTACTCGCGGATAAGGAGTTATGCGATCGGATTCGTCGGAAGTATCAGATGCGTAACACCACCGGATACGCAATGCATGCGTTTCTCGACGGTGAATCGCCAGTCGAAATACTGCGGCGCTTGATGGTTGGGTCGGAGGGCACGCTCGGTTTCGTGGCCGATGCCGTCTACAAGACTTATCACCTGCCAGCGAGAACGGCGGTGGCGTGGCTACCCTTCGAAACAATCGACGCGGCGGTCGCGCAAGTCGAAAAGCTGGTCGATCTAGGAGCGCAGGCTGTCGAACTGATGATCGCCTCAGCGCTGATTGCATCCGCCAAGCTGATGAAGGGCACGCCAAAATATTGGAAAGACCTCGATCCACAGAACGCGGCCCTCTTGGTCGAGTTCGGCTTCGACAACGAGCAAGAATTTGACGCGATCAAGAAAAGAGTCGGGGACGCACTGCGCGACGTGAAAATGCTACAGCCCTTGGAAGCCATTCGCGAAGCCGAAGCGATCGAGCTGGCGTGGCACATTCGCGACGGTCTTCTCGGCATCGTCGCGGAGATGCGTCCGCAAGGGACGAATCTCATCATCGAAGACGTTTGCTTCCCACCTGCGCAACTTGCGAATGCTACTCGTGATTTGCTCGCTCTTCTGGCCAAACACGGCGATGAACCTTCGGCCGCGGGGCACGCTGCCTACGGAAATCTGCATTTCGTCATGATTGCGCGACTGAGCGAAGACGCGAGCCGTCAGCAGTACGACGCTTTCATGCGAGACCTGGTTGAGTTGGTAGTGGGCAAGTATGACGGTTCTTTGAAAGCGGAGCATGGCACCGGAATCAACATGGCTCCATTTGTCCGGCGCGAATGGGGCGACAAGCTCACCGACATGATGTGGCGGGTAAAACGTCTTCTTGATCCGCACGGAATCCTGGCTCCGAATGTCTTGCTGAGCCACGATCCACAGGTCCACCTAAAGAAGCTCAAGAC
>JASHPL010000199.1 GCA_030038125.1 Candidatus Sulfotelmatobacter sp.
GTTTTGCGATTTCGTAACTGTGCCCGCCAAGGCCCACCGTGGCGTCGATATAAGTCCCACCGCGCCGCACGGCTAAAAACTCGATCGCTTCTTGTAAAAGAACCGGAACATGGACGGCTTCCCTTCCCCCACCATGTCCAACCCCCTGAGGGGTGTCTGTTGAACCCTCGCCCATATGCGGGCTGCTTAGATGCCCAGTTCGTCGAGCGTCTTTGCATCATCCGGCGTAATCTTGTCTTCCAAAACCTGCTTGCGATAGGCCTCGAGATTCCGGACTTCCAGATATTTCTGATAGCCCACCACTGCGACATCGCCCTTCAGCTGAGCCGCATCGCGTAGCAACTGCGGCAGAAGCAATCGTCCCTGGCCGTCCATTTCCACTTCCTGTCCCCAGTACCCCGTTGCACTCAAGAACTTCTTTTTGGTCGGATTGAACGTGGACAGTGCCGCCAGCTTTCGCTCGATTTCTTCCCACTCCTCGAAGGGATATAACTGAGCAATAGTGCCGTCCAAACTTGTGATGTAGAATTTCTGCCCGTATTTCTCGTCGATCACCCGCTTGAACTCGGCCGGGACCTTGAGACGTCCTTTGTCGTCGACCCGGGTTGGATGATTGCCGCGAAACATGGTCTTGGTTTGGTAAAGCGTGCGATCGGTGCACAACCACAGCTATGAGGGAGGTGAAGACTGCGCAAATCCGGGTCAATCTTGTGCGATTCGGGCTGTTTTTCGTGCTTTTGGGTCGGCTTTCCACCGGCTCCTCGATTTCAGCTCCTGACTCCCACGAACCCGAACAACATACCCACTTCTAACCACTTTCTCCCACATCTTAGCCGTAAGTCCTTGATTGTCAAGAAGAAAGTTAAAGGTCTCTGCGACGATCATAACCCGGCTTGGAAAAATACGATCCCTTGTGCGGAACCTTCTTGGGAACCACAACTTATTGCGTTTACGGACCTGGTTCTTTCGCTATCTCTTCGCTAAGATTTTTCTTGACCTCCGCACCCAACGCGGACTTTGCTGTGGAAAATCACGCCCGAACTTTGCTCTGGCGGAAGATCCTATCGAGCGTTGAGTTCAGACTTCTGCGGCGCAAAGAGAGCGCTCCGTCTCTATCGCAAGCAATCCACGAAAGCGCTTAACAGCTGGATGGGTGTACACTGCCGCGCAGATTTACGCTGCAACACGTTCGGTGGGCTGGAGGTTTTCTATGTCACTCAACAGAGCTCGAATCTGGCTGGGAGGTTTGGCTGGCGGCGTGGTATGGGCTATCTGGAGTTTTCTCGTCAACGATTTCGTGATCAAGAATTCCCGCTATGTAGCCGCACAAAATGCAGGAGTATTTCTCAAGGCGCCGCGGTACTCGTTCTTTGTCGCCCAATGGATTCTGATTCTGTTCATTCTCTCTATCATGCTGTCGCACATTTATGCATGGACGCGCCAGACTTTAGGCCCGGGCCCGCGAACAGCTCTGAGGATTGGTTTTTGGGTCGGATTCATTGCCGGTTTCCCCTTGAACTTCGCGCAAGCTACATGGTCGGCGGCTGGACGCGCGCTACCATTCGGCTGGATGCTGGAAATGTGGGTCGGCACAATTCTGGCTACGCTGGTGGCCGGATTCCTTTACAAGGACTCCGCGGCTGACGTTCGCGCGAGCGAATCCAAATCTCCAGTCATGGCGAAATCGTAACAACTACGAATGCGGTCTCAGTCGCGGATCCGCTTTCTATTTGACCGGTTCGACGACCACCGCCGTGCCATACGCCAGCACTTCCGTGACTCCCTGCATGATCTCGGTCGCGTCGTAGCGGGCGCATACAACCGCATTCGCGCCCAATTCGGCCGCATGTTGCAGCATCAGATCAAAAGCCTCCTGGCGCGTCTTTTCGCAGAGATTCGTAAGCAGTGTGATGTTGCCGCCGACCAGCGTCTGCAAACCGGCGCCGATGGTTCCGAAGATCGACCGTGAACGCACCACAATGCCGCGCACAACTCCCAATGTGCGAGTCACGCGAAAGTTATCCAGTTCAAATTGCGTGGTGACCATGGTGTGCGAAACCATCCTGCCCGGACTGTAACTCGTGGCCATTGTCGTACCTCCTGCTTCATGCGGAACACAACTTTTCCCTGATAAGAACAGAAATCAAGCAACCGAACAGACCGAGGTGAACCATTCCCACCCTTCAGGGCTGGAAGATCGCAGTCGGGTCTATGTTCGCGCTACCAGGTCAGCTTGCTTAGATAGACGTAGCTGGCCGTAATGCTCTCGAAAGGCTGGGCCGGTTTGTCGTGCTCGACGATGTAGTGCTTGATCCCCGCTTTTTCGGAGTAGGTGAAGATCCGCTTCCAGTCGATAATGCCGTCGCCAACCGAAGTCATGTCTTTTAGCGAGTCGCCAAAATTCTGGCCTCCAGCAGCGCTAACCTCCGGCATCCTCTTCATGTCCTTTACGTGTACCAGCGGGAAACGGCCAGGATATTGGTTGAAATACTTGATGGGGTCGCTGCCCGCGACGGTGATCCAGCACAGATCCATTTCCATCTTCACCAGGTTCGGGTCGCATTCCGCCAGCAGTGTGTCGTAGGGCAGCTTGCCTTCGACCGGCAGAAATTCGAACCAGTGGTTGTGATAGGCGAACTGGATGCCGGCTTTTTTTGTTTGCTCTCCACAATGATTAAACTTCTCGGAAGCCTGTTTCCAGATATCTGGCGACTTGCGCAAGTCTTCGGGAATCCAAGGGCAGACAATGTATTTTAGCCCGATCGTCTGGGAGGCTTCGATCACAGAGGGAAATTTTTCGTCCAGTTCGTCGTATTGCACGTGCGTGGAAGGAGCAGTCAGGCCGTGCTCGTCAATTACGGCACGCACCTGCTGCGGCGTGCGCCCGAAATATCCGGCGAACTCGACTTCCTTGTATCCGATGGCAGCGACTTTGGCGATCGTGCCGTTAAAGTCGGCTTTCATTTCGTCACGCACGGTATAGAGTTGCACGCCAACTTTGTTGATCTTGTGAACCGCGGCGGCCCAACTGAATTTGTTTGTGAGCAAAGTCGCGGCGCTGATGGTCGTTGTCTCCAGAAAAGTACGGCGATTCATAGCACGAATCATGACGCGTGAATCCTCCCTGAATTGAATGAAATCGCCAGCATTATACTGCGGGATGAGCGTCAAGAATTTACGACCTGCAAGTTGTTCGTGACGGAAAAGATTCCGGAAACGCCGTTAGCGCGCAGGCCTACCAGATTCTTGTCGCCCTCGCTGTCGACAACTCCTTCCAGCGTAAGCCGCCCATTTTTCACAATAATCCGAATCGGTTTTTGCACACCCAAATCATATTTCTGCAATGGCGGATAACCATAAATCGCGCGGAACACACGCAGACGAAGGCGCTCATCCATCGGCGAGGGCGGCAGAACCTCGATCTCATTGTTGACCTTTTCGACGCCTTCAATGCGTTTGACCACATTTTCCGCGTCCGACTTCAATGTCGGGCGTACGACTTGCCCTAGCAAGGTCACTTCATAGCCATTGACTTTGTACGCGATGTAGTCGAATACGGTGAAATAGGGAAGCATGAGCAGCTCGTGGCGCACTTCCCGAGTGATGCGGTCCTCAGTGCGGGCGCTGGGTTCGCGTTGTGTCTCCTGAGCAAGCCCTATAGTGCAAAGGGAAAACAGAACGGCAAGAATCAGAAGCTTTTTCATGGCGATCTCTCCTGAAGTGGATTCCTCGGCAGGTTTCACGAGTGTACTACTGAGCAGCGCGAAGCGCTCAGCCTAAGCATCTTTTTCAAATTCTCGAAGAAATTGTCGCTCGAACAGCGCGGCTTATGAGTGATTCAGCGAAAGACTCAAACCCTGCATCGACGCTGACTCGAGCCGAACCTCTGCGCAATTGTCGAGAATCCAATTGGCACCGGCGTCTTGCAACAACCGCTCGGCAACTGTCGTTCGCAAGGCGATGACTCTGGCTCCCGCCGCCTTACCCGCGCGAATCCCGGCGGGTGCATCTTCCAGCACGATGCAGTCAGAAGGGATAAATCCGAGAATGGCAGCGGCTTTCAGGTACGGTTCGGGGTCCGGTTTGCCATGAATAATATCGCTGGCGGTAATGAATGCCTTCGGCACGGGAAGACCTGCAGCGTGGATGCGCACCTCAGCTAAAGCTCTTGTACAAGATGTGACAATCGTCCAGCGATCAGGGGGAAGGCTGGCAAGCAACTCGAGCGCACCGGGTAACGGAATTACTCCTTCGAGATCATGAATCTCCCGTCGCTCGACCTCGCGATTTTCTGCTTCGTGGTCGGAATTCGGAAGATACTCGTAAATAGTCATCAGGCTGGGACGTCCGTGCGCGTGGGCCACAACTTCGTCCGGATCCAATCCATGTTCGCGAGCCCACTGGGTCCAAACACGCGCCACGGCGGGCGTCGAGTCGATGAGAACTCCGTCCAGATCAAAGAGCAGGGCAGAGCAATGAACTTGGTTCATTCCATCACCGTATGTTTTGCGTGGGATGGGGCTTTCGGCACACCGCGAGGTGAACCAGTTTGGTCACGACGGGATTGTAAATCGGACCGAAATGAACTCCTCGGAACGAGCCCGGATGGAATTTGAGAATAACAAGGCATCGCTCGCCGGGGAAATTCCGGCGAACCACCGCGCCTCATGAATCAGGACTGAACGATCTTTTCGAGCGCCGGCCGATTGCGGATCAGAAGCGTTGATCCCTTGAGTTGCAGCAACTGTCTCTTTTTGAATTCAGAGAACAGCCGGCTGACAGTCTCGCGAGTCGTGCCAATGATTTCCGCGATCTCTTCGTGAGTCAGCGTGAGCTTGACTTGTGTCGTGCCGTCGGTTTGCGTGACCTTGGTCGACCAGGAGAGCAAAAGCTTGGCAAATTTCTCCGACGGTGATGTGGCCAGCCCAAGAGTCCGAATCTCTTCGTACGCCGTGTAATAATTCCGGCTCAACAGTTCCGCGACCCGCAGCGCCACTTCCCCATGCTCCTTCAAAAATTGCAACAAAGATTCACGTGGAATAAAGTTGGCCTGTCCCGGTTCCATCATCTCGGCGGTCACTTCGTAAGGACGGTTAGAAACAACCGCATTCAAACCCAGAACATCTCCCGCTTCGGAAAGCTTGGTGATGATGGTCTTTCCCTCGCGAGACGAAGTTGAGAGTTTCGCTTTGCCGGCGCAGAGGACGAACACTCCACGCGGTTGCTGCCCTTCGATGAAGAGCATGGCACCCTTGGGATAAACCGCTGTAGATTTGATTTCGTTGAGACGCTGTCCAGCTTGCACAGAAAGATTGCAGAAAAGATGTTCTTCCCTCACCGCGCAGGTAAGGCAGTTATCAAGAATATTAAGTCCATATGGGGCGCGCATTGAGCACCCTCCTGTGCGCATTGTAGCATTCAGTTTGTGCTTGTGATCTGTGTCACGAAGGCTCGTGATTGGGGACATATTCTGCTCACTGACGCGCGTAGAAAACTCTGTCATGATGGTGGAGGTGTGCGGTTTGCGGGCACTCTACTACTTTCTAAACTTATGAAAAAATAGGCGGACGCTTTCAAGGCGCACGCAATGCTGTGAGCAAGATGTCGAGTCCTTCACTGCTCTCGCCGTTGGACACGCCTAACAAGGACGTAGTCTGCCCGCGCGCCTCTCTCGACCGTCTCTTCTCTCCTCAATCTGTCGCGGTGGTCGGAGCCACCGATCGGCCGGGAACGGTCGGACACAACCTGCTTTCGAACCTGTTGAAAAGTAAATTTTCGCTCAAAGTTTTTGCAGTGAATCCCGCCCACAATGAAGTTCTCGGACTTAAAGCTTACAGCCGCATCGCAGATATTAAGGACGCAATCGATCTCGCATTAATCGTAACTCCTGCCGCGACCGTGCCGGGCATTATCGGCGAATGCGTAGACGCGGGCGTGAAATCCGCGGTAGTCATTTCGGCAGGCTTTCGTGAGCAAGGAGAAAACGGAGCCTTGCTCGAGAAAGAAATTCAGAAGCATCTTTGTCGCGGTTCTTTGCGGCTTGTTGGGCCGAATTGCATGGGATTCATGAATCCCACGATGGGTCTGAATGCGACTTTTTCCCAATTCATGCCAAAGAAAGGCAGCGTCGCTTTCCTGAGCCAGAGCGGCGCGTTGCAGACCGCGATTCTCGATTGGAGCCAACGCGAGAATGTCGGATTCAGCGCCATTATCTCGACTGGTTCCATGCTGGATGTGGGCTGGGGCGATCTGATCTATCACTTCGGCGATGACCCGCACACGAAGTGCATTCTGCTCTACATGGAATCCGTGGGCGATGCACGCTCCTTTCTTGCCGCGGCGCGAGCGATTGCGTTGAGCAAGCCGATCATCGTGCTTAAGGCAGGTCGCTCGGAAGCAGCATCACGGGCGGCCGCGTCGCATACTGGAGCGCTCACCGGAAGTGATGAGGTTTTCGACGCAGCCTTTCGCCGCTGCGGCGTTCTGCGCGTGCAAAACATCGCCGATCTTTTTTACATGGCGGAGGCGCTGAGCAAGCAGCCGCGGCCGCGCGGTCCTCGCCTGACGATTGTCACGAACGCGGGCGGCCCGGGAGTGTTGGCAACCGACGCTTTGATTGCAACCGGCGGCGAGTTAGCTGTGCTCTCGACCGAATCAGTGAATGCACTCAGCGGATTTCTTTCTCCCTACTGGAGCCACGGCAATCCAATTGATGTTCTCGCCGACGCCGATGCGGAAAAATTCGTGAAAGCAATCGCAATCGCCGCCAAGGATCCCGGCAGCGATGGACTGCTGGCAATTGTTGCACCGCAGGGTCTTGCAGATCCCGCCCAAGTCGCCGAACGAATGAAGCCATTCGTCAACAGCTCAGGCAAACCGGTGCTGGCCAGCTGGATGGGGGCCGATGCCGCGGCGGAAGGCACTGCGATCCTTAACGCAGCCGGCATTCCCACCTTCACATATCCCGACACCGCTGCCCGCGCCTTCACTTACATGTGGCGCTACACCTACAATCTGCGCGGACTGTATGAAACGCCAGCGTTGGTTGAGGGCCCTGAGCCAACGGCTGAGCAGCGAAAAAACATCGACGAATTCGTTCAGCATGTGCGCAGCAGCCGCAGAACCATGCTCAACGAGTTTGAAGCCAAGCAGCTTCTTGCGCATTACCGAATACCAGTCGTGGAGACTCGTATCGCAGAAAGCGAAGATCGAGCCGTCTTGTGCGCCACGGCAATGGGCTATCCGGTGGTGGTCAAGCTCTTGTCGAGCACGATCAGTCACAAGAGCGATGTCGATGGCGTTCGCCTTCGTCTACACAATGCCGAGCAAGTGCGCGAGGCATTCCGGGCGATTCAATCATCGGTTTCGCAAAGAGTCGGGCCGGAGCACTTTGGGGGCGTCACCGTCCAACCCATGATCGAGCGCGACGGCTATGAGCTGATTTTAGGCAGCAGCGTCGATGCGCAGTTTGGACCGGTCATTTTGTTTGGTTCCGGCGGCGTGATGGTGGAGGTGTATCGCGATCGCTCCCTGGCCTTGCCGCCACTCAACACCACCCTGGCGCAACGGCTCATCGAGCAAACAAAAATCTTTCGCGCTCTCAAAGGGATTCGCGGGCGCAAGCCCATCGACATGGCGGGGCTCGAACAACTGCTCGTGCGCTTCAGCCGCCTCATTATCGAGCAACCGTGGATCAAAGAAGTTGACATTAATCCTCTTCTGGCAGGCCCTGATCAACTGCTCGCCCTGGATGCGCGGGTAGCGATGCACGATCCCACCGTCTCCGCTGCGAGCCTGCCGCGCCCCGCCATCCGGCCTTATCCCGCGCATTACATTCGCGAATGGAAGATGAACGACGGCACCCCGGTCACCATCCGCCCGATTCGCCCCGAAGACGAACCATTGATGGTGCGATTCCACGAGACGCTTTCCGAGCGCAGCGTGTATCTGCGATATTTTTGCTCGCTAAGCCTGAGCACGAGGGTCGATCATGAACGGCTGGTTCGGATCTGCTTCGCCAGTTACGATCGTGGATTCGCGCTCGTAGCGGACCGCACCGAACCCCGAAGCGGTCAGCATGAGATTTTGGGAGTGGGCCGTTTCATTGCCCTCAGTGCGACTGAGGCTGAAGCCGCCGTCTTGGTTTCCGATCAATGGCAGGGGCGAGGGCTGGGAACGGAACTGCTTGCCAGCATCGTGCGCGTAGCACGCGCGGAAAATTTCCAAAAACTATCGGGCGAGATCCTGCGTGACAATCTGACCACACAGGCCATTTTCAAAAAAGTCGGCTTCACGCTGCGGGCGCTAGAAGATCCCTCTTCGGTCTTAGCTCAACTCGATCTCTGGCCGAAGAAGTAGATTGCCCTTCAAGCAATTGGAGTTGGTTTCGCTACTTCCAGTTGCGGTTCGAACTGCAGCTCGGTTCCAATGGCGCGTGCAACCAGACACAGCTTCTCAGCCCGCTTCAACAGGTCGAGTGCTCGCTCGCGTTCCTCTACCGAAGCAATCTTCAAATTCGGACGCAATACGATCTGGCTGAAAGCGTAACCGGATTCGGCTTTTCGTATGGAGCCGCTGGCTTCGACCTGTAGATCTGTGAAGTTGAATTGTGCCGCTCCCGCAATTGCGCGCAAGGTCGTGGTATAGCAACCGGCAATCGCTGCCAGCAACAGTTCTTCGGGCGTCCATCGGCCCTCCAGACCGCCAAATTCCGTAGGTGCGGTGAAGTGGATTGCGTTGGGGGCCGAATCCGACTTTGCCAGGCCAGTGCGTCCCGAGGTCCACCACGCGGCGACTCGATATGCGTGCTCTTCCATAATTGGTCTTTCCGTCTCCTTGGGAGAAACTTGCAGGCTCATAGGTCTCGAACCTCTCAGTCTTTTCGGGATCGTCGGGCGCATGTCACCCGTCGGTTTGTGCTTTCCTGGCGACAGGCGCTCAGGCGACGCCCTGCTTGTTGCTCACCGCGCGTTCGTTCTCGATCTTCTCGATCTGGGCGCGCAGCCATTTCGCCAGCGCTTCTTCCATTTCGATCTGGCTGCCGGTGCGATAGAAGTCTTCCACCGTCTGTCCTTCTTTGGTCAGCGGAATGAAGCGGCAGGGGATGCTGTCCTTGCGCTGGTCCTCAGAAACAAATCCCGCCAATAGGCAGGTCTCGCATGGATGAGGCCGGGAGGGATCGGAAAAATTGAGACAAATTGGGGAGTCCTCGAAAATCGCCGGAGCGCGCCAAGGCGCGTGCGGGGACCGCCCATATCCTCCATCTTCCAGAAAACTTAACTCAAACTTTAAGATTTCCAGGATGTCCCGCTGGTCTTTGGTCATAGGGCACCTCGATTTCGGGCTAGCATCGCAGATATCGGCTGGAAACTCCGTATATTCGGTCACTTGGAACTGTGATCGCGGTCACAACCGGGATGTCGACCTTCCCGGGGTCTGTGGTTCTCGA
Source organism: Candidatus Sulfotelmatobacter sp. (assembly GCA_030038125.1). Lineage (GTDB taxonomy): Bacteria > Acidobacteriota > Terriglobia > Terriglobales > Acidobacteriaceae > Sulfotelmatobacter. The sequence continues at coordinate 9,449 of JASHPL010000199.1, forward strand.
CATCGCCGCCGGATCCCCCATCGTCTGAATTGTCAATATCAGCCTGTGATTGTCATCACATGCCGAAGTGACTTCTGCCATAGGTCGCCCCTGCCCGCCATGCGACTCTACGACTGCAACCAAGGCTTCAGGAGGCGGAAGGTCAGGGTGACTGAGGCGTCCTGAACTTGGAACGGTGAAGAATCCGGCGACGGATTCAGCATAGCTCTGTGATATCTTGCGGAAACTCTTTCTCAGGAGGCGGTAACGTGAAATCACTTTCTTTTCGACTCAGCCTCGTCGTTGTCTTGGCTTTGGGAGTCGTTGGGGTCTGCATTTCGTCGGCAGCGGCACAGGATGCTGCCGCCACTTACAAGTCCAAGTGCGCTATGTGCCATGGCGCCGATGGCAAGGGCGGCAAGATGGGGACCAAAGACTTTGCTTCGCCTGAAATTCAGGGCATGACTGACGCCCAGTTGAGCGACATCGTCACCAAAGGCAAGGCTCCCAGGATGCCGGCTTATGGGGACAAACTGAAAGAATCGGAGATCAAGGAACTGGTCGCCTACATCCGCACACTGGGCAAGAAGTGAGTGAGCTCGACCGCTACGCGGCCAGCACAATCGCTCGATCTTAAAAGGATTGGCGGGTGGAAATATGTCCACGCGAACAATAGGGAGACTTTTTGTCCCCGGAATCACCTTCTTTCTGCTGCTTACTGCCAACGCTTTGTTTGCCGGGGGAGCGAAGAAATCCTCGAAACCGACCATCGATGACTGCCTCGCCTGCCATGGCGACTCCACGCTGACACACGATGTGAATGGCAAGCCGGTCAGCCTCTACGTTGATCCGCAAAAGTTCAAAGATTCGATTCACGGCAGCATGTTCACCTGTGTCGATTGCCACACCGACATCAAGGGCCCGGTTCACGAGACAACTCCGCAAAAAATCACCTGCGCAACCTGCCACGCCGACGAGCAGGGGGCCTACGATCGCAGCTTCCATGCGAAGGCAGTTCAGGGCGGCAACACCCACGCCGCCACCTGCGTGGACTGTCATGGCAGTCCCCATGAACTGTTGCCGGCGAGCGATCCGAAATCGCGCGTACACCACACCAATATTCCTGCCACTTGCGGCGCTTGCCATAGCCAGAAATTCGTGATGGAAGATGGCGGCTTGAGTGCACAGATGGTTGCTTCTTACCAACAGAGCGTGCACGGACACGCCGTGGCTGCGGGATCAGAGAAGGCGGCCGTCTGCACCGACTGCCATGGTACGCACGAAATTCTCGATGCAAAGGATTCCAAGTCTTCCATCTTCAAGTTCAACGTGCCCGCGACCTGCGGCCGGTGCCACGACTCGATCTCCAAGGAGTTTCAGACCAGCATTCATGGACAGGCCATCGGTAAGGGCAATTGGATGGCTCCGGTCTGCACCGATTGCCACGGCATCCATTCCATCAAGTCGCACCTCGACCCCACTTCCCCGGTCGCGGCCCAGAACCTGGCGCAGGCCACCTGCGCTCGTTGCCATGAAGGCGTGCGTCTGACGCAAGAATTTGGAGTGGAGGGCCGCCGCGAGACAACCTATCTCGCCAGCTATCACGGCCTGGCTGCTCGCCTCGGATCTCCCGTGGTGGCAAACTGCGCCAGTTGCCACGGAGTGCACAATATCCTGCCCTCAAGCGACCCACGCTCGACCATTAACCGGGCCAATCTGGCGCACACCTGCGGCCAGTGCCATCCCGGGGCGAATGCCGAGTTTGCCGCCGCCAAAGTTCACGTGGACGCACCGCTCTCGGCCGATATTGGCAGCAAGGCGGTTCGCTGGATTCGCCGCTTTTATCTCAGCATGATTTTCGCCGTGATCGGCGGGATGCTGTTGCACAACTTCATTCTCTGGCGCGCGAAACTCGTTGCCCGGCGCAAGATGGAACAGCATTTTGTTGTCCGCATGCCACTGCGCTTCCGCTGGCAACATGCCACACTGCTCGTCAGCTTCTTCGTCCTGGTCTTGACCGGTTTTGCATTGAAGTTTCCCGATTCCTGGTTCGCATCCATGCTGGGGATAAGCGAGCGTGTGCGTGGAGTTTTGCATCGCATCGCCGCTGTCATGCTGATCGGAGTGAGTTTCTATCACATCTTCGACTCAGTCATCAGCCGCCAAGGCCGCCGCCTCATCCGCGACCTCTTCCCAACGCTCGACGACATTCGCGGCGCCTCGCAGAATCTCGCCTATCACCTTGGCCTGAGCAACCGCAAACCTGAGTTCGCCCGTTTCAACTATGCGGAGAAAGCCGAGTACTGGGCCCTTGTCTGGGGCATGATCGTCATGGCAGTCACGGGAATTGCGTTGTGGGCCAAAGTTTTCGTTGGCGATCATCTACCGCGCTGGTGGCTCGATATCGCTACTGCCATCCACTTCTACGAAGCAATTTTGGCCACATTGGCGATTCTCGTCTGGCATTTCTACCAGGTGTTTCTTGACCCTGATACTTATCCGATGAATTGGGCCTGGTGGGACGGTAAAATGCCGGTTCACCACTATCGCGAGGAACACGGCTCAGATCGCGAAGGTCTGGAAGAAGCCCAAGACGCGATCCTCGAGTCGTCTGAGCCCGACCCCGATGCGGAAGAGGAGCCGGCTGGGGCCAAGCATGGAAAATGAAAAATCTGCGCAACCGATAGAAGCCCGGCATCGCCTGCGCATGCTGCTGCGCAACCCGATCAGCCTGGCAGGAATGGCGCTGGTGATCATCGCCGCTGCCAATATCTTCCTTTTCGTCTTGATTGACCTGATCGGCGAGAAGCCGAGCCCCTACGTGGGCATCCTGGCATACATGGTTTCGCCGGCATTCCTGATTCTTGGGCTTCTGCTGATGCTCGCCGGAGCTCTCGTCGAGCGCAGGAAGAAAGTCGCAGCAACCGAGTTTTATCCGCGCATCGATCTGAACGATCCGAGCCAGCGCAGTGCCGTGTTTTCCTTCCTCACGTTTTTGATCGTGTTCGCCATCATCAGCGCCGCCGGCAGCTACAAGGCTTACGAATTTACCGACTCGGTACGGTTCTGCGGACAACTTTGCCACACGGTCATGAATCCCGAGTTCACCGCTTACCAACTCTCGCCTCACGCGCGGGTGGCGTGCGTCGATTGCCACGTCGGCGCCGGCGCGACCTGGTATGTCAAATCCAAGCTTTCCGGAGCGCGCCAGGTTTATGCCGCAACGTTCAATACGTTTCCTCGGCCCATCCCAACGCCCGTGCACAACTTGCGCCCGGCGCAGGACACGTGCGAGCAGTGCCACTGGCCAAAGAAGTTCTACGGGGGTCAGCTCAAAGTCTTCACCCACTATGGCAATGACGAGAAGAATTCCGTTCGCCAGGTTCGCCTGCTGATCAAGACCGGCGGCGGGGATCCCGCGACCGGCGCTCCCGAAGGCATTCATTGGCACATGAACATCGCCAACAAGATCGATTTCGTCGCCTCCGACGAGAAACGCCAGATGATTCCGTACATCCGCGTCGAAGACATGCAGGGGCGGGTCACCGAGTACTACGCGAAAGATTCCACACTCAGCAAAGAGCAAATCGCGAAAGCACCGCGCCATCACATGGATTGCGTCGATTGCCACAATCGCCCGACGCACATCTACGTTCCGCCGGATCAGGCGGTCGATCAATCTCTGCTCGCGCACCGTATCGACGCTTCCCTGCCCTTCATCAAACAGCAAGCCGTAACGGTTTTGACCGCGACCTACGCGACCACTGACGCCGCCAAGCAAGGCATCGCCAGCGGATTGCAGAATTTCTATGAGAGTAAGTATCCGGATCTGGCAAAGACGAAGCAGCTCGAAATTCGCACCGCCGTCGCGGAAGTTCAGCAGATTTTCCAGCGCACAACCTTCCCGGAAATGAAGCTGAACTGGCAAACGCATACCAACAACCTGGGCCACTTCTATTACAGCGGGTGCTTCCGCTGCCATGATGGTCAGCACGTCAGCGCTGACGGACGAGTGGTCAGCCGCGACTGCAACCAGTGCCATACCCTGATGTCGCAATCAGACGCGGTCACGGCGTATGGTGCTGCACCCCCGGCGACATTCCAGCATCCGGTCGATATCGGCGATCTGACGCAAGTCAACTGCGCGGATTGCCACACGGGCGGTGTGGGGCCCTGAGTTCAGAAGTCAGGAGCACTGGTGACGATACTGCCCCTTATGTCTGATCCCTAACATGGCTTCTCATCCCTGATCGTAGAATTTCAGCGCCATGGCACCGTGCGTGGCGGCGCCACCCGCTCGTAGTGCGGCCGCGAGCAAGGAACTTTCCGTGATCTCTTCGCGCGATGCTCCCGCCTTCTTCGCCGCTTTCGTGTGAATCTCAATGCAGTATGGACACTGCGTCGTGCAAGCCACGGCCAAGGCAATCAGCTCGCGATATTTTCGCGGGATGGCGCCGTCTTCGCGGCCGACAATTTTGTCGAGATTCAGCCATGCATTGAATTCCGTAGGCGCGAGCTTGCCCATTTCTTTGATGAACCGCAGGTCTCCGACATCGTGGTAGTGTTCGCTCATTTTGAGTCCTCCTGTTCGATTTTGCCTTCCGGTCGCATTTTCCTTCGCACCGTCATCCACCTTGGTGGTTGAAAAGTGTAGCCACGAAGACCACGAGGGAGCAAGAACGACCCTCACTTGGGCGGCAGCTGCGGCATGCTGTCAAGGATTCGGATGGTTTCGAGGATCACGCTGCCTGTGATTTCAAGACTCTTGGGACTGAGCTTGTCGACGGTATCTTGCGGCGTGTGCCAGAAGACGTTGTTGTAGCCGTAATCGAAGTCGATCAGATCGGCACTGGGAATGCCGCTCTTTACGAACGGCAGATGATCGTCATCGATTTGATTCGTGCGCGCAAAAAAGTGCGATTGATATCCCAAACGAGTGGCAGCTTCATAAACGACATTTTCGAGCCAAGGCGTGGAGTTTGTGTCGCGATCGATATTCAGATCGGAGTCGCCGATCATGTCTGCCAGCAGGAATGCCCTGATTTTCTTAAGCGTGCCATCGGCTTGCCATTTTTCCGCGAGATGCTTGATGCCATACAAGCTGTCCTGCTGGAACGGCATTTCGAAGGGTTGGCCGGCAGAACCGTCGGGTTTCATGGCCTCTTCGGCATCGTCCCAAACCAGCCAGATGCTGTAGCCGTCGCGGGTTTTGCCGCGCAATTGATTGGCGAGTTCGAGCAACAATCCGCTGGAAGAGCCGCCATCGTTCGCGCCAACGTATGAGGTATCGCGCAACGGGTAGTTCGTATCGTAGTGGCTGGCGATGACGATGATCCCATCTTTGGTGCCGGAAAATTTGGCGACGATGTTATGCACCGGAAATTTTCCGACTGGAGTGTCGGCGGTGAACTCGTCGTTTTCCACGTCGTCGCCCTTCAGGTGCGACAGAATGTATTCCTCCACTTTCTTGTGATTCGCGCTGCCCACCGGCCGCGGGCCGAACTTCACGATCTCTTTCACGTACTGCATGGCGCGGTCGCCATCGAACTTTGGCGGCGGTCCATTGTCAGGCGGAAGACTCAACGGGGACACGTCCGCGTCGGCCGCGGCAAGCGGAGTGTCTGTCGGTTTCGGCGGAGCATTTGGGTGACGATCGCAGGCAAAACCGGCGAGGGCCACGGCGAAAAGCGGGATCGAGCAGAGCAACTTAGCCTGCGTCACTTTCGTCCGCAAGGAATTTACCTTCATTCTCGCCGGATTCATGTTTGCAGTCCTCGTTGTCACGTAGCGCGCTTCTCCCGACGAGCAGCTCGCTGCTTGGGATGCACGGCCCAGGCCACCAATACGCTGATCGCATACAGAGCGACCATGGGCGCGGCGAAGATACACATGTTGACCACATCGGGCGTAGGCGTGACAATCGCGGCAATGATGAAGATGACCAGAATCGCATAACGAAAATGCTTCAGCATGAAGCCGGGCGTAAGAATCCCCATGAAAGCCAAAAAGAAAACCAGAACCGGCAACTCGAAAATCAATCCCATGCCCAGTACGATGCTGAGAAACAATTGCGTGTATTCGCCGATGGTGATCATCGGCTGAAACTGGCGACCGAAATCGATCAGGAAATCGAGCGCCCGCGGATAGACGATCTTGTAGCCGAAATATCCTCCGCAGGTGAACAGGGCGATGGTCGAAATCATGAAGGGGACAACATAACGCTTCTCACGGCGGTAGAGCCCAGGAGAGATAAACATCCAGACTTGATAGAGCACGAAAGGTGACGTGAGGAACAGCCCCGCCAGCGCCGCAATCTTCAAGTAGAGATTGAAAGGCTCCGTCGGATTCAGGAAAACCAGTTTCTCCGACAGTCCATTTTTGTGCAGTGCGTCCATGATGGGACGCTGCATGATGTCATAAATGCGTTCGCGGTATCCCCAGCAGGCGGCACAACCGATCGCAACCGCGATGATCGAGTACACGATGCGCTTGCGCAGTTCCTCGAGATGATCGAGGAAGCCCATGGTGGGCATATTTTCGGTTTCCTGTTCGCGGGGTTCCGCGACAGCAGATTCAGGCATGCGACTCCTGCGACGCGGAGGACGAGACCGCTTCGGAGGCGGAAGAATCCTGGGACGCGACGTTTCCGTTCACCGGAGTGGGCTGCTCGGCTGCGGCCTCTACTATGGCGGGCGCCTGAGAAACTGGAGTCTCCGGCGGCTTGGGACCAGCGGATTCTGCAGCCGATGAAAGCGCAGGGTAAGAAGACCCGTTGGAAGCAGCATCCAGGGTGCGACTGGCCGTGCCCCCCACTGGCGGACTGGGCGGAAGGATGTTCTTCTTGCGCTCCTCCACTTCCAAATGGGCGATTTCCTGCTCGATCTGCGCCTTGAATTCATTGGAGGCGCGACGGAACTCCGCCATCATCTTGCCGATTTGGCGGGCGATCTCGGGCAGCTTCTTCGGCCCGAAGATGACCAGGGCCAGAAAGAACAGGAAGATCGTCTCGGAAAAACTCATGGAATTCATGATACTGCCGGAGCGGAATCAGCGGCAATCGCTGCGGAAAACGCCCTTAGTTTCCGGTCAGTTGGCGGATTAGATCCACCTCGGCTTGGCGGTACGGAGTCCCATCCGCGTGCAGCACGTCATGAAACCATACCGGCGGCTGATCAAGGATGTAAGGATGTTGCCAGGACTCCCACGGATAATAGGTCTGCGTCTTACCGGCGACGAATCCCCAATTGATGGCGCCCACATGCTCTTGTTTGGCAACGGGCAGGATAGTATCGAATGTGCTGCCTAGCGCGCGCGCCATGTATTCCGTACAGACGATTGGCCGATGAAACCTTCTCAGCCAGGTAATCTCACCTCGGAACGACTCCGGCCAACTGTAGTTGTGAAACGTAATGAAATCCGACTCCCGTACTTGGATTTTCTCAATCTCTTCCAACGCGTTTTCATCCGCCGACACATCCACTTCGTAGACTCCGCTGGTAAGCGGCTGCGTAGGATTTACTTCCCGCGCCCACTCGAACACCTGCGGCAATAATGCGGTCACACGATCAATCTTCTCCTGGATCTTCATTTCGGTTTTCGGATAGCTTCCAGTCGTATCCGATCCGGGCTCGTTCCAGACGTCCCAAGCGAGAATGCGGGGATCGTTGGCAAAGGCTCCTACCACCCCCTGGACATAATTTTTCAGCCGCGGATACTGCGCGGGGTCCGCGAGTACCTTAGCTCCCGGGCTCTGCACCCATCCGGAATTGTGCACGCCGGGGATCGGAGGATGCTGGGGCCCGAGTTGCGGCAGCGGGTCCCAGCAGGAATCGAAGAGTACAAAAATCACGCGAATGCGATGGCTTGCGGCCACGCTCAGGAACTGATCGATTCGCCTGTGGAAACCCGCCGGATCCTGCTGCCAGAGCAAGTCATGCAGAAACACGCGCATGGCGTTCATGCCCAAGCCTTCGGCCCAGCCCAATTCTTTATCAATTTCCGGCAGGTCGAAAGTGGCCTGCTGCCACATCTCCAACTCGTTGATTGCCGACCTCGGAATGAAATTGCTGCCCACCAGCCAGCGCTGTTGCTGATACCAGTCGTTCGCTTTCTGCTCAGTCCAGCGCGGGGTCTGCGGGAGGGCTGACGTGGAGAACAGGAAAACTACTGTTATGAGGAGAAGAACAGAATGGATCGCTTTCACGACGGCTCCGCTTTTATATGCTCTACGTTGGCTTTCATTTCATCACAGAGCAGAAGAAGGAATACGAAAAGTCTTGTTCGCGAGGACCTTCGTGTTCTTTGTGGTTAGAACTCATGACCCAAACCATCAATCCACGCCCAGGCTCGCCAATGCTTCCTCGAGCAGCGCTGCATCGATCGAAAGGCGGCGTCCCTCAGTCTTGACGTTTTCCAGTTCATCGAAGGCGCGAAACAGCCGCAACTTCGCCGCTGCATAATGTTCGGCATCGTTGAGCGGGCGTCCGTGAGCCTGACTCCAGTCCCTCGTAGCGCGATGAGGAAGAAAAATGCTGACAGCATAGGTCAACTTCCGGTCCGATGTGACATCAAAAACAAATTCGGTGGCCGGAGCTTCCGGATCGTTCTCCAGCGCCGCCCGTTTCCCCACGAAATAATACTGATAGACGTAGCCCTGCGCTCCCGCGTAGGTCTTCAAGCGCCGAACGGTCATGGGAACATTATGAGGCGAGGCTAGGAATTTTGCTTCCGCTCGAATTATCTTTTCGGAGAGATGATCTAGACGCCAGCTGCGGTCGGCCGAGCGGGCTTTTCCGCTGCTCTATCTCCAAAATCCGGCGCGTCCGGGCAAAAGTCGACTACCCCACCCGATCCCGCCAAAGGGCGGTGGAACAAGAGCCGGGCACCCCCGGCACGAGCTCCATTTCGCTGTGAAGTTCTTGCCTCACTCCGCCGATATTTCCTCTCAGAGCCTCGCATGTCCATGCAATGGTATTGGATCGTTCTCGTCGCGCTCATTCTACTGGCAGCATTCCAGCAGATCCGCATTTTCCAGATTCATCGACGTTCGCGGAATCGCGAAGAATTGTTTCAGATCGTCACCGAGAACGCCGCCGATATGATCGCGTTGGTTGATATGAAAGGACGGCGGCTTTACAACAGTCCAGCCTATAAACGCATCCTTGGCTACTCCGCGGCAGAGCTAGGGGAGACTTCTTCGTTCGAGCAGATTCATCCCGAGGACCGATTTCGGGTGCTGGAAGCGGCGCGAGCTGCGCGCGAAACCGGGATCGGCCAGCAACTCGAATATCGCATCCGCCACAAGGACGGAAGCTGGCGGATTCTGGAATCCGTTGCCAGCACAGTGCGCGACGCGAAGGGAGAAGTCGCGAAGCTGGTCATCGTCAATCGCGACATCACCGAACGCAAGCGCGCCGAGCAGCAACTGGAGCACCATCTCTTCCACGATCCGCTGACCGGTTTGCCCAATCGCCGCTCGTGCCTCGATCGCCTGCAGCAATTGTTTGCCCGCGCGCGACGCGAACGCCATCCCTTTGCACTGCTGCTGGCCAACATTGACCACTTCAAAGTCTTCAACGAGAGTTGGGGAAGCCGAGCCGGCGATCAGATTTTGCAGGAGATGGCGAACCGCATTGCTGAGTGCCTGCGGCGACGTGACTCCATCGCCGGCGAGCCAGAGCCTGTTTCTGCCGAGCCGGCGCTTTCACGTTTGGGCGGAGACGAATTCGCCATCCTCCTGGACGGGGTTGCGGAGCCCAGCGATGCCCTGCGCATTGCCAAACGAGTTCAGGCAGCGGTTGCCGAACCTTGCTTTGTCGATTCCCGCGAGGTGCGTGTTTCGGTGAGCATTGGAATTGCCATGAGCACGGAGGCGCACGAGCGGCCGGAGAATGTCTTGAAGGACTCCGACGTTGCCATGCGCCGCGCCAAAGCTTTGGGCGGTTCACGATGCGAAGTCTTCGACCAGGCCATGCACGCTCGCGCCGAGGGCCGCTTGCGGCTGGAAGCCGATCTGCGCACCGCGATTGCGGAACGCCAATTTCGCATTTTTTACCAGCCGGTCGTGCAACTCGATTCCCGGCGCGTGGTGAGTTTTGAGGCCCTGCTGCGCTGGCAGCATCCCACGCAAGGCCTGATCTCTCCGTATCGATTTCTGGAAGCGGCTGAGGACACGGGTTTGCTGGTGTTGATCGCACACTGGCTGATGCTGCAGGCTTGCCGCCAGGTGCGCGAGTGGGAAATGAGCCTGTTCTCGGGAGAGCCGTTGAACGTGACGGTGAATCTCTCGGCGCGGCAACTCGCCGACGCCCGCCTGGCCAATGACATTCAGGATGCGCTGCGCGAGACGGGTGTCAACCCCTCGCGCCTGCAACTGGAAATCACCGAAAGCGTCGCCGCCGCCGATCCTAAACTCACGGTTACCGTGCTCGCCCATCTTCGGCACATGGGAATCGGCATTATTCTCGACAACTTCGGAATTGGATCGTCTTCGCTCTCAGGGCTGCGGCAGTTCCCCATCGAGGCGCTGAAGATCGACCGTTCGCTGATCCGCGAGATGCAGGCTGACCGTTCCGCTTGCGATATGGTCGAGGTAATCATCACTCTGGCTCATAAATTAAATCTGCGAGCCATCGCCGAGGGCATCGAAACCGGCAGACAACTCGATCGTTTGATGGAACTGGGATGCGAATTTGGACAGGGATACTATTTCTCACAGCCGCTCGAAGCGAAAGCCGCGTTGCAATTCATGCGGCAGCACATCGCTTCGGCGCGAAGCAGCGGTGCTGGCGCGACGTAGGGACTGCGCAAATATTGTGACTGTGTGTCTCCGGGGTGAGCAACGCAATTACCCGACGATCTTTGCTTCGCGCAACTGCTTGACGGCGGTTTCGGAACTCACGGGCGAGTAGTAGACCTCTTTAAACGTGTACGATTTCGCCTTCGAACCCACAACCGGAAGAATTTCGATGTGCCAGTGGTAGTCGTCGTCGATGGTCTTCCAGTAACCCAGGCTGCTCGAGGGATGCTGGCTGCTGGGCGAGGTATGCAGTACAAGATGAAAGTCTTCGGTGACCGAGCGAATCCGCTGTAAAGTGCGGCGCAGAAGCGCGGCAAGATTCATGCGCAGGCCCGGTCGATTGACGCCTGCCCGTTCGAACGACGACTCGTGGTAGCGGGGAAGGATCCAGGTTTCGTAGGGCACGCGCGGGGCGTAGGGTCCGACCGCGAGGTAATCGCCCCGGGCTTCGATGACGCGCTGAGCCTGCCGCTCCTCCTGCTGAATGATGTCGCAGAAGACACAGCGCTCCTTGCTGACAAAGTAGTCGCGGCCAGCCCGCAATTCGTAAAGCACGCGTCGCGGAACGAACAGGGTCGCGGTGAGTTGCGAAGTGGGATGGCTGAACTCCTGCCCCGCGTTCTTACCGTAATCCTTAAACAGGCTGATGTACTTGATCCGCGGATCGCGTTTGAGATCGAGAATGCGGTCGGCGGCGAGACGGAGAAAGTATCCGATTTCTTCGTCACTGGCATTCCACAAATGGCGGTCATGGTGGGGATTTTCGACCAGTACCTCGTGCGCTCCCACCGAGCGCATGCGATCGTAAATACCGTCGCCACGTCTGCCCGGATCGCCCTCGATCCGATACAGCGGCGTGGGATGCACCACGGCTCTTGCCGACCAGGCCGCTCCCGGAGTATTCGGCTCGACCCCAATGACCTGCGTGAAATCGCCGCAAAACCGACAGGATGCCGAAGATTGCGTGGCCGTATCTGGAACGTCATCTCCCGTGATGACCCAGGAACGTGTGATGGGATCTTTGCGCAATTCCATAGCGGAAGGAGAACAAATACTTAGAATTGAAGTCAACTCCCGTCACTATGCAGGTTTGAGATCAAAATCGATGCCCCCGACCCGCTGGCAGGCTCGGAACACAATGCCATAAGGCAATCAACCTTCTGCGTGCAGCAAAGACCAAACTGACTTAGTATCAAAGATTCGCATGAATTCCCAGATCCAGATCAGTTCCGTGGTAGAGCGCCAATCTCTTGCTCTCAGAGTCCTAAAGTGGTTCTTGCTTTTGCTGTTTCTGGCCCTGGCGGGAGCACTCACGTACGCGTATTTCGTGGCGGGTTCCGCCCTGCCTCAACTTGACGGGCGTTTGCAACTTCGCGGGCTCTCGGCGCCCGTCAAGGTAACACGTGACTCGCATGGGGTGCCCAGAATTGACGGGGAAAATCTGGAGGACCTGTTTTTCGCGCAAGGATACATCACGGCTCAGGACCGGCTCTGGCAGATGGATATGACGCGGCGTTACGCCAGCGGAGAATTGTCGGAGATCTTGGGCGAGAGAACGCTGAAGCT
>JASHPL010000200.1 GCA_030038125.1 Candidatus Sulfotelmatobacter sp.
GTGATCGTAATGGACTCGAAATTCTCGAAAACCATGTCCATCGCATCAGCGTAGCCGGCCACCTCCTGCTCGTCGCGGCTCGCGAACGTCTTTGCCTTTACGCCGGAGAGCAGTTTCTCCACTTCCCGATCGCTGAGTTTTGCCCCTTCGATACGGATTGAGGACCCAACGCTCTCAATTGCGGCGAGCCTCATCAATCGTTCCACAGTGAGCAACAACATCAAAGCCGGGTTCTGCGGTGAGTAGCCGACTTACACTCTCACGAAACAATGAATGATCATCCAGCAGCAAAATGTGAAGGGTCTGTTCCGCAGCTTTAGGCATTCACCGTCTCCTCGGTGGCGACGTGCAATGGTAAGGCCACAGCAAAACAAGACCCTTCTGATCGTGGCTCATAGGAAAGTTCGCCGCCAAAGCTGCGCATGATTGCCCTGGAGACGTACAAACCCAGACCGCTGGAATGTGCGCCTCGTTGAAATGGCCGGAAAAGGTTTTCGGGTGACGCTACGCCAACACCGGTATCTTCGAATCGAATAACGACCTTGCCGTTCTCTCCGCGCGCAGAAATGCGAAGCCTCTTTGTCTTTGTGGACATCATAGCCCGCTGGCTGTTCTTGGCAACATTCAAGAAGACTTGAACTAACCCGTAGCGGTCTGCCCAAACCAGAGGCATTGGCTCTCGAATGTCCCACCGCACCTCGATTTCCGACTCGTGATAGGTAGTTTCGATGAGGATTCGCAACTCGTCGAGCACCGAAGTGAGTTCCACCACCTCGCCGTTCTGCGTGGGCGTACCCAGCTCCAACGATGACATTCTCTCCAGGCTTTGAATCAATCCACCTAAAGCCCGAAAATCTTCATTGGCCTCAAGCTCCTTCATTCGGGAGAGATTCTTGTGAACAACGACGACGGCACTGCTGAGATTGCGAATTTCATGCGCTACCGTGCTCATCAGAATCCTGGAGTTCTTCAGCAAATGATCGAGGCTGAGATCCTCGCGATTCCGCAGGTCTTCCGAGAGGTCCACAATGATTGCTGCCAGGCGAGGACCGGCTATCGTCTTATAAGTAGAGAACCAGACCCCAGCGAGGAACACTTCGCCGTCGCTCCTCTGTCCGGTGCATTGCAGCGTGGTCCTGAAAGTGCGTGATGACTCAGTTTTAAGTACAGTCTGCAACGATGGAATGTACGACCGAATCGCTTGGCCTTGTAAGGGCGGAGCGTTGGGGGAGAGCAATTGCTGCGCGGCCTCGTTCGCCAATACCACGTCGCCGTTTGAGTCAATCGTCACAATCGCGGCTGGGCTGCTCTCAACCAGGGAACGCAGCTGTTGTTCAGCGTCCTCACGCCGTTTCACCTGATCTTCGAGTTCCTCAGAGTGCTTGAGCACGATCCGCCGATTACGGATCATCTCGGAAATGAACAGACCCGTGCCGACGAATCCAGCCGAACTAAATAGCAAGCGAGTCACGGCTTCGCTTTCCGGCAGATTGCTGAATGCTTCCTGGAGAACGGCACAGACTAAAGCAACACCAATGATCTGCGTGCGGGACAAGAATCCGCCCAAAATGATGATAGGGAACAGGTATAAGAACCCCAGCGAAATGTAGTGCGTCGCCCACCAATCAATCGCGGCGATTGCTGCGATCAGAAACAAAGCCACCGTGACCATCCTCGTTCGGTTGGCGGGCGCGTAAATCGAGAGCAGGTCTCCCATGGTTTCCTATTAAATCTTCCGCTATTTCGCCCACGCCTGAAAACTGTTTTCCTTGGTAGTAGCCAAAAGATAGCTTCGGAAACGTCCAACAGATACGCCATCGTCTGAAAGATACGGTGAGCATTTGTCCAGGAGCCCTTAGGCTGGAAGCGGGCTACTTCCTCTACAAAAAGTGATGCCACCCCTCAGTCGCAGAGGTGGGGTTCAGATCATCCGCGTGAATTATGAGGCTTGGAATCGGTATGTTTTGGTCGCTATCGGCGTATTCGGCCTGCTGATTTATGTCGGGCTGCTTTACGCAGGCTTTATCGAATTCAGGTCCCGTTTGTCCAAAAGCAAGCAGAGGAATCGTAAGCGGGTCGCATCTCGCAGGTTGCGGAACCAAAGGTTTCGGGCATGAAGCGATGAGAGTACCACGATGAAAAACTCAGCATACATCGACAAAAGAGCGCTTGCAGTGGTCGTTCCTATCGCGATCGTCCTCGCGTCAGCGACGCTGCTCGGGTGTGGACATTCTGCAACTGCAGACACATCACGAGCCAACAATCAGCCAACAAACACCACGCAGGCCGCTCCAACGGTGGATTTGTCGGCGAGCCAACTGAACTCGATCAAAATCGAACCAGTTGGGAGCTATGCGTTTCCTGTGGAGAAAGAAGCGGTAGGCAACATTAGCTACGCTGACGACTTGTCGGTCGACGTTTTCCCCGCCTATCAGGGAACGATCATCAAAGCGCTCGTGGAGTTGGGCGTCACGGTCGAAAAAAATCAGCCGCTCTACACGATCAAAAGCCCAGACCTGATTCAGGCAGAGTCCAATCTTATTGGTGCTGCCGCCACTTATGAACTGACGACGAAGGAATTGGGACGCGCGAAAGATCTTTACACAACGAGCGTCGGCGTTCCTCAGAGAGAGTTGGAGCAGGCAATTTCCGATCAACAGACTGCTGACGGGGCACTCAAGGCCGCTAGGGATGCGGTTCTGGTCTTTGGCAAGACCGACACTGAAATCGATCAGATGATCGCGTCGCGCAAAATTGACCCCGCGCTCGTGGTGCGCAGCCCGATCGCCGGCAAGATCACGTCCTTTAATGCCCCTGCGGGTCTGCTGGTTCAGCCCGGAAGTCCGCCCGCGCCCTACACAGTCTCGAACGTCACGGTCAAGTGGATGCTGGCAAATGTGCCCGAGAGCGAGAGTGCATTCTTTCATCTCGGCCAGCCAGTAACAGTAAAGACGTTGGCCTATGATGGCCGAGTTTTCAAGGGCAAGATTTCAAAAATCTACGAGTCGGTTGATCCGAACACTCATCGCGTCACGATACGTTCGGAAATCAGAGATCCTCAGAACGACCTGCGGCCCGGAATGCTGGCGAATTTCGTGATCCGCATTGACGGTCCGGTCGAAGCCACTGCGATTTCAGCAAACGGAGTGGTCCGCGAACCCGATGGGACGATGGGTGCCTGGGTAACGACCGATCGTCACACCTTTACAGAAAGAATTATCAAGGTTGGCCTGCGAAACGATGGGCGCGTCCAGGTTCTCGAAGGTTTAAAGCGGGGAGAACTCGTCGTGGGCGATGGGGCGGTATTTCTCAGCAATATGCTGCAAGCGCCGCCTAGCGATTAGACCTGAGGGATCACTTCACCCAAGCGAAAAGACATGTTCAAAGCTCTCATCTCGTTCTGCCTCAGCCGTCGACCCATCGTGTTGATGGGGCTGCTGCTCTTCGCCGGCGCCGGATTTGTCGCTTTCAAACTACTCAACATCGAAGCGTATCCAAATCCAACCCCAGTCATTCTGGAGATTACTGCGCAAGCGCCCGGTCTGTCTGCCGAAGAGATGGAGCGCTATTACACGATCCCGATGGAGATTGGGCTCTACACGACGCCGGGCATTGAAGTCATCCGCTCGACTTCGTTCTACGGGCTGACTTTCGTTCGCGTCAGCTTCAAGTATGGCGTAGATTATTTCTTCGCCTACAGCCAGGCGGCGGTGGCGCTCGCGCAGAACGTGAACTTACCTGGCAATCAGGTCCCAAGCATCCAGGCCAACAGTTCGACGGGAGAAATTTATCGTTATCAAGTCGTGGGCCCTCCGCATTTCGGAATTACGAACCTCCGCACTGTTCAGGACTGGATTGTTGCTCGCCGTCTGTTGACCATCCCTGGAATTGCCGCCATCAATAGCTGGGGAGGTCCCACCAAGACATTTCAGGTCGAGGTCGATCCGCACAAACTCGAAGCCTACAGCGTCACCGTGCCTCAGATTCTGACCGCGTTGGGGAACGCCAATATCAATGTTGGCGGCCGCGAAATCACAATTGGCCAACAATCGATCAATATTCGCGGCGTCGGCCTGATTGACGACGGTGGTAACTACGACTTGCGCCAAGGTTACAAGGTTCAGGACATCGAAAATGTTGTTTTGAGCCAGGAGAATGGCGTTCCTGTTCTGGTCAAAGATGTGGGGAAGGTTTCAGTTGGATTCCGGCCACGGCTCGGTATCCTGGGGCGGGACAACCACAGTGACGTAGTCGGCGCAATCGTGGTGCAGAGACGAACGGAAAAGACCGCCGACATGATTCCGAAAGTGCAGGCAGCGATCGAAACCATCAATCGCGACGGAAGTCTGGCACCTGGGGTACGAGTCGTTCCTTTCTATGACCGCTCAAACCTGATTGCCCTCACCACGCACACCGTACTGCACAACCTGATCTTCGGATGTCTTTTGGTCTTCCTCATCCAATGGATCTTTCTCGGCAATCTTCGCAGCGCGGTGATCGTCGGGATAAACATTCCCTTCGCTCTTTTCTCCGCCACCATTCTGCTGGTGGTCATGGGAGAAAGCGCCAATCTGCTTTCGGTGGGCGCAGTGGATTTCGGCATCATCGTCGATTCGGCAGTGATCCTGGTTGAAAATGTCTTTAAGAACTTTCAGCGCACGCCCGAAGAGCGGCAAGGATTATTGCAACGCCTGTCTGATGGTTACTGGGGGGCCGATCCCACGCATGCTACGGACCATATCACGCAGGTGGAGGGTTGGACGGATCGTCTGCGGATGATTTTGATCAGTGCGGTTCAGGTGGACAAGGCAGTCCTGTTCTCGGCGCTAATCACCGTCGCAGGTTTTGTGCCACTGTTCACCATGCAGGGAGTCGAGGGCCAGATTTTCGGCCCCATGGCCCGCACTTATGGTTACGCGCTCGCCGGGGCTCTCATCGCCACCTTCACGATCACACCAGCGATCGCATCATTTCTGCTTCCGGAACGGGTCAAAGAAGTCGATACGATCGTTGTCCGTGCACTGCATCGAGCCTATAATCCGGCTCTTCGTTTCGCTTTGACGCACCGTGCACTCGTCGTTGGCATCGAGCTTGCCATTTCGCTCGGAACCTTTTGCCTGATCGCGCCACGTCTCGGCAGTGAATTCCTGCCACACCTGGAAGAGGGAAATTTCTGGATTCGTGCTTCTATGCCGACCACGCTCTCGCTGGAGGATGGCGAAGCGGCTTCGCGAAAGATGCGCGAGATTCTTTTGCGCCATCCCGAGGTCATCACGGTTGTCTCGCAGCACGGGCGTCCGGACGACGGCAGCGATGCCTCTCCGTTCTCCAACGTCGAACTTTTCGCGCCGCTCAAGCCTTTTGACAAGTGGCCTCGTGGAATGACGAAAGACAAACTCACCGACCAGATTCAGACTGAGTTCAACAACGAGTTGCCGGGAGTTGTGTTCAATTTTTCGCAATACATCGAAGACAACATCGAGGAAGGAATTTCGGGCGTCAAAGGCGTGAATTCCGTCAAGATCGTCGGACCCAACCTCGAAGTCCTGACGAATCTCGCCAACCAGGTGCGCGACCAGATGGCTCAGGTCCGCGGCGTCACTGACCTTGGCATTTTTCCGGTTCTCGGCCAGCCGAACCTCAATATCAAAGTCGACCGCGAGAAGGCTGCGCGGTACGGTCTGAACTCGGGAGACGTGAACTCGGTCATTCAGGCAGCGATGGGAGGCGCTGTCGCTTCGGAAGTTCTAGAAGGTGACCGCCAATTCGATCTGGTCGTACGGTACACGCCTGATTACCGCGACAGCATCAACAAAATCCGCAACATCAAAGTTGCCTATACGACGGCGAGTGGTGCGAATGCTTACATTCCCCTGAGTGAACTGGCCACGATCACCCTCGACACAGGCGCGTCGTGGATCTATCACGAGAGCGTGCAGCGCTTCATTCCGGTCAAGTTCAGCGTCCGTGGCCGCGATCTTGGCGGCACAGTATCCGAGGCGCAGGAGCGCATCGCAAAGAACATCCAACTGCCTTCCGGGTATCACTTGCTTTGGGCCGGTGAGTTTGGCGATCTTCAGGAGGCAAAGAAACGATTAGAGATCATCGTCCCCATCAGCTTTGTGCTGATTGCCGGACTTCTTTACAGCCTGTTCAATAATTTCAAGGACTGCATCCTCGCGCTCGCTGGCATTCCCGACGCGATTGTTGGCGGCATCCTGGCACTCTACATTTCCGGTCTCCATTTCAGCATCTCTGCCGCTATCGGCTTCGTCTCACTGTTCGGCGTATCCGTGATGGACGGCATCCTGATGATCACCTTCTATCATCAGGAGCTTTCCCACGGATTGACACACATCGATGCCATGTACCGCGCCGCGTCGACGCGAATGCGTCCGCTGCTCATGACTTCTCTTTCGGCTTGCATTGGACTGTTTGCATACACCGCCCGACGCGAGACGCCGGGCCAGGAAGTCGGCGTCGCATTCTATATAGACAAGTCGAGTGACGAAGAGAAAATTCAGGACGCCCACCGCGCGCTCAAGATCATTCATCCCACCATCGGCGAATCGTTTGTTGCCCCGCCCGTGGCGCTGGATGACAAACTGACGCCTGCATTGCAGGCAGCCGACCTGCTGGCAGGTATCGTGAAAGACGCTGCTTTGAAGTGGATCACCGATGGCAGGCCGCGTCATGGGGTTGCCATCGATCCAAAGTGGATTCGCCACTTCGCCGAGCCTATTGGGGTTTTCGACTCCGCGCATATGCTCCGCCCTGTCACAAGGACAATTCGCAGCAAGCGTTTCATCGCGGGCACGCTCCCTCTGCAGCCTCAGCAGATCAGCAAGCGCGACCGTAAACGCCAGCAGCGCGTGTTGATTCAGAAGCGCCAGTTTGATGAGGCGGTCAATTCAATGAAAATGAAGTAGTAGCGAAAATGTTCGTGAAGCCGTCGCAAGCGCCCGATAACTACTGAATTGAGGGCGCAACCACACGGACCATTGCGAAGCTCTCGCGGGATGTAGACTCTAATCCAAAACATGCCCTTGACGGCATTATGCTTTATGGTGCATAATTGACTGCGAAATGGATTGTTGAAATCGCCGATGAGTTTTTGCCGGAATTCACGGCGTTGGACGAACGGGTTCGAACGGAGATCCTTGCTCACTCACGCCTGCTTCAGCAATTCGGACCGCAACTTGGGCGACCTCGCGTTGATACGCTTAAGGATTCGCGTCACGCGAACATGAAGGAACTTAGGTTCGACGCGGCTGACGGCGTTTGGCGTGTAGCCTTTGCCTTCGATCCCAAGCGGAAGGCTATTTTGCTCGTGGCAGGTGACAAATCGGGCGTTAGTGAAAGGAAGTTCTACAAGCGACTTATCGCTAAGGCTGACGATAGACTTGATGCGCATTTAGCGCGGTTGAAACAGAAGGAGAGAAAATAACCATGCCCCGGAACGTGAACGATATCATCAAGGGCCTCAGCCCAGCCCTGCGTAAGAAGGTTGAAGCGCGAGCGGCGGTCCTCATTGCAGAGGAAATGACGCTGCGCGAACTACGCCGTGCCCGCAAACTGTCCCAGGAACGTGTAGCAAAGGAATTGGGCATCGGGCAGGAAGGCGTCTCGAAGATCGAGAAGCGCGCGGACCTCATGATTTCGACGTTGCGCAAGACGGTCGAGGCTATGGGTGGCAGTCTGGCCCTCGTGGCACAATTCCCAGATAGCGAACCTGTGATTTTGTCCGGCATTGCTGAAGACAGCTCGGAAAAATCCACCGCACGGAGGACCGCCAGTGTGGGCGCATAAAGAACTTCGTCTACTAAAGCGAATAGGGCCTTGAGTAAGGATGCAGCCTCATTTGTCCAGCGAAGAGTTCTCCGCAACTGCTTCTAGTTCCCGATAGATGTCTGCGTGGTGCTGGCCGAGGTAACGAGCGACGCGCGAATTACCAAGCAACTTCGCGACGTATCCCCGCGCCAGAACTAAATTCAGAACCTGATTCCCGTGAGTCTCCTCAATCAGGGTCAGATCTCGCTGCAAAGTTTCCATTTCCTTTTCCATCTTCGTTACTTGTTCTGGCGTAAGGCCCTCTACGACTTTGTGCTTGTTAGGATCAATGAGCATGTCTGGAGGCGTCGCGGCGAGAAGCGCTTTCGCGTACGGTGCCGAAAAGTTACCCGTTGCCACCAAAAGCTCAGCCACCTCAATCTGACGCATCGGCTTTAACTTTCGAAGTAAGGAAAACACACCTAACGACACATGTTTGTTCTTCAGGATTTCCGCAGCCTCCTTGCATACGCCATTCAACAAATCGCGCTTCTGCCGAATGGTGCCAACGTCAACCCTTAGCACTTTCGCGATGCGTTCTTCGGAGACTCCGTACTTGGTGGCTTTCAAAATCATATTATGTTCTTGAATGGGTGACATTCGGTTTACGCGCCGATTGTATGTGTAAGTCTCGTCGTCAGTCGCCACCAAACAACGAGCGTGGGTCTCGCCAATTTCTCTTAGGACCTCAAGCCTGATGTGACCGTCTAGCAGAAAATAGCAATCTGATCTCCCGTCCTGTGGAAACACAATTAGGGGCTCGATAATTCCAACCTCGCGGACGGAAGAGAGAACCTGCTGATACTTGTCACTGTGGCGCATGACAGGCCTAACTTGTTTAAGTGGCAGAATGTTGGCGATTGGAACGACAATGCCTTCGGCATGAAATGCAAAAGAAACTTTCTTAGCCATCGTCACACCCTCTCTGCGATCTGAATCTTCTCGGCAAGGTAGGCTGGCAGCAGCTCCAATCCTTCCGCTCGCAACAAGGTAATGAAGTTCTCGTCGCGGAAGATGCTCTTCAGAGCTGACACGATGAACAATAACCGATGGTCCGTTAGCTGTGCCTTCTTAACTAAGAGCTTCTGGCGGTCTGCTTCTTGACGGTATGCGCGGACCAGGGATTCCGCTGATTGCAGGCCATCGTTCCTCCGACGGAGACCCGGCGTCGCTCGTTTCCCGTTCGCCTTCCGCAACTCAATGATGCGACGAACAGTAAGAAGTTTTCGTCCGCGCAGAGTCTTGTCTTCGTAGGCTTGGCACATCGCGAGCTGAATTTCTTCCTCATCGGCAGCGTCTGCAATCTGCATTGCTACCGACAACGGTATCCGCCCCTTATCAACGGCGTGGAGAAGACGTTCTTCTCCGTTCTTTAACAGATGTGCGATTCCCGCCACGTAGCTTTTCGCGACATCAATCTTCTTGGCAATTTCGGTTGTGGTATAACCGCGCGATTTCAGGTTTTCAATCTCTCGCAGCAACTCCAACGGACGAATCTGACGCCGCGCAATGTTCTCTACCAAACTCATTAGGAAACATTCCTCCCGTGATGCTTCCTTGATGATCGCAGGTATCTCGGCTTGGCCTAGTGCGACGAAGGCCTCTAGGCGACCTTGGCCGCAAACCAAGTCAAAGGGTTTACCGTCCACTGGCTCATTCCGGCGAGCAACAGTGATGGGCCTCTTGAGGCCAAGGTTAGAAATGTTCGCGATCATGCCTTGGAAGGCAACCTTGTTTCTGCTTCGCGGATTAAGAATGTTTATTTGATTCACAGGAATCATTTGGACGACTGGAGCCGTGTCATTCATGCCGCCCCCGCTATCCTTGCGCGTCGCGCCATGCCGAAAAAGAAATCGAGCGTGTCAAAACGATACGTATCCAAACTAACTGCGTTCTCTTCGGCGAGCATCAGCTTTTCAAAAGTCATGTCGAGCTTTGGCAGCAGGTAGTAGTCCAAAGGCGTCTCATTATTTGTGCTCATTCGTACGGCGACCGTAATGTCTGGGCTCAAACCGGCATCGAGTCGAATAAGCCATCGAAACGCGCCGGAGTGTGTCTGCCGACATCGCGCGATAACGAGAGCTGCTGTGAACTCGCCGTTCACTCTTAACAAGTCAGTCCCAGAGTCACTGATTAAAGCGCCTCCTACCTGTCGAAGTTTGTCAATGACATCGGCGACGATTTTAGGATGCATCAAGCGAATTTGACGGTTCGCTTCAATGAATTGGTAGTCTCGCTCGGGTGTGTATGAGCGGGACAATATCGCTTATATGCGACATGGACAGAGCCAGCACGAACCTATGGTGAGTTCGGAAATATGGCAACAGGTGGAAGAAAAGCACTCGCATCTGAGCATCAGTCAGCGCGCCGCTGTGGAACAAATTGTGTCGAGCCAGGACAAGGTCACGGGCCTTGAAGGAGTGGCAGGCGCGGGCAAAACTACTTCTCTAGCTGCTGTTCGCGAAGCCGCCGAACAGGAAGGTTATGAAGTGCGCGGGCTTGCGCCTACCTCCCGCGCGGCGCACAAGCTGGCAGAATCGGGGATCGAGACGGAGACTTTGCAGCGGCATCTTCGCCATGACGAGCCGCCCGACGAAGGACAGAACCGGCTTTACGTGCTCGATGAATCGAGTCTCGCCAGCACAAAACAGATGAACGAGTTCTTCCGTCGTTTGCACGGCGAGGACCGGGTGATACTCGTTGGGGACAAGCGCCAGCATGAAGCCGTCGAAGCGGGCAGACCGTACCACCAGCTACAACAGGCAGGGATGCAAACCGCTCGTCTGGATGAGATCGTGCGGCAGAAAGACCCAGCACTCAAGGAAGCAGTAGAACAGCTCGCTCGCGGTGACGTGTTCGGAGCTATTGACAATCTCGACCAACAAGGCCGCGTGCACGAGATCGTCGTCCGCGACGACCGATTCAGCGAAATCGCACGCGAGTACGCGCGACAGCCGCAAGGCACACTCGTGATCTCGCCGGACAACGAATCACGCCGCGAGCTAAATGGGCTAATCCATCACGAGATGCAGCAACGCGGCGACGTAAGCCAAAATGAGCACAAATTGCGCGTGCTCGACTCGCGTCAGGACATGACGGGAGCCGATCGGCAATGGGCCGCGCAGTACGGGGAAGGGGACGTGGTTCGCTATACGCGCGGCAGCAAAGTGCTTGGCATCAAGCCCGGCGAGTACGCGCGCGTGCAGCAGGTAGATTCGAAAGAGAACCGCGTCACCATCGAGCGTGAAAACGGTGAGCGTAAGACCTACGACCCGCACCGACTCTCGGGCGTCGCGGTGTATCACGAAAACGAGCGCGCGTTCTCCGAAGGCGACCGCGTGCAGTTCACAGCGCCATCGAAGGACTTGCAAGTTGCAAATCGCGAACTAGGCAGCATTGAGAAAGTCAACGACGCCGGGAATATAAAAATCCGCATGGACTCAGGCCGCGAGCTTGCGTTCAATATCCGAGAGCATCCGCATCTCGATCATGGTTACGCTGTGACCAGCCACAGCAGCCAGGGCCAAACTGCTGAGCGCGTGCTGATTCACGTTGACACGGAAAAAGGCGAGCAACTCGTGAATAGTCGAATGGCCTATGTATCAGTCTCGCGCGGCCAATACGACGCTCAAATCTACACTAACGACAGAAGCGAACTAGCACGCGATCTAAGCCGCGACATTACGCAGCGAACGGCGACAGGGCATGACATGGAACCAGCGGCACAGAAAATCGAGGCAACGTCTGCGCACCAGCAAGCCCAGCCGCCAGAGCACAATGATAGCGGCCACCAGATCGCCATGTAACTTTTAACTGGATGGCTTCACTTCTGCAAAAAGGCATGGATGGAAATGAACCGCTTGAGATTCGCATCGAACTCTCAGGCATCTAAATAGTCCAAGGAGCGCTGTTACACCGGAGGGTTTTAACATGGTCCCGAATGAGCTGATCGAATACTATGAATCATGGGTCAAGGAACAGGGTTCATCTTCTAGCGAGGATGAGGTTAATGGACATCTGCGAGCCTACGTGGTCGAGCTTAAAGACGTTTGGGAGAAACGAGCCATACTACGTGAGTTACGATTCCGCGCTGGCGGGGTGGTTTGCAGCGGCACAGTGGATTGCGTAGAGAAGCCGACGACGGTCTGTATGCATGGGAGCCATCCAACGTGTGCGAAGCATACCGACGATTGTTTCCTCTGTGTTCCCATTTCTAAGTTGAGTCAACTGACCCGTTAGGCCGATTCGTCTGACTCGAAAGGCGCGAGAGGGCGACACTGCCACCAGGGAGTGCCCGTCTTCGGTAGTTCATTCCAAATCTGAGTCGGGTGTCGGATTAATCTTCAATCCACCAGCCACAGAGATGCGGGACTTGTAGCTGCGCAGTATCCGAGCATCGCCGGTACCGACATGTTGGAACTGAGGGCGAATTTGGACCGCGGGGATGATGTCCACATTCATGCTATGCCCGTCCTCAAACTCGACCTCAACAGCGACATACTCCTCGTCGAAGGCGACGTTCATTATTTTGACAGTGCGACCACGAGCCTCTTTCAGCTCAACCCAAGGTTTCGACATTCAAACACCAAGTTCCTTTCCGCTTAATGTTCATTCGTCCAGATTTTGCGCGAGCTTGAAGATGTGGCTGAGGCGGTACCGCAAAGCAGTAGCCAGATTTTCCAGGAGCGCCAACGATGGATTGGCCTTTCCCTGTTCGATATGTTCCAGAGTCGTCTGACTGAATTTGGATAGCCGGGCGAGTTCGGGGCGGGAGAGGTGTCGCTTCTTGCGAAGCTGACGGACAACCATGCCAAGGTTCTTTTGGAACCGCTCAAATTCGCGTTTGAATTTCCTGTTCTTTCGGAGTGGTCGTTTCATGGTCATCCCTCTCTCTGACGAACGAATGTATAGCTCCGTAGAATCTTCCCGTTGCCCGTCGTCCAATCGATGTGCTCGGGTTCGAACTGCAGGAACGAACGGATAGTGAAATGGATGGCAGTGTTGTCAGTAAACTTAATCGAAATATTGTGCCAGTCAGATTCGTTCGCTACCGTAACCTTGGCTACGGTCTTGCCGATCACCTCTGGATACTCATAGATTCGTTGTGACATTCAGCCTTCCCTCCTTTTTCGAAGCTCCCTTTCGGGCCTAAGAGAGAATCCCTTCATCTGTGGAATGCGGCTCTTGCGAAAGTCTTTATCGAGAGTCTTGATGCAGTTCCGCAAGATGTTCTCCACGAAACGGATTCGCCTGCCACTCGCGTCCTTCGGGCCAAGAATTTCA
>JASHPL010000201.1 GCA_030038125.1 Candidatus Sulfotelmatobacter sp.
GGAGTTTACCGCACAATATGCGATCGGATCGGTATCTCCGCTGGGCGATTTCTATCTGTACACGACCGATGGCGAGGGAACCCTTGGCAGCACGACGGGCCAGTCGACCTGTCGGATTGCAAGCAACTGTCGGAGCGATGTATTTCTGATGAGCCTGACCCCATCCGGCACCCAGTTCTGAATACCCGAGTTCTAAAATATGTGAGCATCCGGTTGTGATCGTCTCGACAACTATTCAATCGCGCCGCGGGTGCACCAGCAACGCTTTACATGCGTCCCGAAACAGTAAAGGCCTTCGGTCGGCGTGACGCCCCGCCAAGATTTGCGGGACGGATGCGTGGGTGTAACAATTTCGTAACAACGCCCTGCTAACATGATTTTATAAAGTGGGGAAATCGGCACTTCCTAATATGTGCGTCTGGACGGTGCTCGAATTCCCTAGTCGTCACGAATCTTCTTGGTCTTCAGCAGTCTTGATGCGCGCAGAGGCATCTCAAGTTCCGAAGAGAGTCGGCATGGGGATGACCACTCTGGTCGTTGTCTCCATTGTTCTCTATGCCCCAACCTTTAGACATGGTTTCGTACATTGGGATGATGACACGTACGTCCGCGAAAACGTGATTGTAAGGAATGGGCTGACTTGGCAAGGCCTGCGTTGGGCGGTTACGACTACTGAGGCTTCCAATTGGCATCCTCTTACATGGTTGTCTCACCAACTGGATTGTCAGCTGTTCGGTTTGAATCCCATGGGGCATCACGCAATCAGCGTGCTGTTGCACTCGCTGAATGCTGCCCTGCTTTTTTATCTTCTTCAAGTTGCTACTGGCAAAATAGTCCGGAGTTGGCTGGTTGCTGCGGTGTGGACAGTGCATCCTTTGGCGGTCGAATCGGTGTCCTGGATCTCCGAACGCAAGAATGTCCTAAGCATGCTGCTAGTGCTACTGGCACTTGGTGCTTACGGACGCTACGTGCATCGACCGTCGTTCCGCAGATACACGCAAGTTATCCTGCTGTTTGTTCTAGCACTAGCGGCTAAGCCCGTGGCTGTCATGTTTCCTGTAATGCTCTTGATCGCAGATTTCTGGCCCTTTAACAGAATTGGCGGCTGGGGGCAGCCAGGTGTTTCAACGGAGAACGCAGCAGTGCCCCTAAGTCAAGCCGTTAGGGAGAAGTTGCCCTTGCTAGTGCTGTCTGCCGCCAGTGGTATCGTAACGATTGCGGCGCAGCGTGCGGGCGGGTCGTTGGGGAGCATCGATCAATATCCGGTGCGTGTTCGCGTCGTAAACGCTATTTGGGCATACGTCAGCTATTTGGGAAAACTGATTTGGCCAGCGAATTTGGCTGCCTTGTATCCGATTCGCGGCTCTTCTCTTTCAACCGTGCGCTTGGTTTTGGCTATGTTGTTGCTCCTAGCCATCACTGGCACTGCGTGGGGGCTCCGTCGCTCGAAACCTTATCTGATAACAGGGTGGCTGTGGTATTTGGCGACACTACTCCCAATGATTGGAATCATACAGGTCGGACCACAGGCAATGGCAGACCGGTATACGTACCTGCCAGTTATCGGATTGCTGGTTGCTCTCACATGGTTGGGGTCGGACATGGCCGACCTTTTCCGCTTGAATCCAACCCCACGTTGGGTCGCAGCTTCGACCATTTTGTGTGGATTGGCGGCGCTCACATGCATTCAACAAGACTTGTGGCAGGATGACTTCCACCTTTGGTCGCACACACTGGCAATCACCACCAACAACTATATTGCCGAGCGTAACTTGGGTGCGGAGCTGATTGATCGCGGCAAGCCAGACGAGGCTCTGCCTCACTTCGAGAGAGCGATACTATTGAACCCTCGTGATGGAGCCGCACACCTCGACATTGGGGCGACTATGTTGTCGCGTGGACAAGTCGATGTTGCGATTCACGAACTTACGATTGCGGCTCAACTTCCGGCTGATAGGACGCAAAAGTTTTCTGCTTACGAAAATCTGGCCGTCGCCTACGTAAAACTTGGCAATGCTACCCAAGCTCGTGAAGTTTTTCATCGCGCGGCTGAGATCGACCCGGATTCCTTCAGGCATTTGATTGGTGGGTATGAGCGACGTATCCAGCAGGCACCCTCGCCTAATGCTTACTTCTGGCTGGCCATTCTCCAAGGGCAAGCTGGCCAACGTAGTGAGGCTCAAGCCTCGTGGGCAAAGGCTCTGGCTCTCAAACCCGAGTATTCGTCTTGGCAACGCTTTTTCGATGTTATGTCCGGTCCTTGACTTCGCGCAACACAGCTGGTATTGCGGTTATTCCACCTTTAGGGCGCGATCCTCTCGAAAATTGAACGACTAAATAGCATAGCCGCGCACGGGCGGGAACCGTGAACACTGCTGAGTCCATCTCGCGGCTTGACCGACTCCGTCCGGATAGAGCTAGCTCTTGACCTGGAGCCGCAATTCCAAGGGAAAGCACTCATGAATCAGTGGTTGGAATGTTCGGACATACACTCAATTTGTGACAGCAGTTTGATGGGTATATGAACATTCGAAAAATTCACCGCGCCACGAGTTGGAGTGGCCAGGCTCCCCCGCCGTTAGAACCAGCCGTTTGCCGTGACTGAAAAAATTCATTCGAAGTTAAGCTTTCGGTCAGCTACTATTGCTGGTCCGATTTCCACTCTCAGCAGGAGGACGTTCATTGTGCTCTTGCGTAAAGCGACACTAATTCTTCCATTGTTTTTCTTTTGTTGGCGCTGCTCGGCTGCGACGATCAACATTTGTGCCATCGGCGACTCGCTGACGAATGGCTATGAGAGCAATCCACCAACGACTCCCCTGGCGCAAATGGTGTCCGCTCTGAACACTTACACGAGTACGACCGACTATATAGCGATAGATGAGGGAGCCAACGGAACTACGAGTGCTAACTGGGCCAGCGACACCTATGGGAGTTATCTTGCAAACGCGATCAACGCATTCAATGCGGCCGGCGGTTGCGATGTCGTGCTTTACATGATCGGGACTAACGACTCCAAGTCCACAATCGCCACTCCGGCGTCAGCTTACCAGCTGAACGTGGCGCTGACCATTTCGTATCTTGAGCAGGCGGGGTACACCAACGTTATGTTGGACTATTCTCCGTACGTCGAGACGACCGCCGCCCCCTGGTCGTCCAGTTCCAATGACTTCCTGCTCAGCTACCAGCCGATCCTGTGGACGATTGCGGCTGCCGATACGGATGTGCATACCGGAGACACGGCGGCTTACACTTACTTTGAGGCGAACCCCTCGCTGTATGACAGTGACGGAGTGCACCTGACGAACGCAGGATATACCTATCTTGGAGGAACCCTGTGGGCCACGGCGTACGAGAATCTGTTTCTGAATGGGGTGCCTCCCGCCGTACACTTCGTCGGTGTAGGTTCGACAGAAATGTTCGAGGGCCTCGGGACGGCGGCCGTCAACGATCTCGCGAACGCCATCGCGACTCCAAGGGGGTGCAGCGTACATCACTGGACAGTAATGAGCACGACTGCCCCAGGAAAACTGGCAAGCGTCGAGGACACGAGGTTCGCACCGCCACAGATACAATACGGCGACATCTGGGTCGTCTGGGTAGCCTGCGGCCCCACAGTGACAGACATATGGGCTTATCTGTCAGTCGACGCGACGGTGGCAGTCCGAGACTATATGGCGGTGCCAAAAGGAAATCTCCTGCTGTCAGTGGCGGCGGAAACAACTTCGGGAATCGACGTCATTCCGCCCACCCTCTATGTAAGTCCGTGGAACGTCGTCGACGAATCGGGACTCCCCGATGCAGTGTGGACAGCGCTGAGCGGGGCAGGGGGCCAGCCGATCACGGCAGGCGTGACATCAATCCGGCCGGAAGACGCACTGCTAGCGACCAATCGCGCGCTCGGTATTGATCCGAATCCGCCGAACCTGTGTCCGCCGTTCGACACCGGCGTTGCCGGTGCCGGGGGGATCTGCACGTTTGAGCCTTTCATTTATTCGTTCGCACTCGGATATGGTCCTGGGCCCCTAGGTTTAGCGACGGTAAGCACGTTTAGTGCGGCGCAAGTGTCGGCCGCTGCTTTCGCCCTACCGGGTTTCCCTGATCCAGTGACACATGGATTGGTCCCACCAACGATCCAAGTTTTTGCCATAGGCGAAGCGCCGATCCTGTTCATTGTCAACCGCATAAACTCGAACGGGCTTGGACTCCCCATCGCGGACATTCCCAACTGCCTTGGCATGAATCCAGAACCGGTGGTTTGTGTGACTGGTCAGGGGGCCGGCGGCTATGTCAGCGATAACAGCTATTTTGTGCGGAACCTGTGGGACCAGCATCCATACCCGCCCACGGGCGTGTTTCCCTCCCTGACTCAGCCTGTGGCGGGGTACTGTCAATCCCCTGTGCCGCCGGGTCGGCAAGGGTTTTGTCACGTCAACAGACGTCCCTTGGGAGAGATGTTTTCGGGAAGTCTGTGCGAAGGACAGAACAACGCCTTCAGTTGGCCATTGGATCCGGCTCTTCAGGGTGTAAGAACGTTGATCCCGGTCACGGGAAATAACGCACCAGATCCCAATCTGGGCAATTTTGCGGTAAATTTCGTCATCCGCGAGCCAATCTCGGGAGCGTACAACACAACTGAATTCACTGAAGTGCGGCGGTACGGAAACACCATGGGGAACTTCAACCAGGTGGCGGGTCTGTTCGGAAAGGCACCCTACATCTCACAGGAAACCAACGTTCAGATTACAGTGCCGAACAACAATCCTTTGCATAAACCGTGCGAGTTGGGTTTTGCAGAAGTGAACGGAATGTCGGAAGGATTGCGCGAGCGGGCCCTGTCGAACATCGAGGAGGCAACGGCGATCCAAAACACGCCGGACTCTCTCGGCTACATCTTCTTTAACTTTGGCAATGCTAGCCAGCTGGCTGGAAACCGTAACTATGGGTATCTCATGGTGGATGGGATTGATCCACTGTTCGCCGATTACGAGAACAAGACCGGAAACCCAGGGCAGCCTGCGAACCCACTTGTTCCATTGAGCTGGGGCGAGTTGCCTACGTGTTCTGCGTTTGGCGCTGTGGCGGCCTCGTGCACGAACCTCGGCATTTGGGCAGGTGGGGCATCATACCCCAGCTTGCGAAACGGCACCTATCCAGCGTGGTCAGAGCTCCGGATGATGTGTGACCCGGCGACACAGCATTGCACGACGGATGCGGATCCGAATGGGGCGGAGGCCCTAGTGCAGAACATTCAGGCCGATATTCACTTCAATCATCTGGGAGGCGTTCCTGACTTCCTGCCGTTTTCGGACGCAGCCAACGGTCCGTTGTCTTTCAATCCTCCATACGGTGACGTCAGCTTCATCCGCGACCACTACGCGTTTGTGGCGGCGAATGATCCCGACCAGGCCTCCAACATCTCACCTTACACCAATGCGACTGTAAGCACGACTCGTCAATCCAATGCGGTTGTTAATTTTGGCGGCCCAGGGACGAGTTGTCCGCTCCTTAACGCGCCTATTGACGCTCCACCACTTAGTGAGTGCGGGGGGGATGTGGGAGGCTGGATTATCCCGGTGCCAACCCTCCCCCTGTCAGGGAGGGGACAGTTGCAGTAGGATCGGTCTTTCTACTTGTCTGGGAGGGGAAGTGATGCAGAGTCGCTTTCGACATACATTTTCGGGCTTGGTCAAACATGAGACAGCAGTTCTCGACAATGTCGAACAATGCAACATGTGAAGCTTTCACTATGGTCCCTGCGCGCAGCACCGTTTTTTGCCCACCGAACGTTCTCGCGGAATATCGTTTTGCGGATGCGAGTAAATCCCACCCAAATATGGCGTTCATTTGCCGCAAGCAACCCTCGGCACCAGGCCGGCAAAACATCTCTCCCGTGATCCTGAATGTCTCGCAGGTTGACGATGCGTTCGACCTGCAATGTGTAGCGATTGATGACGACGATCTTCCCGTCGATTGCAGTGAACAGGATGCGGTCACCGCACAGCAGGCCATCATGAGGACTCTCGCCAGAGAGCGTGATCCGCTTACCGGAACCGTTCAATGAGATAGCAGCGCGCTGGTGGAAGCGAGTGACCCAAACCTCACCGTCCAGCTCAAATGTGAAATTGGGATAAGAGAGATGCGGTTTCGTAGTCGCCACTTTGCGGTAATCGACAGATTTGGAAAATCGAGCCCAGGGAGGCTCGTTCAGAACATTCCATTCTCTGAGAATCTTTCCTCGCGGCGGTATCTTGATAACCATTTCGAGCCCAGTGCTAACGACGAGCAGGTTTCCATCCGAAGATGGCGCCACATGAACGTCGTTGAAACAGGGCAGGGATACATATCCGATTTGCTCGAATTCCGGAACGCGATAAATGAGTGATTTCGCTACTCTGAATTGGCCCCACTTCGATCATTACATTTGGCCCCACCCTAACCGATGGATCGGCCTACCCTGTCTGCGAAGCGGACGGGGAGGGCGATGGACAGGAGACGCAAGGTGGAGCTAT
>JASHPL010000020.1 GCA_030038125.1 Candidatus Sulfotelmatobacter sp.
AATGGTGATGATGGCCTCACAGCCTCGACCGTTGCCCCCAGCAAGTTCCAGCGACGACTCGTCCCCGTAGAGCTGTTTCAAGCGTGACTGGACATTGGTGAGTCCGACGCCGAATCGCAGGCGCGATCCCGGTGCCGGACCCGGGCCATCATCGCGGACGCAGAGGCAAACTCTGCCGTTGTGGAGTTGCGCAGCGATCTCTAGCCGGCCTGCGGCGGAATCGACGCTGATGCCGTGCTTGATGGCATTCTCAACCAGTGGCTGAAGCGCCAGGCTCGGTACATAGACTGCGAGAAGCTCAGCTGGCACGTCCATGTGAACTTTCAACCGATCATGGAAGCGTGTCTGTTCGATCTCCAGATACTTGCCGACGAATTCGAGTTCGCTCTGCAAGGTGATCTCGTTCTCCCGCCGTTCGAGGGCCATGCGCAGCAAGTCGCCGAGGCAGACCAGCAGACGGCTCGCAGCATCGACGTTTTCCTGCATCAGGACTCCTATTGTGTGAAGACTGTTGAACAAAAAGTGCGGATGTAACTGGCTCTTAAGGTTCTCAAGTTCGGCATGCGAGAGCTGCGTCTCCAGTTGCGCCGCTCTAGTCTGGCGCTCCATAGCGGCCTGGTAAAAGTGGATCGACTGATACAGTCCCACAACTAACCAGTACGTAAGTATGCCAGTAAAGCTCATAGCTAGAACACTGATTGTGAACGTCGGGAGTTGCGCACTATCAGTTATGCGAAAAACTGACTGCAGAAGGCCCCGGGTCAGAAAGTATTCGGTGACAGATGCCAGGGGAGCGATCACGAGCGACGCGACTGCGTGAATCGCTATATGAGATACAATCCTCGGCCCCGTCAACGGGAACCGTTTGGCCAGAGCAATCACAAGCGGGGTATACGCCGCCCATACGTACCAGTAGGCAATTTCGGGAGCACTCTCGATCACCCAGTTGACGTGCGTACCCAGCACCTTCACCACCGCGATCCTTTGCACGGTGAACAGCAGGGCTACAATCGTCCACGCGCACAGGATCAAAATCCATCTCGTCCGTCCTCTATCTGGTGTGGCCTGCAGCAATGGATGTATCAACCCCCTCCGGCACGGATTATAGCGGAACCTTCGAAGGAGACATCCCTGATTACAGGGCCCGTCCAAGCCTGTAGTGCTCTTTGGCGGCCAACTCTGACCGCTTATCTCATTTCGGACACCGCATGTCACTTTTCCTGCAAACACTGATTCTTCGCGACATATTGTCCAGTGAGCAGGACCATCGACAGGGAGTTAAAACGCCGCGTCGAGACCCGCATTCAGCGTTACGAGCAGTACGAGTTGTTCAGATTGACGTAAAGGAGTTTCACATGAAGAAGATTCTGACTCAGTACAGAGTGTGCGCGCTTGCGGTCGCTCTAATGGTGCCGTTGGCGCAGGCGCAGCCGGCGAAATTCCAGGCTGCCTTCGGAAAAGATACCGGAACGCTTTCCAAAAAATTCACCGGACTCGCGCAAGTTATGGCAGGCAAGTACGAGTGGAAGCCCGGCCAGGGCGTTCGGTCCGTCGGCGACGTGTTCAACCTGATCGTTGAGGAGAACGGGCTGCTCGCCGGCGTGCTCTCGGCACACCGATTACGGGGGCACAGCCCGCGCCCATCACCGATCCCGAGAAATTGCAGGAAGCTTTGAAGGTTTCTTACGCCAATCTACAAAAAGCGATTACGGGACTTTCCGACAACGACCTGCAGACGCACGTGAAACTGTTCGAAAGAGACATGACCAAGCAGGACGCAGTGATGCTGATTCTCAATGATCAACACGAGCATCTGGGGCAGTCGATCGCGTACGCGCGCACCAACGGCGTGGTTCCGCCCTGGTCTAAGTAGGAGCACCCCTCGGTGTGGGACACTCATTTCGAGTCGTCTAGAAAGGAGTATCGACGACACTCAACCGCTGGAAATTCAGGGGATGCAGTCTTTGCGCCATTGCTTTGCTTTCTTTCACCGCCGGATCGCTCATGACTGCGCGCCTCGCTCACATGGACGACGTGAGGGCCGACAGCAATCGCGTCTTCGAGCTTCGCATTTATCACACTGTACCGGGCAAATTGCCTGCACTGGAATCGCGGTTTCGAGAGATCTATTCAAAGCTGTTGGCCAAATACGATCTGCAGGTCGTGGGTTACTGGGTACCTGAAGCGGAAGCCGATTGGGACAACACATTCGTCTACCTCGTGGCTCATTCCAGCCGGGTGGAAGCAAAAAAGAACTGGGACGCGATGCTGGCCGACCCGGAGGTTCAGGAGGCAATCAAATCCGAGGAAGCCAACAAGTTGGTGGAAAGGATAGACCGAATATACATGCGGTCGACGGATTTTTCGCCGATGAAGTAGCGTCGCATTTCGCGAAAGGAAAATGCCATCGGAGCAAGTCGCGACTGATTGGATTCAGCCTCATCGCGGGGATAACTGCCCGCTGGAAGGAATTGTGATGACCACATTATTTCAGGACGTACGCTATGGTTTGCGCATGCTGGTCAAGACCCCCACATTCACCCTCGTGGCTCTCTTGACGCTGGCTCTGGGCGTGGGAGCCAACACCGCCATTTTCAGCATCGTGAATACCGTGTTGCTGCGTTCTCTACCCTACCGCGATCCCGATCGTTTGGTGCGAATCTACTTTAACGAGCCAGGCGTAGGATTGCGGGACGTTAGGTTTTCCAAGCCCGAACTGGATGACCTGCAGACGCGAGCGGGTGTATTTGAAGATGTGACTCCCATCTTCTACGGTAGCGAGAATGTGACCGGCGGCAGACAGCCCGAGCGTGTCGAGGGGGTCAATGGCAGTTTCAGCTACTTTTCCATGCTGGGTGTGACCCCGCAAATTGGACGGTTGTTTGGTCCGCAGGATTTCGTGCCTGGTTTCGCTCCACTGGCCGTGATCAGCGATGGCCTGTGGCGGCGTGCCTATGGCGCCGATCCAAACGTTGTCGGCCGTACCATCCGGATCGATGGTGATCCCACTACAATTATCGGGGTTCTGCCACGCGGATTTCGCCATCCTGGGCCGACGACTTCCGGCGACGCGGAAGTGTTTTGCGCCGGCGGATTCAGCGCAGATCCCTTTCCGCCGCCAATGCGGGGTACCCGGGATTTAGTACATGGAATCGGACGACTTAAGCCCGGCGTGACGCTGGCGCAAGCTCAGGCGCGGCTCACTGCCACGGCTGCCCAATTGCGGCACGACTTTCCCACCGATTACCCGCCGCAGGCGCAATGGACAATTGAGATTCAGCCATTGCAAGAAACTTTGGTGGGCAAGGTCCGGCCCATGCTGCTGGTGTTATTGGGTGCGGTAATCCTGGTCGTTTTCATCGTATCGTTGAACATAGCCAATCTCCTCCTGGCGCGCGCTTCGGGGCGGCAACAAGAGATGGCGGTACGGTTAGCGCTGGGGGCGAGCCGCGGGCGCATGGTGCGCCAGATGCTGACCGAGTCCATGCTGCTGTCGCTCATCGGCGGTATCGCGGGAATCGCAACCGCAGTGGGTACTTTGCGTTTCATCCTGCGCTTTGTGCCATCGAGCGTTCCCCGGCTCAACGAAGTACGAATCGACTGGGTAGTGCTGGCGTTCGCTCTGCTGGTTGCCATTCTCACCGGCTTGGTGTTTGGACTTGCTCCAGCGCTTCATTCGGCAAAGGCCGCTCTCTCCTCGGCCATTCGTGAAGGCGGTCGCGGGTCCGGCTACAGCACCAAGACCGGCCGATTGCGGGATATTCTAATCGTCTCTGAACTGGCATTTGCCGTCATCCTGATGGTGGGAGCCGGCTTACTGCTGCGTACGCTGCGGGACCTGTTACAGGAAGATCCAGGCCTTAATCCAACTCAAGTGGTCACGGCAAACACGTGGCTAGGAGTTCCCAACGATCCGAAGACGGATCCGTATCTCGGTATTACTGGCAAAGCCACCTTTGATCGCGAAGTGCTGCGGCGGATGAAGGCAATTCCGGGAGTAGAACTCGCCGCCATCACCTCATCTCTACCGGTCACCAATAGCAACCCCGACGCGGTCGGTGGCTTACGGATTGAAGGCTTTGCGATTGAAGATAGACCGGTCGAGTCCTCGCAGGATCTGCGCGCTGAGAGAATTCGGATAAGCCCTGATTATTTTAAGGTGTTGCAGTCCACGCTCCTACGCGGCCGCTCATTTACGGAGGGCGATGAAGACGGCAAACAGCCGGTGGCCATTATTGATGAAAGCACCGCCCGCAAATATTGGCCGGATCGCGATCCGCTGGGCCGCCAAGTGCGCTTCGGAAAAGACCCTACTAAGCCATGGATGACCGTCGTGGGTGTTATCAAGGATATTAAGAATGACGGTCTCGACGTCGATGGCGTTCCCCACATCTACGTTTCGACCTATCAAGACCCCAGCAAGCAGGTGAGCGTGGCGTTGCGGACGTCTTTGTCCGCGGCCCAGCTCGAACCACAGATTCGGCATGAAATCCAGAGCATTGATCCCGGCTTACCCGTATTCAATGTTGTCGCTATGAACGACATCCTCGATCGGTCACTGGCTTCACGCCGTTTTTCTGCCGACCTAGTGGGCGGATTTGCTGGACTGGCGGTGCTCCTTGCTTCCATCGGAATTTACGGCTTGTTGGCTTATATGGTAGGGCAAAGATTCCGGGAGATCGGTCTGCGCATGGCCCTCGGCGCACAGCGGGACGACATTCTGAAACTGTTCTTACGAAAAGGTGTCGCGCTTGCTGGCGTGGGAATCGTTGCCGGAGTGGTTGTTTCCGCATCGATTGCGTCGATGATGGCAAGTTTGCTCTATGGGGTGCGCCCCCGTGATCCGGCCGTGTTTCTGATCGTACCTCTACTTTTATTTGCGATTGCCATTCTAGCCAGCTACCTTCCAGCCCGGCGCGCGACGAAAGTGAACCCGATCGTCGCCTTGCGTGAAAGTTGAGAACTGCGGGATTAGCAAATAGGTCCGTGGGCGAGAGCGATCGGCACTCATCGCATAATTAGCGCTGAACAATGCGTTTAATTTTTTAAAATTCCTACTAGTACACTCAGGCTTGATGTTGCGTCGACGTATCCATTCAGCAAATGAACGCACAAAGCCTTCGAGGATACGGCATCCTCTTGGGGTGTGGCATTTCCGATATTGGGCTCCGAAGAGCGCCAACCGGGGTGATCGTCTGGCCAGAGTTAGGAAGCCTGAATTCCTGGCCGGCATAGTTGGAACCAGTCTGAGCCGCTAAAGTTGCAGGAAGCACGCCTGCCAGCGCCAAACCAGCCAGAAAGCGTGCGCCGAATCGTCTCCAAGTCATAGGCATTCTCCATAGTCCGATTGTCAGAGGGTTGAGGTTCTTTGAAGAATGTCTCGGGCAAAGGGCCGCGGTCGAACGATTGGGTCCGAGCCACGGAGCTGCTACAGAGGAGGGTTGAATCCTCCAACACTGCACCACTTCGCGTAGCCATGCTCCATGAAACCGTAGCCAACAATGAGCCGTAGCGGAATAGGAGCCCAAACAGTTATCGAAGGTCTTTCCAAGGATGCAAGGCGCCTGCTAAGAATGCTAAACGACTGCTGCCTTTCCGTGCCAATGATTGAGTCCA
>JASHPL010000202.1 GCA_030038125.1 Candidatus Sulfotelmatobacter sp.
TCGCAGCCAAACAAGTGAAGCTGGTCGTAAGCAAGCTGGGAGATCGAGCGAATCTGCTCGGTTGTGCCCGCCTGGCCTGGCAGTCGCTCGTCGCGCGACAAGTTGGAAAGGAGAGAGGATGAATCGGCGTTCGTTCGCTCAATCGGTCGGAAGCGCGGCAATCTTGTCGGCGATTCCTATTTCGTCTGCCTTAGCACAAGGTACAGCCGCCTCCAGGACGGCCAAGGTCATGGCAGTTGCGGCTCATCCCGGCGACGGCATGTTCACCATGGGCGCAGTGCTTGCCCAGCAGATCGAGCGCGGAGGAACGGGACTTCTGCTGAGCCTGTCACTGGGTGAGAGAGGAGCGCCAAAGAACATTCCCGTTCAACAATACGGCGAGTTGCAGCGCGCTGCCACCGAAAATGCGGCGCGCCTTATTGGAGCAGAGGCGATCTTCTTTGCCTATCCAGACGCGGAGATACCGTTCAACGAGGAAAGTTCGCTGCGCGTTTGTGACGCGATTCGCGAGCATCGGCCGGATGTGGTAATTACCCACTGGAGCGGGAGCTGGCATAAAGACCATCAGAATTGCCATCTGATCGTGCGCGACGCCATCTTTTATGCCGGCTTGGAAACGCTCTCCAGGAGCCTACCCGCACACGCAGTGTCAAAAATCTTCTACCCCGAAAACTGGGAGGATGCCGCGAACTTCGTGCCCGACACGTACATCGACATTGATAGCGTGTACGAGAAATGGATGCAGGCATGCGATTGTTATCCGATGTGGCGCGGGCAAACCGGATTCTTTCGCTACAACGACTACTACAGCAGTCTTTCGGTGATGCGTGGCTGTCTTTCGGGTTCCCGCCATGCGGTAACTCTGATGTCCGACGTCAATCAGCGAAGCCAGCACTTGCAGTCGCTCTGAATTTTCGTGAGTTAGAATCGGCGTTATGTGGTCAGCAAGGCGGACTGTTGCTGTCGGCGTGGTGTGCGCGGCCGGACTGGCTCTGACTTCGAATGCCGTCTCTCAGTCAACTCCGCCGCCGGCGAGTTCCGCTTCGAGGCCTGGGGATGTTCAATTGCACGAATACCTACAGCAGGCAGCTGTGGCCATGCACAGCGGCGATCTCGAGGCGGCAGCCGATGCTCTCCGTCAAGCTTTGGCCATTGATCCGCAATCGATTACCGCTTTGAACAATCTGGGGATCGTTCTGGCGCGGCAAGGTAGACCGGAAGAAGCCATTCCACTGTATCAGCGGGCTTTGAAAGTTCGTCCGGGCGATGCCGCGACCCGGCGCAATCTCGCCGTTGCCTATTTCAAGGCACACCAATTTCAATCGGCGTGGAGTCTGCTCGAACCCCTGACTGTGCCTTATCCCGAGGATTTTCAGGTTCTCGACCTTGCTGGTCTCAGCCTGTTTGCGCTCGATCGGTATCCGGAAGCGGCACGATATCTCGAGCGGGCGAATCAAGCCGACCCGTGGGACCTGGAGACTCTTGATATTTTAGGCAAAGCTTACCTGCGGATGAAGGATTACAAGGCGCTGCCGAGCGTGTTTGAACGGATCATGAAGATCAATCCGAACTCGGCGGCCGCTCACGTGATGATGGGCAACGCGTATGACGATCAATCGGATCGCGCGGAGGCGATCAAGGAGTATCAGGCGGCAGAGGCGGCGGATCCCAATTACATGGGCGTACATTCCGGCTTGGGATACCTTTATTGGCGGCAAGGACAAACGGACGATGCAGAGAAGGAGATGCGGCAGGAACTGCAGCGTTATCCCACTGATCCGGTGGCCAACTGCATTTTGGGCCAAATTCTCTTCAATAACTCGCAGCTCGAACCCGCCGAATTACACTTTCGCGACGCGCTGAAAGTGAATCCAAAATATGTGGATGCGTTATTTGGACTAGGCAAGACGGAAATTGCGTTTAATCATCCCGAAGCTGCGGTTGAGCCGCTGCGCAAGGCGGTGGAAATCGATCCGGCGAATGCGGAGGCCCATTTCCTACTGGGAACAGCCTTGCGGGATTCGGGGCGTGTGGAAGAAGGGAAGCGAGAGCAGAAGATCTCGATCGACATTCAGAATAAGAAAAGCGGAGCGGCGGCAAACTCAGAAAAAAATTGATTCGGATCCGTAGAGCGCGTTTCCCGAAATGGAATTTCGGTCTGCAGCGGGATCTACCCCCTCCCCCCCGATCAATTGGAATTAAAGACTTAGGTCGTTTTTGAGATTTAATCTATGGGCTCCAATCATTTAGGGGCAAAATCTTGAGCCGCAGGGGCGTATCAAGCGAAATCCAGTTTTTCAAAGAGGGTTTAGAACTCTGCTTTGTAGCGCTAGCGCCTTAGCGATGATGTACTTCTTCGCCTGTGGAGGGCAAGGACGTGCGTCACACGGCCTGTGGATTTCAGGGGGTAAAGGCGCAGTTCTGCTCGCACCTTAGGCGGCGCTGGAGCCGCTTTTCTATTTCGGCATTTCAACGCAGGGGAAACGCGGCTGAACAAAAAAGGCGCACGGGGTGAGCGTGCGCCCTTTGAGTTGCAGAAGGCCCGTGCCTAGAAGCGAAGCTTCGCTCCCAGTTGCACGGTGCGGGGATCGTGCCAGTTATTCACCTGCCCGTACGTCGGACTGTCGACATTCACATCGATACCATCCGTCGCCGAGGCACCGGGATTCCCGTGATTGAAGGTGTTAAAGGTTTCGAGCCGAAGCTGGAACTGGGCCCGCTCGGTGAAGGTGAAGTTCTTGATGAGCGACATATCCCAGAGTTGATAACCCGGCCCAAGGACCGACCCTGTATGTTCGCTGCCAAAATGCCCGACCGCATCAGTGAATGCGGAAGTGTTGAAGTATTTCAACACCGTTTTTGGTCCGCTGGTGCTTCCGCTCTGGTCGGCGGCGATGTAAGCGCTTGTCCACCAGGGTAGGCGGTTGAAGCCGATTCCACCCGGATAAACCGGGCAGGGAGGCGTGGTGCAGTAGGGGGTTGCGGCGTTGGTGGTTACCATCTGCCAGGGATCGAGGTTTTGGACAATGGTCAGAGACTGACCGGATTGGATGGTTGTGATGCCCGACAACTCCCATCCACCAAGCGCCTGACCCGCCAGACCGCGCTGCCCTTTATAGAACGGAAAATCGTAGATGTAGCTCATGACGAACATTTGCGGAGTGTTGAGGGTGGATAGCCCATATGCCTGCTTCAGGTTGTAGGTGTTATAGGCCAGATACTGCCGATCGGACGGGTTGTTAGTAAGCAGCTTGGACCAGGTGTAAGCAGCGCCGAGGGTCAGCCCCTTAGTGAAGCGACGGTTCAAAGACGCCTGGAATGAGTTGTAATTACTCGTGAAGATGGGAGCTCGGGAAATAATCGGCCCATATCCCGGATACGGCCGAAGGGCATTGACGTCATAGAAAGGAGTAGAGCTTGATTCGCGAGCCGCAACTGTTGGCTGGTTCAAATCGATATCTCCGAGCAGGTGCGTGCCTTTCGTACTGACATAGCCCACTTCCGCAACCGTGTTTTTCATGAACTCATGCTGCACGGAGAGGTTGTAATCCGTGTAGCTCGGAACCTTGAAAGTTGGATTTCCCGTGGACTGGAGGGTGTTGGGGCCGAGAGAGGGACCTGCTCCCGTTCCGGCGGCATAGTTGTCGAACAGATTCAACGTAGAGTTGGTTGCGTTGAGGTTAGTGACCGTCTGCACGAGAGGAGGATCGCGGAAGGCATTCTGTTCCCAAATGCCGTTCAGAGTACGGTCGTAGAAGATTCCAAAGCCTCCGCGCACAGCCCACTTTCCATTGCCGAGTGGATCATAGGCGACCCCAAGGCGGGGTCCCCAATTGTTGTTGGCATTGGGGTTCACGATGCTGCCGTAGGGTGAGCAAATTGCCTGGGAGTAAATGGCCTGAGCCGCGTTGCAAGTGGCGCCGCTCGGGAAAATCAGCCCATTGGAGTAAGTTGCGGCATTGGCGTTAGTGCTGTTGGCGACCATGTTTCCTGTGCCAGGATCGATGGCCGGCGCCTGGGCCGTCTGGAACACAAGAGGGTCAAAGTTGACCAGGGTATTGTTACTGTCGGTTGGCGATGGGAAGAAGCTGTACCTTACGCCAAGATTCAAGGTTAACTTCGGGCTCACTTTCCAATCGTCCTGCACATAAGCTTCAAAGTTGATATAGCGCAGGTGTGGAATGGTGTCTTTATCGGGTTGGCTGAAGTTATCGGCTTGGCCCAACAGGAAGTTTGCGAATGGGTCGTTGCCATTAGCATTGGTGAAATTGAAGGTTGCCGCTCCGGCGGAGGCATTCTCGGTTTTCTGCATCCACATCGAGGTGAGGCCGAGGCGGATAGTGTGATTGGAGTGTTGAATCGACAGGTTATCGAAGATGTTTCTGTCGATGTTCCGCTCGAAATAGGGTGCGCTTCCGTTTGCAAGGCCCGTGTAGTTGCTGATGCTAACGTTGGGAGCGCGGGCCCAGGGATCGGCAAAGGCCGTCTTGGTCAACTCGCTGACGAAAGCGGGAGCATTCGCAATGCCGTCGAGTGAGGCGTTGATTGCGCCCCAGGCGTCGACAAACTCGACCTCATTGACGACATGCGGGTTGATGCTGGTGCTCTCGTTGATGACGAGGTTGCGACCAGGCGCGTTCACATTGGTGGTTTCCACCCCTGGATAATTGTTTCCGCCCCAGAGAGAGTAGGGGAAGTTTTGCGGAACGGAGTCCTGCATATAGCGCGCATAGACCCGTACCTTTTGCCCCAGGGTTTGATCAAGCCGGATGATGTCTTCGCGGAAATTGTTTAGCTGGCTGTAAGGCGTAATAAGGAGATTGCCTGCATTCGGCGGGTTATTCGCCATAAAAGCCTTGAGATACGCTGCAGCGTTCAGGCTATAGCAGGATGGGCTGATGGTATAGGTCGCATTCGCGCCCGTTCCGGCGGTAGTGACACAATTCTGCGGGGCAACCAAAACAGGAGTAGTGAAGGTACCTGCAAGTTCTGCCGCAGTGGGCACGGTAATTTCGTTGGTAGCCGGAGTGGTGGCTTTGCGCCACTCCTCGGACCAGAAGAAAAACGTCTTGTTCCTGCCGTTGTACAGCTTAGGGATCCAGAATGGTCCGCCGAAAGTAAACCCGAAATCGTTGTAGCGCTCAATCGGGGTTTTGTTCTGGGCCGCTGGCGAACCGAACTCTGAAATGGCCTGCCGATCGCCAAAGGTATTAGCGTTGTAAAAATTGTTGCGATTGAATTCGTAGGCGCTGCCGTGGAATTCG
The DNA here is from genome assembly GCA_030038125.1 of Candidatus Sulfotelmatobacter sp. GTDB lineage: Bacteria > Acidobacteriota > Terriglobia > Terriglobales > Acidobacteriaceae > Sulfotelmatobacter. The sequence continues at coordinate 5,265 of JASHPL010000202.1, forward strand.
TTGGTTCCGGATTTGGTGGCGACAACGATTTGGCCGCCGCCACTACGGCCGAAAGCTGCGTCGTAGTTGCTCCGCTCGAGGGTGAATTCCTGAATGGCGTCGATACTGGGTGTGTTCAGTAATGTTCCATTGGAACCGCTGTCGTTGACGTCGCCGCCATCGACGGTCCAGTTATTCGCGTAAGCCCGAGCACCGTTAATGGAAATGGTGGTGTTGCCACCGAGACCGAACTCCGGTTTGTCCGGTAACTGATTTGCAACGCCCGGTTGCAGAAGCACGAGTTGCTCAAAATTAC
>JASHPL010000021.1 GCA_030038125.1 Candidatus Sulfotelmatobacter sp.
AGAATGTCGATTTGAACGACGAAGTCACCGGCGTGCTGCGCGCAGACTGGGGATTTCAAGCTTTCGACGGTCCTCACTACCGCCTGCGCATCTCCAAGCCCGGGCAATGGATCGTTGCCTCCAAGGATGCAAGCGCTCTCATCATCGGCCGCCAGGATACGCTGCACCTGCAGTCCTCCGAAACCTGCTGTGTCCGCGACGTCACCTTGAAAGATGAGCATGGCAAAGCGCTGAAAGCGGAGTGGAAATCCTCGAAGCCGGAAGAACTCGAGGTAACAGTTCCGTTGCAGGATGCGCAGCCGGGATCGCTGATCATGTTGATCCACAAATTCGGCTTGCGCGAACCCGATGAAGTTCCACTGCACACTTACGCGGAAGCGGGGCGTCTCGACAGTTTCACTCTCCATGCGGGTGATGCCGACGGGTTGCTCAAAGGTACTCGGCTGGATCAGGTGAGGAATCTGGAACTCAATGGGCTCAACTTCGAGCCGGATTCGTTGACTCGAGCCAATCAGGAAGATGAACTGAAGTTGATCCTGCACGATGCCGCGGGCGTCTCAAAATTCCATGCCGGAGACGCGCTCAGCGCTCGCGTGACACTGAAAGATGGCCGCCTGCTCGACCTGAAAACTGCGATTGCGGCGCCGCGACCGAAAGTCAACATTCTGACGAAAAACGTACAGTTGGACGAATCGGCCTCTCCTCCCATCGTTCGTCTCGGCAGCCCCGAAGAACTACCACAAGACGGGCGGCTGGATTTTTTCCTGAAAGCACAAGTCCCTGAGACTTTTGCCCCGACAGAAAAGATCGAAGTCGCGACGGCCGATGAATCTTTTCGCGTGCTGCTCAGCTTCGCCGATGGCAACCTGACGCTTCAGGATTCCAAAACCGTTTTTGCCGTGCTCGATCCCATGAAACTGCTCGGACCATCGGCTTTCGGTCCGCTGAAATTCCGTCCCGTCACGGCAGACGGGCTCGACGGCGACTGGCAACCGCTGGTGAATCTGGTGCGCGTACCCGTTCTTAAGGGATATCGCTGCGTCACCGAACCGGAAAAGCAATGCACCCTCAGCGGAGACAAACTTTTTCTGCTCGATTCCGTCAGCGCCGATCCGGATTTCACCAACTCCGTGACCGTTCCCGAAGGCTTTGTACAAGACGCATTACTGATTCCGTCGCCCAAGTCGAAGAGGCTGTACGTTAAACTTCGCGACGATCCCGGCACGGTGGACATAGCCGTTCTCCCAACGCTCACCCCCGAGCCCTGAGTGAATTGTCAATCCCAAACTGTTGTCATTTCGAGGGCAGCAGAATTGTCCGATCCTAGTCCATTCTGCGGAGTCGAGAACCTTGCCTTGGTTGGCTGACGTTTCCTTGCGAACGGATTTTCATTTCATTTCGAATACTTTTCAACTGCGACCGGTTGTAATAGACTAACAGTTCTGAACGGAGGGTTTTACGTTGCCAGATCCCCTGCGCAAGCTTCTGGAGTTGACGAAGCAGGAAAAGAAAGAACGCGGCCTGGAACATACCCCTGGGGAAATCTCGCAGCAGCCGATTACGTGGAGCAAAACGTACGAGCGCTGCCAGCAGTTGCAGCCGGACCTGAACCGTATTCTTCGCAAATGCGGAATTGGCTCCGGCGGGACTCCGTCCTCGACCGTGTATTTGGTTGGGGCGGGGACATCCGACTACATTGGCCGGGCCCTGGCGCCGCTCTTGCGGCGGCGCTGGAAGTGCGACGTTTATCCGCTTCCGAGCACTACGCTGCTGACGGACTTCGACGAATTCCATCATCCCAGCCGGGAATATCTCTGGATTTCGTTTTCGCGCTCGGGCGACAGTCCGGAGGGAGTCGCAGTGCTGGAACGCGCGCTGGAGCGTTGTGACGCGATTCGTCACATCGTGGTCACATGCAACCAGAACGGGAAGATGGCGCAGCTTTGCGCCCGTCACTCGGAGCGTGCTTTGACGGTCGTTCTCGACGATGCGGTCAACGATCGCGGATTGGCCATGACCAGCTCCTTCACCAACATGCTCCTTGCCGGACAGTGCGTGGCGCACGCAGACGCTCTCGATGAGTTCGGGAATGCGGTTTCACAAATGGTAGAAACTGGCGGGCAATTCCTTCCTGCCGCGGCGGAGGTGGCTGCGGCCATCACGATGCTCGGCTGCACGCGGGCCTGCTTTGTCGGATCTTCCGCGCTCCATGCGGTCGCCGACGAGTCGGCACTGAAAGTTGTGGAGCTGAGCGCGGGCAAAGTGACTACTCTGGCGGAAACTCCATTAGGGCTGCGGCATGGTCCCATGTCGAGCGTTGACAGCAATACTCTGTTCGTGGCGTTTCTTTCCAGCGACGCGCGTCGCCGCGGATACGAACTCGATCTGTTGCGCGAGATTGATCGCAAACGTCTGGGTCGCGTGCGCGCCGCAGTGACGGTGCAAGGGATCGACGATGTTTCCCCGCTGACCGATTATTGCTTGTCCCTTGATTGTCCCAACACTTTCCCTGATGATTATCGTCCCGTGCTTGACGTGATGTTCGGCCAGTTGATCGGATTATTTTCTTCCCTGCGCGCAGGTCTCAAACCGGATCAACCGAGTCCCAACGGGGCGATTACGCGGGTAGTGCAGCCCATCAAGCTGTATTCCTGAGCCGTGTTTTCACCCCGGAGTTTGCATGCGCTGGCGCGCCGCAACTGAGAATGCGAAATAGTGGGCGGCTGCCCAGCTCCGCTCGGCCGGACATGCGAGGGCGCCCATCCCTACGCGAATTTTCAAGAGAGCCTAGCTGACAGCTCCTCGCTGCGGTTCGTAGGGGCAGAAGGGATCCGTTCCGAGCGCATCCCCGGTGTAGGCGAAGGCGCGGGCGCGGGATCCTCCGCAAATGTGGCTGTATTCGCAGGCTCCGCATTTGCCGTGGAACTGATCGGGAGAATGCAAGGCGCGAAAGATCTCGGAGTTGCGATAGATCTCGACCAGTGAATCTCTGCGCACGTTTCCACAGCGCAGCGGCAGAAAGCCCGAAGGGTAAATCTCTCCTAAATTCGAAACGAACACGATGCCGTGACCGTCGCGAATCTGGAATCCCTTATAGACCGAAGTTGATTTCATTTCGCCGTGAGCCATGCCCGCAGAGCGCATCATCTCGATGGCGATGCGCCGATACGACGGCGCTTCGGTGGTTTTGATCATGAATGGAGCGCGCGGGGAAAGCTCGAAAACCCAGCGCATGATCTTCTCGCCTTCTTCCGGCGAGACTTCATTGAGCTGCTTGCCGCGTCCAACCGAAGTCAGCATGAACAGGCTCCAGCGCATTACGGGGAAGCTGGTGCGCAACAGTTGATAGATTGCGGGCAAATCGGCAGCGGTCTCGGCGGCCACGAGGGTGTTGACCTGGATGGGCATGCCGATTCGTCCGCAATGGCGCGCGGCCTCCATCGTGCGCGCAAAGGTGCCGGGGACAGCGCGAATCGCATCGTGCTTTTCGGCGCAGGAACCATCGAGACTCAATCCCATGCTCTGGATCCCACGCTCTTTCAGTTTGGAAATGGCTTCGTTGGTCAGCTCGGGGGTTGCGCTGGGCGTGATGGAAACTTCCAATCCCAGACCGGTGGCGTAATCGATCAGCTCATAAATATCTTTGCGGCTGAGCGGATCGCCACCAGTCAGAATCAGATGGGGGAGCGGATCGCCGAAGTTGACAAGTTGTTGGAGGAAGCGCCGGCTCTGCTCAGTTGTGAGCTCGAGCGGATTGGCATTGGGCATGGCCTCGGCGCGGCAATGCTTGCATGCCAGTCCGCAAGCCTGGGTCATCTCCCAGTAGACCAGCATCGGATTTCGGGAAAAGTCGTAAGCCACGTGGCCCACGTTTGGAGTAGGACTGGCAACCACCATCGCATTACCCCTTTCACCCACTTGCTTTCGAACCCCCACAAGCAAGAATCAGGTTAGTTTTGGGGCCGCGAAAAGGCTGTGATTACGATCACAGGCTACAGTGACGGATTTCGCAAAAAGGCTGAGTTACGCGGCAGTTAGAGACTCATTCGAGGACCGAATTGGGAAGATTTTGGATTTGCGGGGGTATACCCGCTTCCCCCTCAATCTCTTGAAATCACCAACTTAAGC
>JASHPL010000203.1 GCA_030038125.1 Candidatus Sulfotelmatobacter sp.
TACGAAAGCAAAAAATTCTTCGCTGGCGCGGTAAAGTCGCCCTTGTTCCTCCGCAGAATGATGTTTGAGAAGCCGGGAGCACAACATCGGGGTTGTCGTCAGCGAGACTGCCAGCGATACGGCAATGGCCACCGATAGCGTGACGGCGAACTCGCGGAACAGGCGACCCACAATCCCGCCCATCATGAGGATGGGGATGAATACGGCGATCAACGACACGCTGATCGAGAGCGCGGTGAAGCCGATTTCTTTTGCCCCGCGCAACGCAGCTTCCATCGGCGCCATGCCGAGCTCGAGATAACGCGAAATATTTTCGATGACCACGATCGCATCGTCGACCACAAAGCCGGTCGAGATCGTCAGCGCCATCAGCGAGAGGTTATCGAGGCTGTAGCCCAGCAAATACATGATTCCAAACGTTCCGATCAGGGAAACGGGCACGGCAACGCTGGGAATGAAAGTCGCACGGGCATCGCGGAGGAAAAAGAATACGACCAGAATGACCAGAACGATCGATATGACAAGCGTTCGCTCGACATCCCGGACCGAGGCCCGGATCGTTGTCGTCCGGTCCAGGACTACAGTGAGATCGATGGCCGAGGGAATCGACGCCTTTAACGAAGGCAACGCATCCTGGATGCGGTCTACGGTATCGATGATGTTGGCGCCCGGCGTTCGATACACGATGACAAGGACCGCAGGTTTTCCGTTGACGTACCCGGTGGCGCGTATGTTTTGTGTCGAGTCCTGAACTTCGGCGATGTCGGACAGTTTGATAGCGGCGCCATTGTGATAGCCAACGATCAGCGGCTTGTAGTAGTCGGCTCTGAGCAGTTGGTCGTTGGTTGTGATGTCGGCCGTTGTCAGATCACTTGTGATGGTTCCCTTGGCTTCGTTTGCGTTCTGGGCGTTCAACATTTTGGCAACAGTTTGCAGGCCCAGTCCGTAGCTGTTCAACTGCACAGGATTCAGTTCGACGCGCACAGCAGGCAATGAACTGCCTCCCACGTTGACCTGTCCCACGCCTTGAAGTTGCGATAGCCGCTGCTGCATGATCGTCGACGCGGCGTCATACAGAGTTCCCCGGTCGTAAACGGACGAAGTGAGGCCAATAATCATGATGGGGGCATCGGCTGGATTCACTTTGCGATAGGTCGGGTTGGCAGGCAGATTGGTCGGCAAGTAACTGCGCGCTGCATTGATGGCGGCCTGAACGTCTCTTGCGGCTCCATTGATGTCCCGATTCAGATCGAACTGCAGCGTGATGCTGGTGGTGCCCAGATAGCTCGACGACGTCATCTCGGTGATACCGGCAATGCGCCCGAATTGGCGCTCCAGAGGGGTGGCTACCGAAGACGCCATGATCTCCGGACTCGCTCCCGGTAATTGCGCCGAAACGGAGATGGTCGGGAAATCGATTTGCGGGAGAGGAGAAACTGGCAAAAAATTGAACGCCACCGCGCCCGCGAGCGCGATTGCCACGGTCAGCAGCGTGGTTGCTACTGGCCGATAAATGAATGGAGAGGAGAGACTCATCGTTAGTCGCCGGCTGTAACCGCCTCCATGCCTTCCTGACTGGCGTGAGCGCCGAAGAATTTCAGGGCCAGGCGGTCAAAAAAGATGTAGATAACCGGAGTTGTGTATAAGGTCAGAACCTGACTCACCAGCAGTCCGCCGACCATGGAGATGCCAAGAGGCCGGCGCAACTCCGAACCGATTCCGCTGCCCAGTGCCAACGGCAAACCGCCGAGCAGCGCCGCCATGGTAGTCATCATGATTGGGCGGAAACGCAGCAGACACGCCTGGTAGATCGCTTCTTCCGGATGTTTACCCTCTTTGCGCTCGGCTTCGAGGGCAAAATCAACCATCATGATTCCGTTCTTTTTAACAATTCCGATCAGCAGGATGATTCCGATCAGCGCTACCACGCTGAGTTCGGTTCCCGTGACCAACAGCGCTAGACAAGCTCCCACGCCGGCTGAGGGCAGCGTCGACAGAATCGTGATGGGATGGATGTAACTCTCATACAAAACGCCGAGCACTATGTACACCGTCACCAGTGCTGCCAGAATCAGCAAAGGTTCATTGGCGAGGGATGTCTGGAAAGAGGCCGCTGTGCCCTGGAATGCGCCCTGAATACTCAGAGGCATATCGAGTTCTTCTTTGACGCGGTCAATTGCCTCTGTGGCTTCACCGAGGGACGCATTGGGCGCAAGGTTGAAAGAGATAGTCACCACCGGAAACTGTCCCTGATGATTGACGGACAGTGGCGCACTCCGCGACTCAAAATGGGTGAATGTGCTCAGGGGCACGGCCCCACCATTGACGGCTGTAATAGCAGGAGGAGCCGTGGTGCCCGAGGATGATGAAGAGGAAGAAGCGGAAGTCCCAATCGAAGAACCGGTGCCTCCGGCGGTAACTACCCCGTTTGTGGTGGGACCCGTCGTGAGCGAAGAATTGGCAAGCGCGGAGCGAACGTAAATGTCCTGCAAATTCGCGGGATTCTTCTGGAAAGAGGGCAAAGTTTCCAAAATGACGTGGTACTGGTTCAATTGGGTGTATTGCGTCAGGACTTGGCGTTGCCCGAAGGCGTCGTACAGAGTCTCATCGATCATCTGTGGCGAGATGCCCATACGCGACGCCGTCACGCGATCGACAACGAGAGACGCCGCCAAACCGCTCGTCTGTTGGTCGGTCGCCACGTCACGCAGTTCGGGTAGAGGTTTCAGCTTCTCGACGAACCTTCTGGTCCATCGATTCAGTTCGTTCTGGTCTGGATCTTCCAGCGTGTATTGATACTGAGTCCGGCTGACGCGATCTTCGACCGTTAGGTCCTGAATCGGCTGCATGTATAACGTGATGCCGTCAATTTCAGCCAACTTTGGCTGTAGCCGGCGGATCAGGTCGGAAGCGCTGATCTCGCGTTGCTCCAGCGGCTTCAGGTTGATCTGAATCCGTCCGCTGTTGAGGGTCGTATTTGTGCCGTCAACGCCGATGAAGGAAGAAAGACTTTCGACGGCAGGGTCTTTGAGGATGGTCTCAGCCAGTAACTGCTGCCGTCTCGCCATCTCAGGAAACGAGATGGTTTGCGGCGCCTCCGAGATCCCCTGGATGATCCCGGTATCCTGCCCCGGGAAGAAGCCCTTCGGCACGATGATGTAGAGCCAAATCGTCAGAACCAGAGTTCCGGCCGCGACCAGAAGAGTGGCTGTCTGATGCTTTAAAACCCAGCGCAGGGTCCGTCCATAGAACTCGATGATCTTGTTGAATACATTTTCCGAAGCCTGGTAGAAGCGCCCCTGCTGCGCCTGGGGCGTGTGGCGGAGCAATCGGGAACACATCATCGGTGTGAGCGTGAGGGAAACAACGGCGGAGACGAGAATTGTCACGCTCAGCGTAATCGCAAATTCGCGGAACAGCCGCCCAACAACATCCCCCATAAACAACAGTGGAATCAGCACGGCGATCAGTGAGATCGTCAACGAGACAATGGTGAACCCAATCTGCTCCGATCCTTTCAGGGCAGCTTCGAGCGGCCTGTCGCCCTCCTCGATGAACCGAACGATATTTTCGATCATCACGATGGCGTCATCGACGACAAAACCAGTCGAAATTGTCAATGCCATCAGAGTCAGGTTGTTCAGGCTGTAGCCAGCGAGATACATCACGGCGAAAGTTCCGATCAGCGAGAGCGGGACCGCTACACTGGGAATCACCGTTGCTGACAGGTTCCTCAGGAACAGAAAGATCACCATCACTACCAGGCCTACGGTCAGCATCAGCTCAAACTCGACATCTGCTACCGACGCGCGAATGGTCGTAGTGCGGTCCGTCAGAACCGACACTTGAAGAGCAGCGGGCAGATTGCTTTGCAGGCTGGGCAACAACTTCTTGATACGGTCCACGACCTGAATGATGTTGGCGCCTGGTTGTCGCTGGATGTTCACGATCACCGCGGGTGTGGTGTTCATCCATGCTGCCTGCTTTATGTTTTCGACGCCGTCGATTACGGAGGCCACATCTGAGAGCAGCACCGGGGCGCCATTGTGGTAGGCGACCACAACATTCTTGAAATCGCTGCTGGTCAGAAGCTGGTCATTGGCATCGATCTGGTAATCCTGCTGCGGGCCATCGAGATTACCTTTCGCCTGGTCGAGACTTGTTGCCTCGAGAGCGCTGCGAACGTCTTCCAGGTTAATACCGTAGGAGGAAAGAGCAGTCGGATTCACCTGAACGCGAACCGCCGGTTTTTGACCACCACTAATGCTGACCAGACCGACGCCGGGCAATTGTGCGATCTTTTGGGCGAAACGAGTATCGGCCAGATCTTCGACCTGCGACAAAGGAATGGAGCCGGAGGAGAGAGCCAGCGTCAGGATGGGCGCATCCGCGGGATTCGTCTTGCTGTAAATGGGGGGGACCGGGAGATCGACCGGCAAGTAGGTCTGCGCTGCGTTGATTGCGGCCTGCACCTCCTGCTCGGCAACGTCGATATTGAGGTTGAGCGAGAATTGCATGACGACGATCGAACTGCTGTCGGAACTCGTCGACGTCATCTGATTCAACCCAGGCATTTCCCCGAATTGCCGCTCCAGCGGTGCGGTTACAGCTGACGCCATCACGTCTGGGCTGGCGCCGGGATAAAACGTCACGACCTGGATCGTGGGATAGTCGACCTCGGGCAGCGCGGAAATCGGCAATTGGATATAAGCGACGATGCCGACGAGCAGAATCGCCGCCATGAGCAACGAGGTGGCGACCGGCCGAAGAATAAACGGTCGAGAGGGACTCATTGACCACCTTGCGGGTTCGGGCTCGTGGCTCCCTGTCCTTTGCGCACCGAAACCTTAATTCCGTCCTGCAGCTTATCGAACCCGTTGACGGCAACGACTTCCCCTGGCCCAATACCTTGCACGGCGGTGGTATCACCGTCGGTTGTGCCGACCGTGACGGTACGAATCGCAGCAGTTTGCTCCGGGGTCAGAACATAAACATAGGCCCCCTGGGCATTGCGTTGGATCGCCGCGCTCGGAATCAGAGTGGCTCCGTGTTGCGTCTCCACGAGGAGGTGAGAGTTTACGAATTGGCTTGGGAAAAGTGCGTTGTCCGTGTTGGGGAATTGTGCCTTGAGCTTGACCGTCCCGGTGGTCGTGTCGACTTGATTGTCCACCGTCAAAAGGAAACCGGTCGCGATCTTCTTTTTCTGTTCGCGGTCCAATGCGTCAACGGTCATGTGGTGTCCAGCAAACAATTGCTGCTGAATCTGCGGCAGGTAATCTTCTGCGACGCTAAAAATTACGGTGATCGGCTGAAGTTGTGTGATGACCACCAGCGCGGTAGTGCTGTTTGCCTGAACGATGTTGCCAGGATCGACGAGGCGAAGCCCCACTCGCCCGTCAATGGGTGAAGTAATGTGACAGTAGACAAGGTTCACTTTGGCATTTTCCAGCGTGCCTTCGTCGTTCTTGACTGTGCCTTCATCCTGGGCGACGATTTGTACCTGATCGTCGTATTGCTGCTTCGCGATGGCATTCCGATCCAAGGCAGCCTTGTAGCGATCCAGGTCGATACGAGCTTCATTGAGCAGGGCCTGATCATGCGCAAGTTGTCCTTGCGCCTGAGTCAACGCCGCCTCATAAGGTCGCGGGTCGATTTCCACCAACGAGTCGCCCTTGTGAACCATCTGTCCTTCGCGATAATTCACACTCATGATCTGTCCCTGCACGCGACTGGTCACGCTCACGGTGTAAACCGGAGTCACCGTGCCAATGGCATCGATGTAAACTCCGATGTCGCCCTTGTGCGCCGTCGCCGCAAGAACGGGAACGCTTCTTTGCGGTACGGAGGCTCGTACGGTGGATTTTGTTGTTCGGTGCGCGAACAGGAACCATGTCGCCAGGATGACGAAAGCGCAAGCAATCCAAACCCACGCGGCGGGAATCCGCCGGCGGGACGTCTCTGGTTCGATTGAAGCTTGATCCTTTTCGCGATCAGCCTTGTCTGAGGGGTCGGCCATCGTTTGTCTCGCTCTCTATCCTGTTGCAAAAGTTGAAATCTTTGGCGGAGCGGGTTGTTCCGCAAGTGATGTCACGAGCCAAGCACACTACGGACCTGACACTTGAACGAGTTTATCCAGCCTGTGTCTAAACTTGCGTAAAGATTCTGCAATTAGACGTAAAAATAACTAGCGCAAATCTTGTAGCAGTACAGCCGCCAGACAGGATCAGCTCCAACAATCAGTAACAATCACGCGGAGCGCGCAAAAGCCAGAGCGGTGGTGGCAGTTTCCCAAAGTCTTTAGGAATCTTTGCAGATCGTTACAATCTAATACCGCCCTGATTTCAAAACGCATGCATGATAAGCACTGGGTGATGGCCTTCGACCGACGGTAGGGCGCTCGGCTATCGTCGTGTTGATTCAGGCTTCGTGTGGCCCCAGGTGTAGAGATAATGTTTGTGCAGCCGAACGGAGGTTTGCGACCGCATCCATTGCACAGGAGGGCACGCCTGAAACGAATCGCCTCTCTTGCCATCCTCTTCGTTGCAGTCGTTGAGTTCGCAGTCGAGCGTGCACGGTTCGACATATGGATCATGACCGGAGCAGTGCTCACACTTGTGTGGGATCTCCTGGGCCGGATGCGACCTCCTCGAGCGGATTCACAAAAGGACGATCCTAAGGCTCTAGCGTGCGGAAAATGATCCTGAACGTCTGACAAAAGTAGTGAGTCGGCGGCGAAACTCTCTACGCTAACGCAGTCGCTGACTTTCGCGCCGCCAATGAGATCATTACCCGGCTGAGGCCGCTGATTATCATGCTCACGCCGACTAAGGTTCCAATCGCCCAGATCGAACTCGAAGGCCATTGCAGGTAGATCAACAATCCCAACAAAATCGTGATGATCCCGTCCACCAGCACCCAAAACGAGCCGCGCATTGAACGCATGTTGAAAAACAGGATCACGTCCAATATGCCTTCGATCAGAAAAAGAAGTGCAAGCAAAAGAGTCAGGGATGCCACCCCCAGCAATGGATGGACAATGAGGTAGACACCGAAAACCACGTATGCCACTCCCACCAGCAGCTTCCAGATCAACCTGCCCGCTCGATGTGCGTGAACGGCTAGCATCAAGTGGACCACTCCTGCCAGAATAATGAGCCAAGCGACCAGAACGCTGACCGCCACTGCTGCGATGAATGGTGCGCCAACGGCGAGTATACCGAAGACGATTAGCAACACACCCCAGAGAATGGATAACGTCGAAGCCTGCCGCACGATCTCGACGGGAGAATGATCTGTCATGGAAACCTCCTTCTCAGGACGGATTAAGCCTACCTCAAGTCGCACTCGTTGGATTCTGTCTTTTTCGCCGAGGGTGCTTCGATTCTTCCCCAGCACGGAGCACTTCTACCACGGAGACCAGCATACTCGGTCGCCATGCCGAGGAGTACTCCGGTAACATTCCTTCGGCTTTTAAAGGTTCCCCACGTCATCTTGGCACGCCCGTTCGTAGTCTGCGACGATCCTTTCAAGGGGAATCTTACCTATGCGGGAATATATCTTGGGAGCATGGGAGAGCAGCAATCGCAAGGTATTCCAATATGTTGCTCTGTTTTGCTTTCTTGTCGTCATCTATGCGATCTATCTCGCCTTGCACCTGAGGTTGGTTCACGCCGGGGCCGAAACGGACTCCTTCTTGGGCACGCTTGCCAAGCTTTGCTTCATCTCGGCATTACCCTTCGCGGTTTTGGCCTACTCCGACAAGACGTGGTGCTCGAATGATGCCGCTCCCGTCTGTGTGGCGGCATGGGTCACTGTATGTGTTGGCCTTTCGTTCCAATGCAAAATATGCGCGCTCGGACTGGCTACCGTCTTTTTCCCATTCATCCTTTCGGCACTGCTTGCGCACGGATTTGGTTCACTTTGCCGATTCGCGAAAGACCGAGCATATTGACAGTAGTCGCCACAATCGCTGACTGCGTGCTCACTTCCGCACCTTTGGGCGAACAAAGAGGCAATCCTTGTCCAGAGCCGGCTGCACTACCGTTTAAGCGAGCGTTCGTATTCTTCGTACACGCGGTTATTGTTATCGGTCGGAATTCCCGCAACATTGGGTGAAACAAAGACTGGAGGATTGTGTCCCTTGGCCGCAAGATCGGAAGCCACTTGCGCAATAATCGCCATCGCGATCGTGACCGTTGAAACGGTCGATCCTGCCGCCACCGGAGCTTTCCATCCCTCCACACTCACGAGCGCGTCTTCTGCTGGAACGCAGTTATCGATCACGTAATCGGCAACATCCGGCAACTTTTTCCCCGAGGAATGCGTGGCCTCGCGTTTGCGATAATTGTCCAGCGAGGTGACGGCCACCGTGGTTAGGCCGCGTTTCTTCGCTTCCAGCAGCACTTCGATCCCCGCGGCATTGAGCCCGCCGTGAGAGAAGACCAGCATGACATCGCCACTGCGAATCGGTTCGTTTTCGAAAAGCAGCGCGGCATAACCTTCCCGTCGCTCCAGCCACAGCAGGCCCTTGGCTCCTCCCGAGCCAATCACGTTGGTCCACATGAGGCGCATATCCATCAGTGGCCGGAATCCCGGAAATGCGCCATAGCGTGGGAACATGTCCTGCACAGGAAGGACAGAATGCCCACTTCCGAATAAGTGCACCAGACCACCGCGCGCGATGCAGTCGGCCATCACCCCCGAGACCTTTTCGATGTTTTTGGTTTGTGTCTCCCAAATGCGATTGAGAGCTTGAGTAATGCGTTCGCGAAACTGGACAACGCTCACAAGATTTCCTCCGATAAAGTGGAAAAGAAGTATTGCTCGAAACCGCCGGATTTAACGATTCACTTCCCCGGCGCTGACCTTACTTCGAGAACTCATGAACCTCGTATGCTTAGAAGGCAGATCTCACCGCCAGCCAAACGCTTGCGGAAAATTGTTTGCCCTCTGCTCGACAGATAACTGACTGGCTGATCATTTTCCAACTCGCGAGCTTCGCGGATCGTCCACGGAAATTGAATGGCAAGACTGAGATCAGCGCTGTTGCTCGCATGATTAAAGACCAGAATGACCTGCTTTCCCGGTCCAACGAGCCTCCTTATTTCTACCTGAGAGGTTCCGCTGCCTGAGACCTTCACCTCCGGTGATACTCCCGCTGCCTGCGCTAAGGAAAGAAAGAAATGCTGGATGTTCGCATCGTGCTCACGGTAATAGGCCAGTGCCGGAAAAGATCCAATGAGAACTGCGCTGCCCTTGCCCTCGCCTTTTTTCACCACTGCCGGACTTCCGTCACTAAAACGAGCAAGTATAGTGCCTCCACTCAGAGGTTCAAGTTCCTCTTCGAATGCCTCGCCGGAGATCGCTGTGTGAGGGGGCACTCCCGGTAGAGCGGACGAAGCTTCTGTGAGGAACTGCACTTTGTCCGCGGGCCTAATCACCGACTCCCGTGCGCCAAAGACTTCCGCCAAACCCGCTCCCGGGATTACATCGCTGGCAAAACCACGAGCATCGTTCCAGGCGAGACGCGCCTCAGCCACCGCGGTTCCGCCCGATTGCACGTAACGCTTTACACCATCCGCGACATCGCGCGATAGCATCACCGGGAACGCCAGAAACACAATTTTGTATTGCCCCAGGCGGTTCTCGATCACATCCTCGGGATGAACGAAATCGACAGGGATATTCTGCTCGTAGAAGGCGCCATAGAGACCCATCAACGAATCGCGTTCCGCATTTTCAAGTTTCGCCAGCGACGGCTGCGAGCCGCCCACCATGTACGAAAGCCGGTTATAGAGTATGGCGACCTGCGCCGACTCCGGGGTCGAGCTCAGAATTTCAGCGCTGTGGCGAGCAATCACTGCGGCCGTTCGCCCCGCCGCTTGTGCTCGCTCCGTGAGTGTGCCGTCGAGATTGATCAAACCGTAGCCATTCGACTCAAATCCCGAGCTCATTGGATACCAGGCATAAACCGCAATCTCTCGTGCCCCGTGCCCGATCACCTGCCACATCCAATATTGTTCGTCGTGGGCGTTGACTGGTTCGGCAATCCGCATTCCGGTGGCGCCCTGTCCTGCCTGCAATTCGCCAATCCAAAAGCCCTTCTGGAAGCTGTGTCCGGCCGAGCGGATGAAATCGAGTCCAGACGCCAGCATCAGATCGCTCCACGGTTTGGTCGATTCCGAGTGCTTGGGATAAACCGAGGTGCCAAAAAAATCTGCGTTGGCAGACATTTTCCAATCATCCGGCTCGCCGTAGCCATCCGTTGGAGAGGTGAACAGCCCCGGCGCATCGGCATGACTCGTGATGGTGTGCGTAGTATCCATGCTGCGAATCGCATCCACGCGAGTTTTTAAGTCTTGCGCAAGCTTGTCCTCGATGAAAGCGCGCCAGTCCAGGTAATCCGTATAGGAAAGAATGGTCGGAAAACGCGGCGGCTGCACCTGGTCCCAATTTTCGAAACTGCGATACCAGGCCGCATTGAGCGCGTCCAGGCTGTGGTATTTCGCTTTCAGCCATCCACGAAAACGAGCCTGCGTATACGCGCAGAAGCAGAATTCAGGATTCTCCAGGTACGGGAACTCCGCCCAGTTGATCACATGCGGCTCGCTCCACACATCCCAGCCATATAGGGCCGAGCTTCTGTTCGCTTCGGCGGAAAGAGCCGCGAGAAATTTCACGATTTCCGACCGAACCCCATTGTGATCAATACAAAATCCCGGCGCGGCCTGCGAATCGATCACGGCTCCACTTCGATCCACGAAGCGAGCATCAGGAAAATGCTGCCCCACCCAGTCAGGCGCAGAATCCAGATACACCTGCACGATCACCCGCAACCCGTTCTCCTGAGCTAGACGCAACAGCAGGTCGAGATTGGCAAAGTTGTATTCTCCGCGACGAGGCTCGGCCGTCGCCCAATCCACCCATGTCTTGACCGTGTTGAAGCCGACGGCCTTAATCTGGTCCAAATCTTTTGCCCAGTGTTGAGCGCTCGTGGCATCGACCGGTTCCAGCATCGGGGCGCGAACCTTCCCACCTCCGTACCACACGGCTACGGGGAAGAACGACTCTTCCGATTTCGAATTTGTATTTTGGGCGGGCCGAGACAATCCAGTTTGAACTGCCAGCACTGCCAGCAGAAACGCAGTCAGAGTACGGGAAGAGTTCATCTGGCAACCTCGAAGTGGATTTGTGCCGGCTGACAAGCCTGGCGCTTCATCGGAGATTCTTCTAGATCCAAAACAAGGGAATGAGCCCTGCGACGGCCAGGCCCGCCAATAATGCGAAGCTCTGAGTTCCCGTCTTTCGACCCGCCAGGGCGCGCGCATATATGGCTTTCACGAAGTTGTTGCTGGCGGCCGCAATCAGGACCGCGGCAGACGCCACTTTCAAGGGCGTGAGTGTGCCCGCCGCTTGCGTCATGCCCATGATGAATGGATCGACATCGCTGACTCCCATGATGGCGGCCAGCGTATCGACGCCAGCTTTTCCCAGATAAGTTACGGCCAGTTGCGTGGCCACCAACATGGCCAAAAACAAACCAGCAAAAAGAAAAGCGGTCAGCAGTTCCAAAGGGTTTTTCGGCTCAAACTCGCGCTTGAACTGAGATGCGTCCGCATCCGGTCGCCGCGACCAGATCCACCCTCCGCCAATTGCCACTCCCGCCAGCACCAGAAACGCCGGCGCAAGCGTTACCACTAATCGACGATTAAACAGCGCAACCAGCGCCACCAGACGCAAATACATCACCCCGGATGCCATCAAAATCCCGCCGGCAAACAGATGCGGTCGTTCTTGCCGAGCGGCTCGTCGCGAGATTACAACCGTGGTCACCGTTGAAGAGTACGCTCCACCTAACAGCGCCGACAGCGCTACTCCGCCGCGTTCTTT
>JASHPL010000204.1 GCA_030038125.1 Candidatus Sulfotelmatobacter sp.
CGGAACATTTGCCGCACATTTTCGAGCCCTTCTACACAACCAAACTGTCGGGACAGGGAACCGGGCTGGGCCTGGCTACCGTCTATGGAATCGTCAAGCAGAATAAAGGTTTCATTTGGGCATACAGCGAACCGAGCATGGGCACGGTCTTCAAGGTTTATCTGCCCTGCGTCTCCGTCTCCGACGTGCAATCCCACCCTGCCGATGCGGCACGAGAGAGTGTGCATCGAGGCTGCGAAACAATTCTGCTGGTAGAGGATGAGCCAGCACTTCGAAGTGCGACCACAGAGTTTCTGCGTCTCCAGGGTTATACCGTGCTCGAAGCCAAGGACGGCTGCGATGCCCTTTCGGTGGCACAAAAATACCGTGGGCCGATTCACGTCGCGGTGACCGACGTGGTGATGCCGAACATGAGCGGAGGCGAACTGGCCGGCAAGATTCGCCGCCTTCGTCCTGATACGAAATTGCTTTTCGTTTCCGGATATCCCGGCCAAACCGTGGTCGACCATAAAGTCTTAGATATAGAAAACAATTTTCTGCAGAAGCCCTATACCTTGAAGCAGCTTTCGGGAAAGATTCGCGAGGCATTGCGGGGAACTCGCCCAACCTAAAGGCTTCTGCGGGCCATAGTCCCGCACCACCGGCAACCCTCCCGCGCCATCACGGACCTCAACGGTTTGAACGTCTCAATTTCCAAAACCTATAATCGAGACTGCGCGAACTCCGCATGAATCCTTCAGCGCCCCCTCAGGCAGGCAGGACCAACGCCTTAGCAGAGCCATCGCGCCGTGTTCTATTTCTTCGGTCAAATAAGACTGCGTCACTGCTGATCCTCACCGCGTTGTGGCTCGTCATCTATGTCGCAGGCATGTTTACTCCTGCCCTCCTCGATGATGTTGATGCCCTTCACGCTGAAGCCGCGCGCGAGATGCTGCTGCGCCACGACTGGGTCACGCTCTACATCAACGGCTTCCGCTATCTCGAAAAAGCTCCGCTCATGTATTGGGGCATCGCCGGGAGCTACAAGCTTTTCGGCATGCACGACTGGAGCACACGGCTGCCTCTAATTCTTTCGGTGCTGGCGCTGATCCTGACGACTTATGCGCTGGGTCGCTATGCCTTCGGCGAATGCGGAGGATTGTATTCCGGCCTCGGCCTGGCAACTTCGATTGGCCCTTACGTCTTTACCCGCTTCTTGATTCCGGATGTGATGGTGGGGCTGTGGCTTGTCGTCTCGTTTCATTTCTTCCTGCGCTCGCTTGAGGAAGAGCCACCCTCGCGCTTCATCTGCTGGGGATTTGCGGCAGCCTGTGCTTTGAACGTACTCACCAAAGGACTAATCGGACTTGTCTTTCCCTTCGGTGCAATCTTTCTGTATCTGCTGCTGATGCGAAACCTGCGCCATATCGCGAGGCTGCGAATCCTCTCCAGCACAGTGGTTTTTCTTTTGTTAGCCGCGCCCTGGCACATTCTGGCGGCCGTTCGTAATCCCGCTCAGGGACAGGCGCGCGGATTTTTGTGGTTCTACTTCATCAATGAACACGTCATGCGTTTTCTCAATAAACGCGTACCGCCGGGATATGACACGGTGCCGCTTCTTCTGTTCTGGGCATTGCTGCTGGTTTGGGTGATTCCCTGGACGGTGTTTCTGCCGCAGTCGCTTGCGAATGTGCCGCTGCGCGGCGGACGACTTCGTTCCCAGCTTGATCGGCACTCGCGGGCCAATCTTCTCTTCTTTCTTTGGCCGTTCGTGATTCTGCTTTTCTTCAGTTTTTCCACGCGGCAGGAGTACTACACCATTCCCGCGCTGCCCGCTATTGCGCTTCTCGTAGGAGGATGGCTCGCCCGCGAATCAGCGTCCGACGCGTACGAATCCGACCACCGCTCCGGCCGGCAGTCGTCGCTCGCGCTGATGGTGACGGCGATCTTGGCGGGAATCGCGGGCATAGTCCTGTTTTTCACGACGCACCGGCCTCCTGCTGGAGTGGATCTCGCCGATCTGCTGAATAAAAATCTCCAGGACTACAATTTATCGCTGGGCCACCTGCTTGATTTCACTCCGCAGGCTCTGTCTATGTTTCGCGGCCCTCTGCTCGGCGCCTCCCTCGCACTACTGATTGGGACGTCTCTGAACTGGTGGATGCGCCGTCGCAGCCAACCAGTTCTGGGGAATGCCGCTCTATGCCTGATGATGATCGTTCTGCTGGGCTGTGTGCATGCGGCATTTATCACCTTCTCGCCGATTCTCTCATCCCACGATCTTGCCATGGCGATCGGGAAACAGTTCCAGCCCGGCAACGTCATCGTAGTCGATGGCGCATATCATGAAGCGTCAACTTTGAATTTCTATCTTCACGTTCCGTTGCGTGTCCTGCATGTGCCCAGCGACAGTCTGTGGTACGGCGCACAATTTCCCGACGCTCCTCATATCTTCGAAACGCAGCAATCGTTCACCACGCTCTGGAACAGTTCGCAGCGCGTGTTTCTTTGGACCGACCAGGAGGATCCCAGAGAACTGACCGGCCTACCACACTTCTTATTAGCCCGTGGCGGGGGGAAAGCGATTTTCACCAATCGCGCCCAGTAACCTGTGTAGAGCGTTCCTTTGTTGAATGTATAATTGGAGCGGGGCGTGCTTCCTCGCCTGTTTCACTCATGATCTCAGGCGCTAGATGCGCTTTTCTTCTGCTTCTTTCTTGGAAGCTGCACGTGACTGTGTCAGGGGCTCTGTTGCTGCTTCTTCTGGGAGCGCTCCTCTATTCGTTGGTGTCGATCGTTGCGGTTTTGCGTTATCGAGCCGCGAAGCCTCCAACTTTGCACTCGCGCGAGCCCATCAGCATTCTGAAACCTCTGGCAGGAATAGATCTCAATCTGGAATCGAATCTGCGAACATTTTTCGAGCAGGATTATCCTGCGTTCGAAATCCTCTTCGCAGTTCGGTCTTTGAACGTCCCGGAAGCAGAGGTGGTGGCCCGTCTGCGGCGCGAGTACCCGCATGTTGCGTCGCGGATCATCATTACCGGGGAGGCTCCCTATCCGAATGCAAAAGTCTACAGCCTCGAGCAGATGCTTGGCGCCGCAACTCACGATCTGGTGGTCATGAGTGACAGCGATATCCGGGTTGCTCCGGATCTGTTATGCACGATCGCCTCCGAATTTCAGGACGGTCATCTTGGACTGGCCACCTGCCCTTACCGCGCCGTAGCGGGGCCAAGTTTCTGGTCGCAGCTCGAAGCGACCGGCATGAATACCGATTTTTGGGGAAAGGCGTTTGTGGCGCGCATGATCGAGGGCATGCGCTTCGCCGTGGGACCGACGATCGCCGCCCGGCGCGGCGTTTTGCAGTCGATTGGCGGCTTCAATCGCGTGAAAGATTACCTGGCGGAAGACTTCTGGATGGGCCGGTTGGCCGCGGACGCCGGCCACCGCGTGATTCTCTCTTCCTACGTCATCGAGCATCACATTGGCAACGCAACGGTGCGCGAGAATTTTAAACATCGCATCCGCTGGGCGCGCAGCACACGCCGCACTCGTCCTGCAGGATACGTCGGCCAGGTGTTCACCATGCCATTGCCGCTCGGCTTGCTGGCGTGCCTGTTCACGCCCGCGTGGTGGCCGCTGTTGCCGCTCGCGCTCGTGGTACGCGCGCTGTCAGCATACATGGTATGTGAGCACGCGCTTCGCGCCCGGATCAACTGGCTGTTGCTGCCTCTGGAAGATATGATCGGCTTTGGCTTTTGGATCGCAGGATTTTTTGGAAAGACGATCATCTGGCGGGCCCGGCGCTATCGGCTGTCCTGGGACGGCCGGTTCGAATTAATTTCTCCTTCCGAACAGAGCAACTAACGCGGATTTCACTACCGCGTTCCCCGCGAGCCCAGACGCTCACACGCGAGAATGAAAATGACAGTCGTCTCGGATCAGCCGACCATTCTTCAGTACAAAGCGGTCGCCCCGCCAGGTGACCGTGTGCCCTGCGAAGCTCGCAGCCCAAACGCCGACTGCCAGTAGATCGCGCAGGGGAAGCAGCCATACGTCACGAAACACTTGCCGATCGCGCAAAACCACCGTTCCCACAACTAGCGCCACAGTTGCGCGCAACGCAACGACAACAACGAGGATGGCGCAGGACCAAGCCGCTGCATGGGCCAGACCGAGGGCGATCAGGGCCCACATCACCCCGAAAGTCAACACCAGCCCGGCATAGCCTGCGCCGCGAGCGTCGCGCACCCCGCGAGCCCAGCGCAGTTGATGAGACAGAAATCCGCGCAAGTCATAGGCGGGAAGATGCGTCTCGACGATTTGGTCTGAAAGCTTCACCTGCAATCCCAGATTCGCGATTCGCCGTCCCAACTCGTAATCGTCAGCGAGGAAGTCGACGATGGAGCGAAATCCTCCGATCCGTTCGAGATCTGATCGTCGAAATGCCAAAGTGGACCCGAGCCCGAAATGCAGCCCTCGTTCCAACATCCGGGCCACCAGAACTCCCCCACAAAAATCGGTGCCGATGCCCAGAGCTTCCAGCCGAGATCCCAACGTGGGAGCGGCAGCGCCGCGATAGAGGCACGTGACCATGCCGACACGCCCGTCGCTAAGTGGCGCTATGACACGCTGGAGGTAGTCCGGCTCCACACGAATGTCACTGTCGTTTACCAGCAAATACTGATATCGAGCGACTTTTACTATCTGCTCAAGGTTACTGACTTTCACGTTCGTCCCAAGCTTTTCCAAACAAACAACCAGCCGAATCGCCCGATCAGGAAACTCCTGCTGTAACTTCCGGACGAAATCCACTGCGGGGTCAGCTGCGTCGCTGACGCCAAAAATGATTTCGTACTCGGGATACTCCTGCACACAATGACTGCGAAAACTTTCGTACATTTCCGGATCCGCACCCTTCAACGGCTTGAGAATGGAGACCGGCGGTGTGGCGTGAACCGTTTCGTCCACGCGGGCCTGGCTCAGAAAGGAGGCCGCTGAGAAAAGGCAAACCATATAGTAAAGGGAACTGGAGATGCAGCCGCATATGGCGACGATCTCGAAGATCTTAATCGTGGTTTGAATCATGCGCGCAGGCCAGTCAACTTCCACTCCTACTCATTGCTAACGCCAGAAGCTGGCTGTCTCATTCGTATCGCAACGATTCGATGGGATCAAGGTTGGCGGCTTTCCATGCCGGATATATGCCGAAGATGAGCCCGACTCCGGCGGCGGAACTGAAACCAAATATCACCCAGAACATGGACATCCGCGCAGGCAACGAAGGCCATATCGCCGGAATGGTCCATACCAAAATCGCGCCGGCGAGAATTCCGATAATTCCGCCCACCGCGGTCAAAATAATTGCCTCGAGCGTGAATTGCAGCAGAATATCGAGCTTGCGTGCGCCGATAGCTTTACGCACGCCGATCTCGCGCGTGCGCTCGGTCACGCTCACCAGCATGACATTCATGACCCCGACTCCGCCGACAATCAATCCGACGCTCGAAATCGCGAACATAGCCACAAACAGACCACCGGTAATTTCGTTCCAGACCTCGCCAACGGACTCGATCGTGAACATGGAGAAGTTATCCGGCTTGTCGAACGGCACTTTGCGTCTTCTCCGAAGGACCTGGCGAATTTCGTCCATGGCCTTCGGCATGTCTTCATGAGACGTAGCCTTGACAACAATCCAGTGCTGTTTCATCTCGGGATGCAGCTGTTTAAATGTGTAGAGCGGGAAGATTACGCGATTGTTCAGAGGATCTTTTCCTGTGTTAACTACGGACTGAATTGGTCCCAAGGTACCGATGACTTGGAATGTCCGTCCTTCAACCGAGATCTCCTGCCCAAGCGGGTCCCGATTCGCAAAGAGTTCTCGAGTCGTATCGCTGCCCAAAATCGCCACCGATGACCGGTGCTGGTCATCCGAGTCAGTGAACCATCGGCCTGTGCTCAGGGGCAGATCCTCGACGTCAAGCATAGAAGCCGTATTGCCCTCGAGCATGGTGTTCTTGGCTTTCCGGTCTTCATACTTCACGGCGTAGGTGCCAGAGCCAAACTGCTGATTGAATATGCGAAGAGCCACCGAGACAGCCTCGACGTGAGGTAACTCCCGTAGTGCGTCCGCATCGTCCGCGGTCAGTTCTCTGCGGGTCCTCATCTCTTCCGACATTCGTCCAAAAGTTAATGGGTCAAGATGAAAAACAAAGATGACATTCGGTCCGACTGTAGCCAGTCGATCGCGCACGTTGTCGTCCAGGCCGCGCCCGATCGAGGACACGCCGATGACCACGGCCACGCCGATCACGATGCCCAGTACGGTTAGCGCCGAGCGCAGTTTATTGCTGCGGATCGTGTCCGTCGCCATCTGGACGATCTCGCCGAATTTATCTTTGCGAACCATTTTCATCGATGACTTCTGTCATTCCCGGCGAAAATCTGCTTTCCGAGAGGATCTGCTTTCCGGCCCCGTTCACATCTCGAATCTCAGCGCCACAATCGGATCGAGCCGTGCCGCTTTGCGCGCGGGGTATACGCCGAAGAAAACTCCTACGCTGGCTGCGACCATCAACCCTGCGGCCACGGCCCATAATTTGATCGACGAAGGCATCCCGATCAGCGCGGTCACGACTTCGGCGAAGCCCACTCCCGACAAGACGCCAATCACTCCGCCAATCAAGGCCAGAACCAGCGCCTCAATCAGAAATTGCAGCAGCACATCGTCGCGTCGCGCGCCCAGCGCCTTGCGAATGCCAATCTCGCGCGTCCGCTCCGTCACCGAAACCAGCATGATATTCATGATGACGATCCCACCCACTACCAGCGACACGGCCGCGATTCCAATCGTCGCCATGAAAAATGTATTGCTCAGTCCCGACCAGATTCCGAGCAGGCTTTCGTTGGTTTCGATTTCGAAGCTGTCGTCGGCGCCCGGGCGATCGTGCCGCCGCACTCGCAGCGCCGCACGCGCTTCGTCGATCGCCTGACTCAATGGGGCACCAGTCGTAGATGCCTTCCCCCAGATGTTAATGCTGTTGTTGTGCGACCCGTATTGTTTCAGGTAGACGGTGATAGGAATAAACACATAATTGTCGGCACTCTGCCCCAGCGTCTTGCCTTTCTTTTTGCCCACGCCAATCACGTGGTACGTCCAGCCATCGATGCGAATTTCCTGGCCGAGCGGATCGGTGTTATCGAGCACGTGCTCGACGATATCGGTGCCCACCACCGCAACCTGGGAGTGATTATTCAGATCGGTTTCGTTGACCATGCGCCCGGAGGTCAGGTCTGTGTCAAGAATCGTCGCCACAGACGGAGTAATCCCCTGGATGGTCGTATCGCTGATCGACTGCTCGTTGTGCTTCACCTTTCCCGTCCCGCGCATCATCGCGCCCACGTACTCGCAATGACGGCAAGCCTGGCGCACTGCCTCGTAATCCTCCAGAAGCAGATCTTTCCGTTTTTCCGCCTCCAGAAAGTGGTCGACGTTGGTTTCGACCGCCGACATCTTAGAGACGATGAACACGTCTGCGCCGAGATTGAAGATCTTTTTTGCGACGTAATCGTTGATGCCAGAGACAAAGGTGACCACTGCGATCACGGCGGCCACGCCAATCACCACGCCCAGCAGAGTCAGCACGGAACGCAGTTTGTTCGCCCATAACGATCGCAGCGCGATGCGAATGGATTCCAGAATATGCATAAAATCGGACCGCAGACTTCAGTCTTAAAATTCCTCCGGATTGCTCGCTGCGGGAATAAGTCTAACAGTGAAGACCGGGGCCGTCTCGCTCGCAACGGACGATACGGTACCCGGTACAAAATGAAGTCAGGCGTGAGCCGGAAATCGAAAACGTGGTCTGTGCAGGTTTGATGTCGAAGGCTTTAGGCTGAGGTCCGAGTTCTAAAGTCGGTCGCATATAATGGATGCGTAGGCAGCCGGACCGGACGGCCGCCCCGCCCATTCTGGTGATCGCG
The DNA here is from genome assembly GCA_030038125.1 of Candidatus Sulfotelmatobacter sp. Taxonomy (GTDB): domain Bacteria; phylum Acidobacteriota; class Terriglobia; order Terriglobales; family Acidobacteriaceae; genus Sulfotelmatobacter. Next base: position 7,963 of record JASHPL010000204.1, read on the forward strand.
ACCGTCGTTGCTGAGCAAGTGAGGCAAACAGCTTTGCGGGAAACTGACACGGTCACGAGAATGGGCGGGGAGGAAAGTCCGAACTCCGCAGAGCAGTGTGCCGGATAACGTCCGGGAGTGGGTGCCCATTCTAGATTTCGTGCTTTTTACGAAATTTAGAGTGGGGCATTCTGCGACGGAAAGTGCCACAGAAAACATACCGCCCCGCCCATTCTGGCAAGAGCGCTGTTGTTTCAGCTGCTCCTTCGAGAATGGGCGGGGTAAGGGTGAAAAGGTGCGGTAAGAGCGCACCGCCGCGGCAGTAATGCTGCGGGCAGTGCAAACCCCACACGGAGCAAGACCAAATAGGGAGGAACTCCCGCTGCCGCTGTGAACTTGGAGATTTTCTGGAGGAACGGCCGCGCTCGGCTGTCCGGCGGAGCGAAGCTCCGCAGCGGATGGTGTTGGAGCACCGCAATCAGGTGGTCGCGGCTCACGCTCGAAGCTCACAGCGGCGGCGGGAACGTGCTGGCTCGGCGCGTCAAACCTTCGGGTAGGTCGCTAGAGCCGCGCAGTAATGCGCGGCCCAGAGGAATGGCCGTCCCGCCGCAAGGCGGACAGAATTCGGCTTACAGGTCCGGCTGCCACAGATAAGGCGTTTGCACCCTCCTGAGCGATGTTGACTAGAGTTGTGCTCCACGTTACATCGTCAGAACGACGCGGAACTGCGCTTTACCACTCATCATGCGCTCGTAAGCCTCAGCCACTTCTTCAAACGGGTATGTCTCAATCATCGGGCGTACACCGCTCAGCTCGGCGAAACGCAGAGTGTCGTCCTCGTCGGCCGTTGTCCCGGAAGCCCATCCTTGAATGGTTCTGCTTCCGGTAATGAGCTGTACCGGCGTGACCTGCAGAGGTTCAGAGTCCACGCCCACAACAATGATCTTTCCGTTCGGGGCCAGACCATCGAACAGCTCTGACATCGCTTTCGAGCTTGGGGCGAGCGCCAGGATCACCTGGGCGCCACCCAAATTTTGCAAGGCCTCCGCCGCGTTTGTCGATTCGCTGTCGATGTACGCGTTGGCTCCCAGCTTCCTGGAAAGCGCCGCGTTTTCGGAACCGCGACCGATCGCAGCTATCTTGTAACCGAACTTGTTCCCGAATTGGATCGCCAGGTGACCCAAACCACCGATACCCTGCACGGCAACAAGGTCGCCGGGGAGCGCACCACTTCGCCGCAGCGAGTTGTATGTGGTAATCCCGGCGCAGAGCAGCGGTGCTGCTTCAACGTCATTCAGACCTTCTGGTAGCGAAACCAAGGCCTCTACTGGAGCGACCATATACTGCTGGTACCCGCCGTCATAGCTGATGCCAGGAATTTTCAGGTTGCGGCAATTGCGGAAGTCTCCGCGCTGACATTCGCGACAGGTACTGTCGTGCCCACCATGCCAGCCAACCCCGACACGCTGGCCTTTCTTCCACTGAGAAACACCAACCCCCACCTCATTGATGATGCCTGTCACTTCGTGTCCGGGAACGCGGGGATACTCAATTCCTGGCCAAGAGCCTTCTTTCGTGAACACGTCACTGTGGCAGATGCCGCAAGCTTGCACCTTGATGCGCACCTCTCCAGCACCGGGCTCAGGAATTTCGTGTTCGACGAGCTCGAATTCTGCTCCGGGCTTAGAGATCTGAGCCACCTTCATGACCGCCGCTTCTGGTTTCGCGGCTACTCTCAGCGTTGCCATAAATGCTCCTTTAGAAGTTCTGTATTGTGGAGAGATATGTGGTTACGGTGGCGGGACAAACGAGGATTGCTCGCATGTTCTTACACCGACTGGGCTATTCGAACAAGCGCCGACGAGAATGGGGAACGAAACTGCGAGGACGAGTGGCGCCAGAATTACCGTCAAGGATTGTGCGCTTTCCGCTGAGTCTTCGTCAACCTAGGGCGCTGAAGTGGGTTGCTTCGTGGCCCGGTGAACGGAAAACTAACTGGTCAAAGCTGAGGCAGGTACGAATGTCAGCTCTAATCCAGTCTAGATCGCACTCAGCATTTTGCCTGCAATTTCCTTTAGCAGCTTGGCGCAGACCATCGCGGTGCAGCCGGAGTTGTCGCGCACAGGATTGAATTCGACGATATCTGCGGCAACGATGCCGGCGCGTAGCGCATGCAGAGAAGAAATGGCTTCGCGTACGGTCAATCCCCCTGGCTCCCAATGCGAGATTCCCGGCACAAATGCCGGATCAAGCACGTCAATATCGAAAGAAAGGTACACCGGGCCCTCTACCCGAAGTGCAGGTTTCCCGCCCACTCCCGGGATGCCGTCTTTGATCTCATGGACCTCCACGCCATAATGGCTGGCCTGCGCCCGCTGGATCGAATTCATGCAGCGTATCCCGATCTGCACCAAGCCTTTGGCTAGCTGGCTCTCCATAATGCGGGCGAAGGGACAAGCGTGTGAATGGCGGTTCCCTTCGTATTCCGGATAGAGATCGGGGTGCGCGTCGAAATGAATGACGGAGAGATCGGGAAATCTCTGGTGGCAAGCCTTCACCAGGGGGAAGGTGATCGAGTGGTCGCCGCCCAGAAAAACGATAGGAGTGCCCTTTTGCAGCAGAGCGGTGGCGCCAGGTTCGATCTGGGCGAAGTCCTCACCGGGGCTGCCAGCGAGTTGCAAGTCGCCAGCGTCGACGAAATTTCCTGGCGCGGCGAGGTCGACGCCCAACTCGGTATTCAGAGAGGCGGACTCGCTAAACAGCGCCTCGCGAATATGCTTCGGAGCTTGCGCGGCGCCACGCAAGTATGAGGAGTATGCGTCGAAGGGAACGCCGAGAATCGATACGGGCATCGCCTAATCATAAGCCCCGATCATGGCTCTTCATGTAATTGTCCATGATCCTGATTCCACACAACCGCGCCAATCGGTGATTAACAGACGGCGCAAGCTTGCGCCATCGCCTGGTATCGTCAGTTACGCACTCCCCGGCGGGCAGGATCTTAATCGGAAACTCGTGTTGATGTTTACTGAAAGGGGCGGAAAGCGCCGGAGATGGCTTCTCACCATCGTGATCGAAGGTCAGTACGGACTAGGTTTGGAGTCGCTGTTCTGCGCGCCGTCCGAGACGCACGGCTCTGGGTCCGCACCTTTGACGACCGTACGCGGATAATCCGCGTAGGTGGCTGCTTTGAGATACTCGATCAGATCATAACGTTCGTCATCCGTGAGGCGCCGACCGATGCGCCCCGGGCGGGTCTGGTCGTCCGTAAACCAATGTCCTGCGTTGCTGTTCCCGACCGCCGTTGTATCAACGACGAACGTGTTGGGAGCAGCGGCTTGCGAGAGGCCGAGTTTCTCTGGATCATATTCGGTGCTTCCGACCAGGAACTTCTCAGGCCGCGATTCGCTCAAGAGGGCAAACACGGTCGGTACTGACCCGTTGTGCAGGAACGGCGGCGTGGCCCAGACTCCGACAAGCGGTCGTGCCTTGTAGCCGCAGGGCGATGTGATGACATTTGAGCGATCCAGCCCGTCAAAGGTTCCCCACTGCGCGGGCGGGATCTGTGCGTCGCGGTAGGCCTGCGTGCGGACCGCATCGGTCACCACGCGCAGACCGGTTGCGGCGTCGGAGTGGATCGAGAGGCCAAGCTTGGTCCCGTCGTAAGTAGTGCTGCGAAAGTTCGTAGCCTGCATTGGATCGGTCGCGATTACCGTGAGTGGGAGAACCTTGACACTCCATTCCTCGGACTTCGCTCCCGCAATCGCGCGGACGCCGTGGCATCCCGCGCAGTTCTGCGAAAAGAGTTGTGCGCCGCGCTTCGCCTTGATGCCGTCGATCTGGCCCAGGACTGCCTCAGGCCAGCGCGGCGGCTGGAGCGATTCGAGCAGCGTCTCCAGCGCATTGAGATTGCGCACGGGGATCGACGTCCGCCAGCGTTCCGGCTCGGGGGATAGAGCTCCGGTACGGGGATCGATAAAATGTGTGATCGCCCCTACGCCGAGCGCCTCGCCGATGTTGCGGCCCATCGGCTGCTTCACAGAGCCGTTATATTGGACCCAGTTCAGGTTCCAGATGCTCCAGAGATAGGGAAAGTCAACCGGTGCCGTCGCCCGATTCGTGTTGGCCGGGACACCCAGGGCGTAATTGAACAGGACTTTCGCGATGACCGCCAGCGCGTCGTTGCGGCCTGGTCCGGCGATCGTCATAGTGGCGGCGGTGCGTTCGCGCTCGGGGGTTCCATCGACAACGGCCCGGTAACGCGTGTCGAACTCAGGTCCGATGCGTTCAGCCGGAAACCCGAGTTGTACGGCGCGCTTCTCGAAGGCCTCTCGGCGTGCCGGCGTGCTGCCGGTCGCGAGAATCGCATCATTGATCGCCTGCTTGAAACCATCGAGGTCGATATGCGCCTGTCCGCCATCAACACGCAAGGTCCTCCCGCGGTAGCTGATCTCGCCGGTGTGGCACGCGGCGCACGTTAGTCCAACGGTCTCGACGCCGCCGGTGTCCTTCGCCGGGTTGATCGCGAAACCGATCGGCCATGCGTAGGGGTTGGTCGTCGACCGGTGATCAGCGATGAAACCCAGACGTTGCATGTGATCAGGATCCATGAACGGTTTCCCGTCGGGCGATTGCAGCGCCGCTAGCCAGCTCGCCGGCAGGATGACTGTTCCCTGCGGGGTGTGGTAGAAAATCTGCTCCTGCGCGTCGTCCCACCCTTGCTGGAGGCGGAGGATCGAAGTGGACACCCCAGCCGGTTCGGCGACGCCGCATATAAGGGCGGAAACCAGCACGAACGCGATCGTCGCGAATGTAAATGCTTTTACCATGAAGGGCTCCCTGGAAAATGCTCGTCACCGCTCGGTTCGCGGCGCGGAACACCGTTCAAGCGGTGGCGTAGCGACGAAGTGGCATCGTAGACCACGCGGCGAATCCGATTGATGGTACCGAGCGGCTGGTGCACGGGTAGAGCGTGCCATGGTGTGTAGGAAAGGTTCTCGCAGAAAGCCTGCTGCTCCGGGCTGTCGAAGCGCTGCGGTGGAATTGTAATTGACGCAACCGTGACGAACGGCGCTAGCTCTTCGCTCCAAAGGACCGTTGAGTCGTCGATCGGCATCTTGGCCGGATCGGTTTGGCGTTGCACCATGAACGAAAAGCAGCTTGCACCGTCGGCGAGTCTGGCCCTCATCGCTGCGCGGAGATAGTCCGGCTCACTGGAACGCACCCCGCCGCCCTCGTCGTGCAGAGTTTCACCGGTCGTACAAGACACGGGTTTCGCCGAGTATTTTACCTTGCTGTTGCCGAGAGCATACGGGGTCATGCTGTAATACCGTTGCAGCAGCGGATTCCCGACGGGTTGTGCTGCGATTGCTGCAGTGATGCGCTCAGATTCGGGATGCGCGCGGAAGAAGAGAGGGAGCTGGCCGGCATCGCTCTTGGTGAGAAAGTCTACGTAGTCAGCCGCAGTTCGAACATTAAAAACCGGATAGTTGACCAACAGAAAATCCTGGGTCGTCGCGTCGGCCTGATCGGGCAGGATTTTGCGGCCGGGAACTCCGAGCAGCTTGATCGCCATGCCGCGGGCCAGCCCGGCTTGGTCGTCGGTGCCGACCGCGTTCGAGAATCGAATCCACGCATGGAACGTGTGAGCCTCTGCAAATACGCCCTGACGCATCGCCGACGGCAACGATGCGAGGACAGTGAAGTCGGCCCGGACGCACCCGTGCTGCTTCGCATGCGCATCGCGCTGTGCCGGACGCAGCCCGCTCCGATATGCGTTCTGTATTTGCGCCTCGGTCAGTTCCTTGATACGGCGGATCGCTTCCTCTTCGGTTAGCCCAGATTTTCCTTGAGCCTCACCAAGGAAGCTGACTGCGGGGACGGTCTTAGGGAACAGGCGGACGGGTTCTGCTACGGCTTCACCGTTGCCTAGCGGCCCGGATCTGCTCAAGGCAAAAAGTAGTAAAAGGGCTATACGCCGCACGACCGTTGCGCGCCTTTCCGGAGTTGGGCACGATTTGTGCGTGCCATTATAGTCCCGGGACGACACGCACAGCGGGTTAGGCCGTGGCTGGCGATAAGCCCGAGTGAACGGGGCACGTCCTGCATCGTTGCCGTAATATCGCGATTGAACGCACGTGGACTTGGTGGCCTAAATTAAACGTTGGAGAGAGCCTGAGGCAGATTCGTCTTCTTCTGCCACGCTCTTTGGGACTGGAATCGTTACCATGATCCGAGTTCCAGTCGTGTCCGATTCGATTTGCATCTCGCCTTTAAATTGCCACGGCCTCTCACGCATACCTCGAATGCCGACACTGGAACCTGCGGACCTAATTTCACTTAACCGCTCTGGAGACATTCCTTTCCTTGTGGACTACAACGCTGAGTCCTGCTTTGGGTTCCGTGTTGATTATCGCAGCATACTCCCCTGCGGCACTCTCTAGCTCATGAGCAAGCTAAGGCAGACTACAGATTACGAGGATGTTTATGTTGGACATGCAATTATTGCCCAATGAGGTTTTCGAGTTCACGCAGATCTTGGGCGGAAGCGTCGGAGACCAGACAAAACTCCATTTCCTCCGACTGCCACTGCAACCAGTTATAGCCGTGTCGCGATCCTGAGTTGACGAGACTAATTTCCTTTTCTCGGTAAGGCCATACGAAGACATTAATAATGTGTTTTCGCCGAGAGTACACGAGCGCAGCGACCTCATGACCATCAATAATGTCGAGCCTTGCGCCAACAAGTGGAAATCCTTGCTGAGAAAAGTCGGCCACCGGCGGAACGAAATCCAGCTTGCCATCAAACCACGGTTTTACGGTGTGCTGGTCGGCTGAAAGTACGTCCGTCAGATGCCCAGGTTGCAATGAGCGTACGTGCGCGTCGATCAATTCAGCTGTAATGCGCCCCGACTGATTATGAGACTGGACAATAAATAACACGACCACAAGACAAGCCGCAGCCGCAGCCAGAACACTAAGACCCGGAACAAGCAACGCTCTGCGAAAATCACGAATTTTCGACGGTTTTTCATTTGTCTCTTGCGCGATCTGTTTGCGAATTCGCTCAAGAAGATCCGGCGAGGCCTGCTCTGACAAATCACTTTGCTGAAGCTGCCTGCGCAGTGTGCTGATCGCTTTCATTTCAGCCTGGCATTCGACGCAACCCTCGGCATGAGCCTCAAAGTCCGCTGAACGAACAACGTCGAGTTCACCGTCGAGATAGCCGTGAACTGTGGTTCGGGCAAATTCGCAGTTCATGACACCTCCTTCGCAGTTGCGGTTGTCAGGGTTCGGTATAAACGCTGGCGCGCACGCGCCAGGGTCGACATAACGGTGCCGATCGGAATCCCCGTAATCTCAGCGATCTCCTTATAGGAGCAGCCTTCCAATTCCCGCAACACCAACACCTCTCGTGCCCGGGCAGGAAGCGATTCGAGCGCTCTCTTCAGCCGTTCTCGATCGTCAGTCTGGGCTGCTAATGTCTCTGGATTTGGGGAGGGGTGTTGATGCACTTCTTCGTTGAACTCCGTCATCAAATCCGCCGATCGGTTCTTTTCCAGCCACGTGTAACAGCTATTGCGAACAATCTGCAGGAGCCATGCCCGGGCATCCCCTCCGTGAAACTGATGGAAAAAACGATAAGCGCGCAACATGGCCTCCTGGACCACGTCCTCCGAGTCGGCACGGTCACGCAGCAACCAGCGCGCCAGGTTCGCAGCGCTGTTCAGGTGGGGCAGCATGGTTTGCTCAAACCGGAGTCTGTCCTGAGGCTCTAGCACGTCGTGGTTCCTTGGCCCCCTCACCAATACAACTGGGACCGCCCGCAGTTTATTCCCTCCGCATGGCCGTTTTCGCGAAATAAATCACGGTGGAATAAACGGCAATCGGCGCCGGTTTAGGCAGGTGTACAGCGTCCTGATAAATGGCACGAGCCACGCGGAGCAGGCGCCAAGGTCATACCGCCTGAATCCACCGAAGTCACGGACGATATCACACGTGGAGAAAACCAGTGACGAATAAGAACCTGTTTGATTCGAAGGCAAACGGACTCATCGAACACGACCATAACCATGACGGCATCGATCGACGAGGATTTTTGAAGTGCATGGCCTGGGCTGGCACGGGCGCGCTCTGCGTGATTGAAGGAGGCGTGCTGAAATCATACGCACTGGGCTCACAGGCGGGTGGAAAGATGAAGTCCCGCAAAGTGGGAGGACTTAGGTTCGTCCAAATCAGCGACAGCCACATGGGCTTCAATAAGCCTGCCAACCCCGACGTGGTTGCCACTCTCAAGGCTGCGGTAGATAAGATCAACGCGCTTCCCGAGTCGCCGGATTTCATCTTGCACACCGGTGATATCAGCCATCTGTCGAAGCCTTCGGAGTTCGACAACGTGGACCAGATTCTCAAAGCCACAAACAAGGAAATCTTCTTTGTCCCGGGGGAGCACGATGTGCTTAACGACGACGGCGCCATGTTCCGCGAGCGCTACGGAAAAAATTCCAAAGGACAAGGCTGGTATAGCTTTGACAAGAATGGCGTTCATTTCATTGCTTTAGTGAATGTCATGAACTTGAAGGCCGGCGGTCTGGGCGCCCTGGGTGATGATCAACTCGAATGGCTGGAAGACGACGTCCGCCATCTGAAATCCAGCAGGCCGATTGTGGTTTTCGCCCACATTCCGCTCTGGTCGGTTTATCCCCAATGGGGCTGGGGAACAGATGACGGAGCGCAGGCGTTGTCATATTTGAAGAAATTCGGTTCAGTCACGGTCTTGAATGGACACGTTCATCAGACCATGCAAAAGGTTGAAGGCAATGTAACCTTCCACACCGCGTTTTCAACCGCATTCCCCCAACCCGCTCCTGGAGCGGCAGAAGGTCCAGGGCCAATGAAAGTCCCCTCTGAACAGCTACGCCGCGTCCTGGGCATTACCGATGTCAATTACCTTGAAAACCGTCACGCGCTCGGACTTGTGGACTCGTCCCTCGTGTGACCGGCGAATCTGATGCGAATAAGGAGAGATTATGCGAAGAAGACTGTTGAATTCCGGCTTGTCTATAGCACTGCCGCTGGTCCTTTCGATGACCTTGGCTTTGCCAGTTACGCGAGCAAAAAGTGAGGAGGCAAAGTCGTCGGCGATGGAAGTCCGGGTGGACAATTTCACTTTCGCTCTGGACACATTGACGATTCCGGTAAATAGCACCATAACCTGGGTGAATAAAGATGATGTGCCCCACGTGATTGCCAGCAGTGACGGTCTGTTCAAGTCGAAGGCGCTCGATACCGACGACAGATACTCCTACACGTTTAGCAAGGCCGGGAGTTACTCCTATTACTGCAGCATTCACCCCAAAATGGTGGGAAAGATTTTGGTGCGGTAAGGGAGGCCCTTCGCGAACCTAACACCGCTGGACTATAAGGTATGGGACACCCTTTTGATTTTCGAACCGTCCTGTTTGCTAAGCACGCGCAGCATGTGGTTCTGGTTCATTTTCCGATCGCGCTGTTCATAACCGGAGTCGCATTGGACCTGCTGTCTCGAGGTCAGCGCGAATCACAACTTGCGAATGCTGCATATTTGAACATTTCGACGGCCGCGGCGATCATAATCCCAACCGGGTTGACAGGTATTTTGGCCTGGCAATTCGCTCTTGGAGGCGAAAAGCTGAAGGGTTTGCTCTTGTTCCACGTCGTCGCAGCCTGCGTCTCTGCAATGTTGGTCATCGTTTCCTGGTGGGTACACTGGCGATCTCGCAGGTCACGGAGGTCAGCGCTCCCGCAGCTCCGCATTCCTGTCGAATTGTTGGGCGTGGCACTCATCGCGCTTACCGCCCACCTCGGAGGGTTCCTTACCGGCGTGAACTCCTGACTTCGACTCCGAGAACTATTTGGATTTCTTTTCTATTAGCGTGGCACGCGCGGCGGCAACGATGCTCACCAGTTCCCGCGCGACCGCGCTGATCTTCTCCAGATTGCCTTCGCGCAAAGCGATGGGATCAACTAAATCCGCACCTGAGCCAATTGCAAAGGCTCCCGCCGCGATGAAGTCAGCCGCATTGCCCGCACTTACCCCGCCGGTCGGAATCAACGAAGCATTTGGAAAGGGGGCTTTCAGAGATTTCAGATATTTCGGACCTCCCACGTTCCCACAAGGAAAGATCTTCACCAATTTTGCCCCATGCTCTTCCGCATTCATTAGTTCGGTCGGAGTCAGCGCTCCCGGGATCGCCAGCTTTTCCGAGGCGCGCGCCACCGAAAGAACCGGCAGCGACAATCCCGGGCTGACCAGGAATTCGGCACCCGCGCGCAGGCAGGCTTCGGCTTGCTCGGCATTGGTCACGGTACCCGCTCCGATCAGGACTTTGTCGCCGTGTTGCTTGGCGACCTCTCGAATCACGGATACAGCGTTAGGAATCGTCATCGTGATCTCGACCACCGGAATGCCCCCGGCCAAAATCGCCTCGACCGCGTGGTTCGCCTCAGCGACCGAAGCGGCCCGCACCACGGGAACAATGCCGACCTCGCCGATTCGCCGGATCACATCTTCAATGCTCATGGTCAGTGTGGGCATAGAGCCATCCACTCCTAACGTTCAATTCGCGCCGTACGCGCTGTCATTGCCTGCAGTACTTCGCCCAAAGTTGCCATGGTCGTGTCGCCGGGCGTAGTCATGGCCAGGGCTCCGTGGGCTGCGCCACACTCCACCGACCATTGCGGATCCTTACCCGACAGAAACCCGTAGATCAATCCTGAAGCAAAGGAATCACCTCCGCCCACGCGATCGTAAATCCCGAGATTGTCGCGCTTCGGGGCTTCATAAAACTTCCTGTCGCAGTAGCACAAGGCACCCCAGTCGTTCACGCTCGCGGTCTTTGCATGGCGCAGCGTCGTCGCGATCACCGACATGGAAGGATATTCTTTCACCACGGCATCGATCATTTTCTTGAAGTTCTCCGACTCCAGCTTGGAGTGCTGTTCGTCGAGTCCCGATACCGAGAATCCGAGCGCCGCCGTGAAATCCTCCTCGTTACCGATCATGACGTCGATCATCGGCGCGAGTTTGCGATTGACCTCCTGCGCCTTTGTCTTGCCCCCAATCGATTTCCAAAGCGATGCGCGATAGTTCAGATCATAAGAGATGACTGTACCGGCTCGTTTGGCTGCCTCCATTCCTTCCTGTGCCACCAGCGGCGTCGTTTCCGAGAGGGCGGTAAAAATCCCTCCGGTATGGAACCAGCGTGCGCCGTCTTTTGAGAAGACTTGTTCCCAGTCGATATCTCCGGGCTTCAGTTGCGAAACGGCTGTGTGCCCGCGATCGGAGCAACCCACCGCCGCCCTCACCCCGAATCCACGCTCGGTGAAATTCAGTCCGTTGCGCACCGTTCGACCTACGCCGTCATAGGGAACCCAGCGGAGATAATTCAGACTGACGCCGCCCTGCAGCATCAGATCTTCAACCAGCCTACCCACCGGATTATCCGCGAGTGCGGTGATAATGGCTGTTTCCATGCCGAAGCATCGCCGCAACCCACGCGCAACGTTGTATTCGCCGCCGCCCTCCCACACGCGAAAGTGGCGCGTAGTGGCGATTCGCTCATCGCCCGGATCGAGCCGCAACATGACTTCGCCGAGACTCACCAGGTCCCACCTGCATTCGGATTTTGGTTTGATTTTCACCCGCTCCGAATCTCAGTTGCCGAATCGCCAGAGTAACACGCGCGATAGTACATTGATCAGCGTTATGTTCGGGTTGTCGTCGATTTTCAGCGTGACGTGGGGTGCGTTTTGCAGGCACCGGGTGGGATTCTCGTTGCGTTGAATAAAAACGTCAAAATGCCGGCGGCCCGCCGCAAGACCTGCGAGAAGGACGGAGCAATCGCGGAAACGTAATCTTCGAAGAAGCGCCGGGACCCTAGCCCGAACTTGCCTCTTCGCCAGCATGCGAAGCCCACGACTCCAGCTTGACGACCCAGTTCGCCGGTTCCGGAAGAATAGCGAATTTCGGCAACTGCCCGCGGACCATGGCTACCTCGTCGCAGCAGTGATAGCGCGGGCAGGCGTGGCAGTCCTTATAGATTTTGTCGGGGAGATCCTCGCGCTGCGCGACCGAAAATCCCAGTTTCGCGAAGAATTCCGGCTTGCGCGTGAACAAGCAGATGCAGTCCACGCGATGTCGCCGAGCCTCAGTCATCAAAGCTTTCACCAGCAGTGAGCCGCCACCTTTGCCTTGCGTCCAGGGAGCAACCGTAATGGAGCGAATCTCGGCCAAATGGGTTCCGTAGAGATGCAGCGCACCGCAGCCGATGATCCTGCCCTCGTCCTCGAGCACGACAAAATCCCGGACGTTCTCGCAGATTTCCGCCAAGGTGCGCGGCAGCAGCGTGCCGTCGCCCGAATAGGCCGAGATCAATTCATGAATCTGTTCCGCATCCGGCAAGATGGCTTTACGCGTGCGCATGAACCTCCTCGCGAAGAGACTGGATTTTATTTCGGGCAACGCCAATTGCCTTTCGCACTCGTTCCGGGGCGGTGCCGCCGGGGACGTCGTGGATGGCTAGCACAGAAGCCAGTTTCAGAGAATCATGGAAGTCATCGCCAAACGCTGGACTGATCTTCCGCAACTCCTCTAGCGGCAAATCCTCTAATTCGCAACCTCGCCTGACGGCAATCTGAACTGCCTTTCCGATGCATTCATGGGCTAGCCGTGAAGGCACGCCGCCCTTGACCAGATACGTCGCGCCGGCCCAGGCATTCATAAACCCCGTGTGCGCGGCCTGTTCCATCGTCTCGTAACGAAATTCGACTGCCTTCATGAAGCCTGTCACGAGCGGTAGCATCTGCAGCATGTTGTCGGCGGGTTCGAACAGCAGTTCCTGGGTTTCCTGCAAATCCTTGTTGTAGGCCAGCGGCAGGCCCTTCATCGTGACCAATAACGCCGTGGCGTTTCCCACCACTCGACCGCTTTTCCCGCGCATGAGTTCCAGCAGGTCGGGATTTTTCTTCTGCGGCATGGCGCTGCTTCCGGTCGAGTAAGCTTCAGGCAATCCGACGAATCCGTATTCCTGGGACGAAAAAAGGATCATCTCTTCGGCCCAGCGGCTCACATGGATGGCCAGCAGTGAGAGCGCGTTCACAAACTCGATTGCGAAATCGCGATCGCTGGTCGCATCGATGCTATTTGCCGTCGGTTCATCGAAGCCGAGACTCTGCGCGATCAACGCTCGATCGAGCGGCAATGTCGCTCCCGCGACCGCTCCCGATCCCAACGGACAAGCATTCAGCCGCTTGCGGCAATCAGCCAGCCGTTCTACATCGCGCAAAAACATCTCGACATACGCCAACATCCAATGCGCCACCAGGACCGGCTCGGCTTTCTGCAGATGCGTGTAGGCCGGCATGGGGGTATTTCTGGCCTGCTCCGCGCGATCGATGATCGCACCGCACAGCTCAGAAATTTCCTGCCGCAAGTGATCGATCGCCGCGCGCACGTACAACCGCAGATCGGTTGCGATCTGCTCATTGCGGCTGCGGCCGCTGTGTAGCTTGTAGCCGACATCGCCGATCAAAGCGGCCAGCTGCTTCTCGACGAAATGATGCACGTCCTCCGCTTCCGCGTCGTCGAGAAACGGGGTCGAAACCGCAGCCCGCTCGCCGATCTGCTCGAGCCCTTGCAAAATCGCAATCAGTTCGTCAGCCGACAAGATTCCGGCGTTTTTCAGCGCACGCGCATGCGCGCCGCTGGCTTCGAGTTCATAGCGCAACAATCGCCGATCGAAGTCAAACGACCGCTGCCAGCGGTCGAATCCGGGATGCAGTGGCTGCCGGAATCTCCCCGACCACATCTTCATGACTCGACCTCTTCGCGCGTGCGTGCTCGTGACCGCGACGGCAGGCCGAGAATGCGAATAAATCCTTCCGCATCTTTCTGGTCATAGCCCGCGCCCATAGTGAACGAGGACAGATCGGTCCGATACAGCGAGTGCTCCGACTCGCGGCTCACGACGGAAACGTTCCCTTTATAAAGCGATAGGGTGATCTTGCCTGTCATGTTCTTCTGCGTGCTCTCCACGAAGGCATCGAGCGCTTCGCGCAGTGGCGTGAACCAGAGGCCGAAGTAAACCAGCTCGGCGTACTTCAACCCAATGTGCTGCTTAAAATGCACCACATCTCGCTCCAGGCAGATCGCTTCCAGTTCGCGATGAGCGGTCACCAGCAGAGTTCCGCCCGGTGTCTCGTAGCATCCGCGCGACTTGATTCCGACGAAGCGATTCTCGACCAGATCGACGCGCCCGATCGCGTTGCGAGCGCCGATCTCATTCAGCAATTCGACTAGTGACACCGGATCCAGTTCCATCCCGTTCACCTCGACCGGAATGCCCTGCGCGAATCCGATGCTGACCTTTTCTTCTTTATCGGGCGCATCCTGCGGCGAGCGTGTGATCTGCCAGGTTGTCGGAAGCGGCGCGTTGGCAGCGTCCTCCAGTTCCCCGCCCTCATGGCTGACATGCCACAGATTGCGATCGCGGCTGTGAATCTTCTCCCGGCTCTGCGCGACGGGAATGCCGTGCTGCTCGGCGTAATCCAGACAATCTTCGCGCGATTTCAAATTCCACTCCCGCCACGGCGCGATGATCTTCAGCTCCGGCGCCAGCGCTTGATACGTCAGCTCAAACCGCACCTGATCGTTGCCTTTGCCGGTGCATCCGTGAGCAACCGCAGTCGCTCCTTCGCGCAGCGCCACTTCCACTTGATGTTTGGCGATCACCGGCCGCGCCAGCGAAGTTCCCAGCAGATATTTGTGCTCATACACCGCACCCGCTTTCAGCGCAGGAAAAACGTATCCGGTGAGAAATTCTTCGCGCAGATCTTCGACAACGACTTTCTTCGCTCCGGTCGCATACGCCTTCTTGACAACGGCCTCGATATCATCGCCCTGGCCGACATCGCCGACCATCGCAATCACGTCGTAGGAATAGTTTTCCTTGAGCCACGGAATGATGATTGAGGTATCCAAGCCACCGGAATAAGCAAGAACAACTTTCTCAGGCATGAGCACTCCTCACGGGCAGGCGCACCGCGCCGCCCAGCAATAAATAGAGAATCGCTTTCTGCACGTGCAGCCGGTTTTCGGCCTGCTCGAAGACCACGGAATTGTCCGAATCCATGACTTCATCGGTGACTTCCTGGCCGCGATGCGCCGGCAGGCAGTGCATGAACGCCGCTTGCGGCGCGGCTTGCGCCATCAGTTCACGATTGACCTGATACGGCGGGAAAATCTTGGCCCGAGATTCGGCCTCATTTTCCTCGCCCATGCTCGCCCAGGCATCGGTGTAAACCGCATCGACCCCGGCAACCGCGGCGTGCGGATCGTTCAGCAATTCGATGTGCGCCCCGGTCTGTTTGGCGATCTTTTTTGCATCGGCAACGATCTGCGCGTTAGGCTCGTATCCCTTCGGCGTCGCGACGCGAATCGACGATCCGAGGCACGCGGCAGTGAGCAAGAGCGAGTGCGCCATGTTGTTGCCGTCACCCACATAAGCGAGACAGATTTTTCTCAGATCGCCAAAGCGCTCCTTCAACGTGAAATAGTCTGCGAGCGCCTGGCAGGGGTGTTCGAGATCACTCAATGCATTGATCACCGGAATCGAAGCATGCCGCGCCATTTCCTCGATGGTCGCGTGTGCGAATGTGCGCAGCACGATCACATCGATCCATCGCTCAAGATTATGTGCGATATCGCTCAGGCTCTCGCGCGCATCCAGTGGGCTCTTCGATTGATCGACGAACATTGCTGTACCGCCGAGGCCGGTGATTCCCGCTTCGAACGTCAGTCGTGTGCGCAGCGACGGCTTTTCGAAGAACATCACCATCTGCTTGCCGGCAAGCGCGCGTTGAAAGACCGACGGGCGCGACTTCATCAACTCGGCGAGATGCAACACGGCTTCTACGCCCTGCGGCCCGAGATCGCGAGTGGAAATCAGGTCCGGGCACCAGAAAATCCCGGGAAAAGTTTCGGGCACCAATGGAGCCCGGTTCTGCAATGTGTTCAATCTCTGTTCCTCTTTCTCAATCCGTCCGTCCTCTCAGTACAAGCGTCAAGAAAGGCAGGTGCCCCATGTCTCGCGGCATTTGCGAGACACGGGAACTAGTAAGCTTTTCCTTCTTTTCAGACCTCACGCGCACGTTACCTCCGTCCCGCACGGCAGCTTGGTCAAATAAAACTGCGGCAGGGCATCGGCCTCGGCCGCCGGCAGAATTCTTACTCGCCCCACACCCTGCTTCAGCGCCTGCTTACAGGCTTGCAACTTGGGCAGCATCCCGCCACTGACGACCGAACTCGCCACCAATCCTTCGGCGTCACGCGTGCTGAGCCAGGGAATGACACCGCCCTCAGCATTTTTCACGCCCGGCACATCGGTTAGGAAGATGAGCGCATTTGCATGACATGCCGCCGCACAGGCTGCCGCCATCTCGTCGGCATTGACGTTGTAATACTCGCCATCGGCTCCGAGCGCCAGTGAAGCCAGCACCGGAATCCCTCCCTGCTGCCACAGCGCCTCGATCCAGCACGGCTCGGCAAAACAGATTTCCCCGACGAATCCCAGATCATTTCCCTTTGTGAATTTCTTGCGCGCGCGGAAGGTCATGCCGTCGCCTCCGCAGAAACCAACCGCGGGCATACCCGCAGCCTGAATGGCAGCGACGACTTTCTTATTCATCATGCCGCCCAAAACCATCAAAGCCACATCGCGCGTTTCGGCATCGGTAACCCGGAGTCCGCCGACGAACTCGCTTTTTTTACCCAGCCTGTTCAGCACTCGGGTCAGCGCTCCGCCGCCGCCATGAACCACGGCAACGCGATGCCCATCATGCGCGAGTTCCGCGATGGCTTTTGCGCATTTGCGCAGAGTTGCCGCGTCTTCCAGCGCGGCGCCGCCGATTTTGATTACGATCGTCATTGCAAACCTTCGTCTTCCGCCCAGCCACACATCAGATTCATGTTCTGCACCGCCTGTCCCGCTGCGCCCTTCAGCAGATTGTCGATGCAGGAAATCACCACGAGCCGTCGCCCGTCTTGCGCTAAGCAAAATCCCAGATCGCAGTAGTTCGTGTTTAGCGAAAACTGCACCTGCGGAAGTTTTGGCGTCGGAAATACGCGCACCCAGCGCTTGCCGGAATAGAAGCTCCGGAACAGCGATTCCAATTCGGGGGGCCGAAGTTCACGATTCAACTGCACGTAGATCGTGGACAAGATGCCGCGCGGAATCGGAAGCAGGTGCGGCGTGAACGTCAGCTCTTGAGTTCCAAGCCCGAGCTGCTCGATGATCTCGCCCACGTGCCGGTGATTGAACACGGAATATGCCGACAGATTGTCGGCGACGGAAACGAAGTGCGTTTTCGCCGTGGGCTCTTTCCCCGCGCCGGAAACTCCCGACTTCGAATCGGAAAT
>JASHPL010000205.1 GCA_030038125.1 Candidatus Sulfotelmatobacter sp.
GGTCTCTCGAGATGCCACCCATGCAACCTCAGACACTCAACGACATCTTTCAATCCATTGCTGAGCACGGGCATGAGCGCGTCATGCTGGCCCAAGAGTCGGCGCAGTGGAAGCCCATCACAACGCGGGAGTTGCATTGCTACGTATTGGGCGTGGCGCGAGCGTTCAGGAAGTGGGGGTTGGAAAAAGGCGACCGAGTCGCCATTTTGAGTGAGAACCGGCCCGAGTGGGCGATCGCTGATTTCGCTTCTTTCCTGGTGGGGGGGGCGGTCGTGCCGATTTACGCCACCTTGACCGCCGATCAAACCGCTTACATTCTGGCCGATTCACAAGCGCGAATTGCTGTCGTCTCGAGCCTGCAGCAATTGGAAAAAGTAATTTCTGTCAAGAACCAGACTGCCCTCGAACGAATTCTGATCATGGATGCGGTCGAGACTTCTCACGCCATACAAATGCGGGAGCTAATGAACACTGCCTCCTTAAGATCGGATTCCGCGCTGGAGGCGTACGCACACACAATCACTGCTGACGATCTGGCGTCTATTGTCTATACATCAGGAACCACAGGCACGGCAAAAGGGGTGCAGTTAACTCATGGCAATCTAACCTCGAACGTGCTGCATTCGATGGAGGGTTTTGAGGTTGGCTGCCAGGATATTTCCGTATCGTTTCTGCCTCTCTCTCATGTAACGGCCCGGCATGCAGATCTGGCGCTGCTTTATCACCACGTCACACTGGCCTATTGCGCCAGGTTGGAAGAATTGCCTGAGATTCTTTTGGAGGTTCGACCAACAGTCTTTGTTGGTGTGCCTCGCGTGTACGAAAAAATTTACAGTCAAGTGAGACAGGCAGCCGAGAGTCGTGCGAAGCGAGCAATCTATCGCTGGGCGCTTTCTGTGGGCTGCGCTCATCAGCAGAAGGTTCTGACGGGTGAAACACCGGCTTCACCTGCCTGGAAATTGGCTGATTGGCTTCTGTTTTCGAAAGTTCGTGCTCGACTTGGGGGCAGAGTTCGAATTTTCGTTTCTGGCGGAGCACCTCTCGGCGCGGAACTGGCGCAATGGTATGCCAGCATCGGAATTCGTATTCACGAGGGTTATGGTCTGACTGAGACTTCGCCCGTGATTGCGATTAACACCCCTCGCGCATACAACTTGGGCACGGTTGGACGCCCTCTGCGCAACGTGGAAGTCAAAATTGCGGGGGACGGCGAAATTCTGGTGAGAGGGCCCTCGGTTTTTCGCACGTATTGGAACAATCCGCAGGAGACCAGAGATGCGTTTGCAGACGGATGGTTCAAGACCGGAGACGTCGGGAGCTTGGACCAGGAGGGTTTCCTATCCGTTACAGACCGGAAGAAGGATCTGCTCAAGACGTCGGGAGGAAAATTCATCGCGCCACAGCCGCTGGAGAATTCCCTCAAGCTTCACAATCTGATAGGGACAGCAGTGGTGTTGGGAGATCGAAGGAAATTCGCCTGCGTCATCATTGCTCCGCATTTCTCGCTACTCGAAGAGTGGGCGCGCAGGAACCACATTTCTTTTTCCTCAAGAGAGGACTTGGTTAGCCATCGCGAGATCAATGCGCTCTACGAAAGTATCGTTGCCGAGGTAAACAAAGGACTCGCGCGTTATGAGAAGCTGAAAAAAATCCTGCTTGTCCCGCATGAATTCAGCGCCAACGATGGAACTCTTACCCCAACATTGAAGCTTCGCCGCAAGGCGATCGAGGAACGGTATCGCCGGCAGATCGATGAACTGTATGAAGCGGCAGAAGTTTCCAAAGTTGCGTGAGAGGAAACCTTGTCTTTATGTTGCTTTTGCAGTATGGGATCTTCGCACGGTCCGAGCGCAAGTCTCAGTTTATCGGGCAGAAGAGACATCATCGTCAAATCGAGTCAACTCATTCCTCGCGGTGTAACATCGCAAACTCCCACCAAATATCCTTATAACATGGCAAAATAGTCTGCCTCTATGATGCTGAGTTCTGGCCCTGGTGTACGAGTCCGTTGGGATCGTCGGATCGAACGTGCGCGAGAATTAGGAGATAAGCATCCGGCAGCAGCCACGCTTCTGAGTTTTTACGAACATGTTTTGAGATTTCAGCAGGATGTAGCAGAAGAGTGCAACGCTCCAGCGAAAGGCATGGGTTGTTTGCGTGATGAAATCGACCTCGGATTTGCCGCATCCAAGATTCCCATACTTCTGATGCTTTCTTCTAAGCATGGACCGAAGGAGTTGGCACGTCACGCTGAGGAGGTGGCGTCCCGGAACCGAAGCAATTGGCAGGAAATACTAAAGTCGTTTGCTCTTGCACATCGAGGTTTTAATGAAAATCCGTTCGACAGCTTTTTTGCTCGCGTATGTCTTCAAGCGATCGCCGAGACATTGCAGTTCCAATTTCCGGCGGATGCAAATTACTTCGGAAGCGTCTGTCCGGCCTGTAGCGGTGTTCCGCAACTTTCAATTCTCCGGCCGGAAGCGGAAGGGGCAAGCCGATGGCTGTTGTGCTCATTTTGCCTGCGGGAATGGCGGTTTCGACGCATCATTTGCCCTTGGTGCGGGGAAGAAGACAAAGAAAAACTGCCGCGTTATTCCGCCCCAGAGTGCGGGCATGTTTCCGTCGAGGCTTGCGATCGGTGTCGGACGTATTTGAAATCTGTCGACATGACCATCGACGGTCGCGCTGAGCCGCTGGTCGATGAGGCGGCAATGGCTGTGCTTGACCTTTGGGCGAGGGATCACGGCTACGCCAAGATGGTTCCCAATGCAATAGGATTTTAAGTAGTGGCTCGATTTGGATTCTAACCAGAATTCTCAGATTTTTCTGGGTGGCGTCATCCCGAGCACGAGCGGATCGAGTGATCTCGCACGCGGTTTCCAGTCCTCCGTCCCTGCGAGAGTCCTCGCCCCGCTGACGCATTGGAGTAAGAAATTCAAACTGAGCCTAACTTCCATCGCTTGTTGTTGACACTTGGCTCAAAGGCGGTGTAGCTTTCGGGGATTGCGTTTTACGCAGTTTCTTGCGTGGAGCGCCTGTTTCTCCTGATTGGAAGTTTTGACTTTGCGGAGACCTGAGATGGACCTCTCGCGACGTTCCTTCCTGAAGACGGGGGTGGTTGGGACAGTCGGAATTTCAGCACTCGGCTTCGATCTCCAACCTCTACAAGCCCAGACTGCAACCCTAAAAATTGCGCGTACCACACAGACGCGCAGCACTTGTCCCTATTGCTCGGTAAGCTGCGGAATCATCATTCACACGATTGGAGACGGCGCCAAGAACGTCACGCCTGCAGTGGTACATGTCGAGGGCGATCCCGATCATCCCATTAATCGCGGAACCCTGTGTCCAAAGGGATCGTCGCTGCTGCAAGACATCGTGAATGACCGGCGTCTGTTGAAACCGCAAGTGCGGCGGCCCGGATCGGACCACTGGGAAGATATTGCGTGGGATCAAGCGATTGAGGAGATCGCTACGAAAACGAAGCTGCTTCGTGATGCCACCTTCGTGGAAAAAGATGCGAACGGGAAGACGGTTAACCGATTCGATACGCTCGCCTTCGCCGGCGGCTGCACCGATACCAACGAGTTCAATTATCTGGTTGTGAAGTCCATGCGTGCGATGGGGGTGACGTGCCTGGAAAACCAGGCACGTGTTTGACACGGACCCACGGTCTCCAGTTTGGGGCCAACATTCGGACGCGGGGCGATGACCAATGGCTGGGTCGACATCAAGAACACCGACATGATGTTGATCATGGGCGGGAATCCAGCCGAGAACCATCCTTGCGGATTCAAGTGGGTCATTGAGGCCAAGCGGAATCGTGACGCCAAGATTGTCGTGGTCGATCCACGGTTCACCCGCACGGCATCCGTTGCCGATCAATTTCTGCAGATTCGTGCCGGGTCAGACATTGCCTTTCTCGGCGGGCTGATTAATTACGCCCTCGCCAACAACCGCTTCAACCACGAGTACCTGGTCAATTACACCAACGCTGCGTTCATCGTGAAAGAGGGATTTAAGCTTCCCGAGGACGGACTCTATTCCGGATATGATGCGACCGCGCGCACCTATGACAAGTCAACGTGGAACTACGAAGAGGTTGGAGCGGGTGCACACGCCAGTGATACGCATTCGCATGCGGTGCAAAGCAGCCCGGTCCCTCCACCGACCCTGCCTCCGAATGTTGCCTACGATCTCTCATTGCAACATCCGCGCTGTGTTTTCCAACTGCTGAAGCAGCAGTATTCCCGTTACACACCTGAGATGGTCGAGCGCATTACCGGGATTCCCAGGGAACGGGCGATCAAAGCGTGGGAAACGTTCACGTCAATTCGCCAGAACGGCGACATGAAGAAAGCCGGAACGATTATCTACGCGGTCGGCTGGACGCAGCATTCCTCAGGCACACAGACGATTCGAACGGCAGCCATGATCCAGTTGCTGCTGGGGAATGTGGGACGCGCCGGCGGCGGCGTGAATGCGCTACGCGGGCACTCCAACATTCAAGGCGCAACGGACATGGCTGGCATCTTCGATATTCTCCCCGGCTATCTGAAGATGCCTGTTCCGGCTGATACCGACCTCAAGACTTACCTCACACGAACTACGCCGAAAGCTTCCAAGCCGAAAGAGTGGGACTCGTTCAATTACTGGTCGAATACGCCGGCGTTCACCGTCTCGCTGTTGAAGGCACTGTACGGCGATGCTGCGACAAAAGAAAACGATTTTGCCTTCAACTGGCTGCCCAAGATCGACCGCAAGTATTCGTGGGCCGAGATCTGGGACGACATGTACAACGGCAAGGTCAAAGCCATGATGGCCTTCGGCATGAACGGCGTCATGATCGGGCCGAATGCGAAGAAGAATATCGAGGCGCTGAAGAAGGCAGATTTTCTGGTGGTCTGCGAAATCTATCCTGACGAGACCAGCGAATTCTGGCGCGCTCCGGGAACCACGCCGGAGGAGATGGCGAAGATCAATACCACCGTCTATCGCCTGCCAGGTGCAGGTTTTGCGGAGAAGGACGGTACCTTCGTCAATTCGGCGCGCTGGCTGCAGTGGAAGTGGGCGGCCGTTCCACCTCCGGGAGATTGCAGGCTGGATCAGGAAATTCTGGCGCGGATTTTCCTCAAAATTCGCGGTAAGTATCAGCAAGAGGGCGGCAAGCTTCCGGACCCGATTCTGAAGGCTTCCTGGAACTACACAAATCCGAACAATCCTTCGCTTGCGGAAGTGGCCAAAGAACTCAATGGCAAAGCACTAGCCGACGTTACCGATCCGAAGACGAATACGACCATCAAGGCCGATCAACAGCTTCCTGGTTTCGCCTTCTTGCGGGATGACGGCTCGACGATGTCAGGCAATTGGCTCTATTGCGGCTCGTGGACCGAAGCGGGAGCGATGATACAGCGCCGCGATCCCGCCGATCCTTCCGGCCTTGGCATCCACGCGAATTGGGCCTGGTCTTGGCCGATGAATCGGCGCGTGATGTACAACCGCGCCTCCTGCGATCTGAACGGCAAGCCTTGGGATCCTGATCGCAAACAAATCTGGTGGAGCGAAGCGAAGCAGAAGTGGGCTGGCAACGATGTCCCCGATTTCAAGCCGGATTCCGATCCGAAAAGCCACATGGGCCCGTTCATCATGAATCCGGAGGGAGTTGGTCGATTGTTCGTTCCGATCGGCGCGGTTGCGGACGGACCATTCCCAGAGCACTATGAGCCGACCGAGAGCCTGATTGCGAACCCGCTGCACCCGAGTCAATCGAACAACCCGATTGCGAAGCGATTCAAGTCGGATATGGACAAATACGGTACGCCGGACCAGGGTTACAACATCATCTGCACAACATACCGTCTGACCGAGCATTATCACTATTGGACGAAGAACAATCCCATGAACGTGCAGCTTGTGCCGGAACCTTTTGTTGAGATTCCTGCCGAACTCGCTGATCAGATGGGCCTTCGCGGTGGAGAGAAAGTAAAAGTAACCAGCGCCCGGGCCGACTACATCGCCAAAGCAATGGTCACGAAACGCATCAAGCCCATGATGGTCGACGGCAAGAAAACGTATCAGATTGGAATTCCAATTCACTGGGGATATCGTGGGATCGCGGAAGACGCAGGCAAGACGGCCAAAACGCCCGCGAACTATCTTTCGCCAGCGGCGATCGATCCGAACGCATACACCCCGGAGTTCAAGGGATTTCTCGTAAAACTGGAGCGAGTCTGAAGGAGACCTGAGATGAGCGATCGCAAGACGCTGCAAGTGCAGAGGATCTCGGGTCATCCCGGGCCCGTAGCAGGCGCGGGCATGCAGCGCGAGGAGCAAGTCTGCAAACTCATCGACACGACGACGTGCATCGGTTGCAAAGCCTGCGAAGTCGCCTGCGTGGAGTGGAACGACATGCCGTTCCAGCCCACCATGTTTGACAACACGTACCAGACGATGCCCGACACGCATTGGAATTACTGGAATCTGATCAAGTTCAACGAAGTCACCAATGAAGACGGAACCTTTCAATGGCTGATGCGGAAGCATCAATGTATGCACTGTGCCGATCCGGGGTGCCTCGCAGCGTGCCCGGCCGATGGTGCGATCGTGCAGTATCGCAACGGCATTGTCGATTTTCAGGAGGAAAACTGTATTGGTTGTCAGTTCTGCGTTTCCGGATGCCCGTTCAACGTGCCGAAGTTCAGTCCGACGACGAAGAAGGTCTATAAGTGCACGCTTTGCTCGGACCGTGTGGGGCAGGGGCTGGAGCCGGCGTGCATCAAGGCATGTCCGACGGGATGTCTGCATTTTGGGACGAAGAGCGACATGTTGATGCTCGCCGAGAAGCGAGTGAAGCAACTGCAGACGGTTTCGGGATTCAAGGAGGCTGGCACCTACGATCCGCAGACGATCGGCGGGACCTCGGTTGTGTATGTTTTGCACGACGCGAGCAATCCAGAAAAATACGGCGGATTGCCGAAGAACCCACGCATTCCGCTGAGTTTCACGATCTGGAAAAACTGGTTCAAGCCGATCGGCTTGATCGCCTCGATGATGGCCTTCGCGGGTGTGATTCTGCATTATGTGACCGAAGGTCCGCGACGCCCGCAGCCGCAGCCTCCGGTGAAGGAAGTCGACGGTGGTGAAGGCAAGAAGGAGAATTAGGTGGCAACTTCCTCGCAGCGTTTCGACCGCAGTACCAATCACTTTATCAATCGAATTGGGCTCACGGTCGTCTACGTAGGCGAGCTTCTACGGCATCGCGCGTATACGCGCTTTCTCCACTGGGCTTATGGAATCTTTTTCTTCCTCGCGCTGCTTTCGGGTTTCGGCATCTACATGCCCTGGATCTTCCGCTGGTTCACGCCATTGTTTGGCGGCGGCGCGATGACGCGCATGCTGCACCCCTGGTTCGGGTTGGGATTTGTCTTTTTCTTCGGTTTGCAAGCGTTCAATTGGGCTGCGGCCATGAAATGGGGGCAGGGTGATACTCGCTGGATGAAACGTCTGCGTGATTACGTCACCAATCGTGACACGATCGAACCGCCCGACGTCGGCTTCTTCAATGGCGGACAGAAGCTGATGTTCTGGGAGATCGTTGGTGGATCCATCGCGTATGTGATCACAGGCGTGATCATGTGGTTTCCGGAAATATTCGGACGTATCGCGGTTGCGATCAGCTATGTCATTCACGACATTTCAGCGTTGATCATGCTGGCGGGAATTTTCATTCACATTTATCTGAGCACGATCGGCGAGCCGGGAACCATGCAAGCCATGACGCGCGGCACGGTCAGCGAAGCGTGGGCCTGGACACATCATCCGGCGTGGTACAAGCAAGTAACCGGGCGAGATCCGGCCGAGGCACTCGCCGAAGCGCGCCGCACTCAGGCAAGATCGTCTGGGGACCAATCCAACCAATAGCTCCGCGTCCACATCATCGCGGTGATCTGTTGAGTTTCGTAGGCATTTTGGAAACATTAAGAACAATGGCGTGCTCCGCCAAGCCGAATCTACGTTTTCGATAGCTACTTTCCGAAACTTTCGTTCTTTTCCTCCTTGTTTTTAATCGACGGGCCGGTGCAATATTGTGGGCACACTTCAGGAGCCTTCCCATGACTTCTGTACTGCGGTCTCAGAGCGGTCTTTGCATCGCGGTTGGAATCATTCTCTCAATGATGTTCTTGTGCACAAGGCAAGCCGCTGCGCAGCAAGCCACGGCACAGATTACGGGCACGATTCGTGATGCGAGTCATGCCATCATCGTTGGCGCCAAGGTGACGCTGAAGAATGGCGATACGAACGTCCAACGCAATATGTTTTCCGATAAAGACGGGAATTATTTGTTCACTCTGGTTCCGATCGGAACTTACGAACTTTCAGTCGAGCAGCGCGGCTTTAACAAATACGTGCGCGCGGGGATCAAGCTGGAAATCAACCAGAACGCTCATTTGGATGTTGATCTGCAGGTGGGGACGACGAATCAAGTGGTCGAAGTCAATGGCAATGTGACCCAGGTGGACACGATCAGCGCCACGCTCGGCAAAGTGGAAACGACGGAACGAATTGAAAATCTGCCTCTGGCCGCGCGCGACACTATGCAACTTGGTTTATTGCAAGCGGGAGTATTTGCTCCCGATCAGGATGACGGCTCCGGTAACCCGTTTTCGGTAAGTGGCCAGCGTTCGGAGTCGATGACGTTTCTGATTGATGGCGCCGATAATAATGACTTTCTCGGCAACAATATGGTGGTCGATCCCAATCCGGACGCCGTTGCCGAATTCAAAATTGTCACTAACAATTACGAGGCAGAATACGGACGCACATCGGGTGGGATCGTAAATCAAGTCATCAAGTCGGGCACGAATGCCGTTCACGGTACGGTTTTCGATTACTTTCGCAATACAGCTCTCGACGCCAGCGACTACTTTCTCCAGCAAGCTCCAATTTTTAAGTACAACATGTTTGGCGGAAGCATTGGATTTCCCATCGTCAAGAACAAGACGTTCCTGTTCGCTTCGTATCAGGGAGCACGGCGACGGGAAGGGCAGAATCCCGGGATTCTTACAGTTTTGACTCCGGCTGAGCGCAACGGCGATTTCAGCGCCTTGGGTATCCAGCTTACGGATCCGACAGGCGCGAACCCCAACGGCTTCCCGAACAATCAAGTGCCGGTCGATCCGGTAATGAAAAACTATATCAACGATTTTCTTCCATTGCCCAATTTCGGTAACAATGGTTTTGTCGAAGATCCGGTCGCGAATTTGCGGGAAGATCAGGGGATTTTCCGTCTCGATGAAAATATTTCGAGCAAAGATATTCTTTCGGGGTTCTATATTTTTGACGAACAGCCCCAAACCTTCCCTTTCGAAGTGCTAAAGGGAGCGTCGACCGGCGGCGATGTTCCAATTGGGTCGGGATTTTCGAACCATCAGCGCTTCCAGGCGGGGTCGATAAGTTGGACCCGCACGATTTCTCCAAACACCCTGAACGAGCTTCGATTCGCTTCGAACCGCTCGGCCACGTTCACGGCGGTGCCCATCGACCGGACGCCGCCGTCGGCTCTTGGGTTTACTACGATCATTCCCGACGATCCAAAGGGGGCAGCGCCTCCGCTCGTCACGGTCGCTGGTGGCTTCAATCTGGGTCCCTCTCCGCAAGGACCCACCAAAGATCATGATGTCACCTTCCAGTATCAGGACACGTTCTCCTGGACAAAAGGAAAACACGCCCTGAAGTTTGGCGGAGATCTGCGCTGGACAGAGAGCAATTTTAACTATGATTTCTACAACAACGGATCATTCGACTACGGTACGTACTACACAAACACCGGAAGCCCTCTCGCCGATTTTGTCGGCGGGTTCACCGACAATTATTACCAATTTTCCAACGCGATCTACGGTATTCGCAGCCATCAACTGTACTTTTTCGCGCAAGACGAATGGAAGGCGACGAAGAGCCTGAGCCTCGACTATGGGCTGCGCTATGAATTCAATTCGCCGCAGGAAGATCCGCACAACGAGATCATGGGGTGGTTCCCGGGCCGCCAATCGACAAAATTTCCGGGCGCCCCTCCGGATTTACTCTACGCCGGCGATCCTGGCACGCCCAATCGCGGACTTCTCTATCCTGACTACCACAATTTCGCTCCACGCGTCGGATTCTCCTGGGACATGTTAGGAAATGCCCGGCTGGTAATGCGCGGTGGTTTCGGTATTTTCTACGATGTCGAAGATGGCGCACTCAATGAACAGTTTGGGGCACAGCCGCCATTCGGATATGGTGCCAATAACTATCCGTGTTTCCAACCCACAGTTGGGGGGTCTGCTTGTCTCGGCCCCGTGAATGGATCTTTCACCGCAGATCCTTTTCAGGGTGTTTACTCGGATCCATATCCATTTATTGCGGGCGGCCACCTGGGACAGTTTTTCACCCCAGCGATTCCATTTGCGTACGTTGTTTATCCCCATTTCCGGACGCCGTATGCCGAGAACTTCAATTATGGATTCCAGTACCAACTGACCAAAGACACCATGATTGAAGCGGTTTACGTCGGGAGCCTGAGCAAGAAGTCGATTGTCGGAACGAACCTCAACTTTCCGACCCTCGGCGGCCCAAACGGGTTGATGGCGCAATATCAATACGACGTAAACAATGGATTAGATCCCTACAACAATATCTCCACTGATTGCGCCCGGCCGTTGGCGGCGTGTAATGCAAGCGGCATCGCCACTGGCGCCACACAGATTCAAACCAACCTGAGCGAGGGAAGCTCTGCGAGCAACGAATTGCAGATTGAAGCCGACCGGAGCATGAATCATGGTCTGCAGTTCCGCATCGCTTATACATTGGCCAAAACGCTGGATGAAAATTCCGGGTTCAGGGCGCGCTCCTCGGTGCTCACCAATCCGGCCGATCCCGCGTTTGACCACGGACTGGCGGATTTCGATGCGACGCATCGCCTTGTTCTTACACCTATCTGGCAATTGCCTTTTGGCCGCAATGGCGGATCGTTAGCTCAAAAACTCGCTGGGGGATGGACCGTCTCGACCATTGCCAGCTTCCAGTCAGGCAATCCCTTCACGCTGTTTTCGAGCAACGGGGCAAGCTTCTCCAATGAAGGGCTGGATCGTCCGGACATCATCGGGCCGGTTCACATCTTCCACAACCCACGCCAGATGCGGACTTTCAGTCCCAGTACTACCGACCATCTGCACGGAAGCTGCCTTACTGGGCCAACGACCGGGAACTTCTTTTTCGATCCCACCAATCTTGTCTGCACTCCCGGTCCACCTGTTGGTCAACCCGTACCTCCGGGTAGCACGACGCTCTACGCGGGCGGCGTTCCTCTTTTCACTTTTGGAGATATGGGGAGAAATGTACTGCGCGGGCCGGGAATCAACAACTGGGATATTTCGGTGATGAAGAATTTTACCTTCACAGAAAGCAAGTCTCTGCAATTCCAGGCGAACTTCTTCAATGCCTTCAACCACGCGCAATTTTTCAGCCCAACTTTTCAGGAGGGATCGATCGGCCTCAGCTCGGCATTCGGCGAGGTGACGACGGATAGCACCGGCTCTGCCTCTCCTTATTATCGCGGACCGCGCATCATTCAGTTCGCAATGAAGCTGTATTTCTGAAAGAACCGTGTCCTCGAGTAGCGGACGGCATTAGACCGCCCGCCTTCCGAGTTCAGGCCTACTTTGTGGTTTCCGCTTGCAGGTTGTCGTGGTCGTAATATTCATAGGCGGACATCGGCTTCTCGCCGCCTTTTTTCCAGACGCGTGAATCTTGCGGCAATTTGTTGAGTGCACGCGCCATCTCGCGAATGTGCATGGCCACTGTGCCGCAACAGGCGCCGATGTAGTTGATTCCCAGATCGCGGGCTCGAAGAGCGTAGTCAGCCATTTCCTTGCGCGTCAGTTGAAGCGGGTCCAGCGCGTGAGGAAATTCCGGCAGGCTGGTGAAGTCCGGCTTCTCTTTGGGCGTACGATAAGCGACCGGCTGACAGGCCAGATACCCCGAGACAGCTTTGCGCATCTGCTCCATCGGGCCCAGAATGTGCTGCGGTGGGCGCAGGCAATTCATGCCGACGATATCCGCTCCGGCATCGAAAAGAGCTTTCGCCGCATCTGCAGCGCTCCTGCCTTCGGAAGTTTCATCTTTATTCTCGAAGCAAATGGTGACCATCACCGGTAAGCCCGTTTTCTTCGCTCGTTCGACTGCAATCAGCGCCTCACCGAGCCAGGAAAAAGTTTCGCCAATGATGAAGTCCACCCCTTGCTCGACCTGCACCGCAAGCTGTTCATCAAAAGTTTTGCGGACGCGATCAGCCCCTGACGGACTACCGGGTTCGTACATCCATGTCAGGCTCAAATTCCCAGCTACCAGGCATCGATCGCTGGCGACCTCCCGCGCCACACGCACCGCCGCGCGATTCAACTCTTCCAGACGGTTTTCCAGACCAACCGTGGCCAGCTTGTCCCGGCTGGCATAGAACGTGAGAGCCTGCAAAACCTCAGCTCCTGCCTCGCGAAATTCGACATGCAGTTCGCGCAGCGCATTGGGATGGACGAGCGCCACTTCCGGTGTGAACGGACCCGCCCGCACCCATCCCCGCTTTTCCAGTTCTAGCAAGTAGCCGCCGTCGCCCAGCACCGGACCTTCCTTTAGTCGCTCAAGAATGCCTTTCTTTTTCATGCTTGCTCCTCGCTTGCGTCAATCATCCACGTATCCGTATTCCGCTTCTCAGAATTCCCTTTTTTTCCAATCGCGCAGGGCTTGATGCGCGGCGTTGCGTCCCGGCGCTCCGGTCACGCCACCTCCCGGATGTGCGCCTGCCCCACAAAGATAGAGCCCCGCAATCGGCGTTCGATATTGCGACCACCCTGGCACCGGACGCATAAAGAAGAGTTGATCTAAACGCAGATCACCGTGAAAAATGTTGCCTTCGGTGAGGCCGTAAGTGCGCTCGAGATCCAGCGGAGTTAGCACTTGCCGAGCCAGAATCGCTCCAGGCACATTGGGAGCGTATTCGGCAATCTTCTTGACCACGCGATCGCCGAGCGTTTCCCGCATCTCGTCCCAGGTTCCTCGCTGCAACTTATACGGTACATATTGCACGAAGCAAGTAAGAATGTGTTTGCCAGGCGGCGCTAAGGAATCGTCGGCATTCGAAGACACCACACAATCGACCCACAGTTCTTGCGGGATTTCGCCAAATTTTGCGATGTCATAGCATTGCTCAGCAAACTGCAACGACGGAACAAGGGTGTAGAACGTGCGCTCCAGCGGCGTGGCTCGTGGCGAAGTGCCGGTGAATCGAGGTTCTTCGGCCAAGACCATGTTTACTTTCGCGCACGGGCCGGCCATCTTGATTCTCCGCACAGCATACACAAAATCCTCGGGCAGTTCTTTGGAGTCCAGCAACCTCAGAAATGTGCGCTTCGGATCGGCATTGGAAAGCACCATCCGTGTTCGCAATTCTGTACCGTCCTCGAGCACAACTCCGCGTACACGCCCGTTGTGCACGTCCACTTTTTCGACCGGATTGGAAGTGCGGATCTGGACTCCGAGTCTTTTCCCGGCCGCGGCCAGTGCCTGCGTGATCGATCCCATACCGCCCATGACATGTCCGTAAAAGCCTTGTAACTCGTGCTCGCCTCCGCTGAGCAAATGAAAAAGCAAACCAATCGCGGTTCCTGGCTGATACGGTCCTCCATGTTTGCCGTAGACATTGTTCGCCAGAAACAGGGTTTTCATTTTCTCTGACTCATAATTCTGATCGAGAAATTCGCCGAGACTCCCAGTAAGAAATGAAACTAATTGCGCGATCTCGTTCTTTGTAATATGGCGAAACCGTTTGCTGGCGCGGAACAAATCCATCCATCCTTGCAGGCTCGATGTATCGACTTCGGGCGGAGGCTCCATGAAGAATGGCTGCAGGTAGCGCGCCAGTTTCTTCAGTTGATCGTCCACCTCGACGAATCGTGCCGCATCCTTGGTCGAAATCCGCGAAAATTCCTGACGCGCTCGCTCGCCCTCCGTCCACCATGGCACCACGTCTCCATCAGGGAAGGGAACCTGGATCGCGGGATCGCATGGGACCATGCGCAGACCGTGTTCGGCGAGACGTAATTCGGAAATCACTTCGGGACGCAGCATGCTGGCGATATACGAAGTCGTTGATGCCCGACAACCGGGCGCGATCGCTTCCGTCACGCAACAGCCGCCCACAATTTCCCGGCGTTCCAGAACCAGCGTCGATAATCCGGATCGCGCGAGATAGGCCGCCGCAGTCAGGCCGTTGTGCCCGGCGCCGATCACAATCGCGTCATAGATGCCTCGCGCATTATTTTGAGGAGGGGCCACAATGTTATCGCCGTCACCAATGCTATCGCTATAAGGATCACTCACTGTCAGAAGCCACCGGATAACTTTTCTTTTTCCAGATCGCGGCACAGTACAGAATTGCTCCCACTCCTACCAAAACGCCGCTGAGCCCCACGATCTTTGCGGTAGCCAGGACTTTATGCGGCTCCTCGACAGGGGGTACGACTGCGAGTGCCAGCGTGAGTAAAGTGGTGATCAACCCGACGGAGGCGACCACTCTTGCAACAGGTTTGCCACCGGGTACGCAGATCACATCCGGTCCGGCTTTCTCCCCCTGGATGCGGAACATGGCTGCAAACAGGAGGGCGTAGGGAATGAAATAGGTAATGATTCCCATACTCACCAGGACGTCATACGCCCCGCGCACACTGGTTCCGGCTTGCCCCAGGAAAACAAAAATTATGCCGCAGACCAGCTGAAGAAGTATCGCTACATGGGGCGTATGCCAACGGTGGTGAAGTTTTCCGAAAACCGCCGGCAGAAGCCGGTCCATGCCGGCGACAAAGGGTAAGCGCGCGACCGCGGCCAAATACGCCCCGGCGGCTCCAAGATTGCTGATTGTGATCAGTGCTGCTGCCAGGGGAATCACCCCAAACCAGCCCAGCCGACTGGCAGTTCGGCTGACGGCTTCCATCAATCCCTGCAGGCCGCTAACTTCATTCTGTGGCAGTGCCAGCAGGACGGAAATGGTCCCGAGAATATAACAGAGGGTGACAATCAAACCGCCGAGTAATAGAGCGCGCGGGATGGTACGGCGAGAATTCTTTACTTCTTCACTCATAAACGAAGCGGTTTCACACCCGCCCAGCGCGTAAGTCAGAGTAGCCCAGAAAACCATATCTTTCAGGTGCGCAGCAGGGATCAGGTTCGCGCTAGTAAAATGCGTTGCGGCACCAAATCGGTGCCGGCCAACAAATCCCATGACAACAATGATCGCGACCGGAAGCCACATCCCGAGCGCGCCCGCATTGTGCAGCCACTTGCCCACATCGAGCCCCGCGAGATTCATCGCCGTGACGAGAATCAACGCGCCGACCGAAAACCAAATATAGAAATTCGCGTTATCCGCCAGCTGGGTCCAATGCTGTGGCCGCATATACAGCGCGTTGCTGGCTGCGAAGTAGAGGACTGCCGGGAAATAGGGAAGATTGCTTGTCCAATAGGTCCATGCAGAGATGTAGCCCGCGAACGGCCCAAATGCCTGGCGGGTCCAAACGTATAGGCCGCCTTCCTGCGGGTACCTTGAGGAGAGCTCAAGTACCGACAATGCCAGCGGGACGTAAAAGCACAGCCAGGAGAAGATCCAGATCACGATGGCGCTCGGCCCGCCACCGGCGGCTGTGGCGATCCAGCGCAAGCTGATCCCGGTGACAACGTAGAAGAGCACCAGGTCGGCGAAGCCCATCACACGTGGTGGATGAGGCCTCGCGGTTTTTGATAATGGACTCCTCGGATCCTGGCTGTCAGCGCCGAGATTTGTGCTTGGGGTCGGGTAGCCCATGAGTCTGGATTTTCACAGCACCAGGTTCCACGTATTCAACACCTCGCGCAGCAAACGGCGCAACTGATAAGTAGACGACCGCCCCACGACTGTCGGATATTAGGTGCCATGCGAAATTTCTTCCCGCGGGCACTCTCGCCGTTCATCCTGCTACTTTCGGTTCCGGTATTGGCGACCGAGCCGCCTTCACTTCCCACCTACGGCGTGCGCATGGAGCAGGCATGGATTCCCATGAAGGACGGCATCCGCCTCTCCTCCACTCTCTACATGCCGGACGGTGCCAAGCCCGGCGAAAAATTCCCGGCATTGCTCGAATACTTGCCATATCGCAAAGACGATGGCACCGCTGCAGAAGATTATCCCAAGCATTCCTATTTTGCGCGCCGAGGCTACGTCAGCGTGCGCGTCGATATTCGAGGGACGGGCACCAGTGAAGGAGTTCCTCCCGATCGCGAGTACTCGGCACAGGAGCAATCTGATGGAGAGCAGGTGATTGCATGGCTGGCTCACCAACCTTGGTCGAATGGGAATGTCGGGATGTTCGGGATTTCCTGGGGCGGTTTCAACGCGATGCAGATGGCAATGCGAAATCCTCCGGGGCTGAAAGCGATCATTGCCGTCGATGCAACCGATGAACTCTTTCACGATGACGTTCATTACATCGATGGCATGATGCACATCGATGAATTCGAATTGAACATGGACATGGCGCCGGGAATCACCGGTGCGCCAGCCTACACGCTTGATGAAAAAGTGCTGGGCACGCGCTTCGACACACCACCCTGGTCCTTGCTTTACATGAAGCATCAACATGACGGTGCTTTCTGGCGTAGTCCGGTTCGACCGCAGAGTGAGATCCGAGTTCCATGCTTTCTGATTGGCGGCTTTGCCGATGGTTATCGCGACAGCATTCCAAATATGCTCCAAAACGTGACTAAGGTTCCAGTGAAGGCCTGGATCGGTCCCTGGAACCATTCGTTCCCCAACGATGCTGATTTCGGGCCACGCGTAGAATGGCGCGACCAGGCCGTTCGCTGGTGGGATTACTGGCTGAAAGGCCGCGATACGGGCGTCTTGGGCGATCCTACGTTAATCGTCTTCATGCGCGCTTGGCATCCTCCCGACCCGAACCTGGAGAGCGTTCCCGGAGAATGGCGCGCCGAGCCCGAATGGCCGATTCCCGAAGCAAAAGACTCGACTCTTTACTTGCAGCCCAATCACATGCTGGCTGATTCAATGTCAACGCCAGACGTTCATGAATTAAAGTACATTCCTTCGATCGGCGTTGAAGCCGGCTTCTGGTGGGGCGAGTTGCTGGCCGATCAGCGGCCGGTCGACGCTTTCAGTCTGGTTTACGACTCGTCTCCCCTGCAGCAGGATGTCGCCATCTTGGGTTGGCCGCACGTTCGACTCCAGGCGTCTGCGCCTGTTCCACTTGCCGATTGGTTCGCACGTCTGTCTGACGTCGCCCCCGATGGAAGCGTCACACAAATCACTGGTGCCGGACTCAACGGCGCACAAAGTGATTCGACCTTCGAGCCTCGCGACCTTGAGCCCGGGAAAACATATTCGTTGGACATACGGATGCACCTGACCTCGTGGATCTTCCCCAAAGGCCATCGCATCCGGCTGGCCATCTCAAACGCTCTCTGGCCAATGATCTGGCCCACTCCTTATCCCATGACCACCTCGTTGACGCTTGGAGGCGACAACGGTTCACGATTGATCCTGCCCACGGTTCCAGTGCACGGAGACACCGCAGTTTCCTTCTCTCCTCCGGAACCCTCCGACGAGCGGAAAGACATTCATTCGCTCGGATATCCTTGGCCCGGCGAGTGGACCTTGCAGCGCGACGAAGGCCGCCAGAAAGCCACTGTCGTCTGGAAAGGCAAGTCGCAGACCGAGTATCCCTGGGGCAAAGAGACCGACTACGAACAACTGACTTATGACGTCGATGACGCACATCCGGCAATAAATTCCGTGCGTGGGGAAGCAGAATCGATTTACGAGCTCAAAGGCCGAGTCCTAACCTGGCGCGGGCACTTGTCCGTCACCAGCGACGAAAAGAATTTTTTGTACAAATACACGCGTGAGCTACTGCGAGACGGACAAATGTTCAAGCAGAAGACCTGGCAGGAAGCCATTCCGCGGGATCACCAGTAAACAGATTGGCCGACCTAGCCAATTTCCTTTCCATAAGCGATTAAGGGCGACATCAAAAAAGGCCTGGCTCAGTCTCGCAGTGACCAGTCTGAAATAACGGGAACTCCGGGTAGAAGCAAAGAATGGTATTCTAGTCTGAAAGGCAGCGGCCGGCTTTTACAACATTTTTGTGACAGGATCAGGTCAGCTGTGGTAAGTTGTGCCGCATCATAATTTGCGCTCCCCCAAACAAGCGCCGCTACTGCAGGTGATGCCTCCTACGAATGCAGTAGCGGCCAATTTTTGTCGGATGCGCATTTTTGAAGTGGGGCCCTGGGACATGGGAACAAGCATTGCACATCGGTACCGGTCGCTTCTTAAGGTCAATCAGTTCGCGCTAACCACCTCGACAACCGAAGGAATTTTTCAGGGCATGTGTGGTGTGCTGAAAGATATAGTGCCCTATGATCGCGCTGGCCTAAGCCTCTACGATCCTGAACACGACGGTCTGAAAATTGCCGGGGTCTACGGGCCGCATGAAAACAGCATCTTCAGGGTTGGCCATCTGCTGGGCAGGAAGAACAGCCAGACAGGCTGGGTTTTCGAACACAAAACTACGTTAATTCGCCGTGACCTGGAAAAAGAGGTTCGCTTTCCCGGGGACAAGAGAGTCATTGACGAAGGCTACCGTTCGATTTGTTCTGTGCCTCTTGTTGTCCGCGGGAGCAGCATCGGTGTGATCTCGGTACTGGCTTCGCGTAGGAACAAATTGTCTGCCGATCATGCCGAGATCGTAGAAGAGGTCTCGAACCAGATTGCATTGGCGATCACGTCTTTGATTCCCAGATGTCCTAAACACATTAATGGCAGACTGGTCTGTCCAAGATGCATCGGGGCCGCGGGAGGAAAAACGACGGTTTCGAAGCACCGAGACGATTTGTCGAACTGGGGCAAGAAAGGCGGACGTGGCCGAAAGAACTTGGCAGTTGAATAAGTATTAGCCTTGGGCGAGAATGATGCGCCGTGTCGTCCCTACGCCAGCAGTTTCGCTGCCCCGTTCACAAAGATACCGTACTCATTTGCCCTCGGTGTATCGGCAGCCGTGGTGGTAAAACTACGATCAAAAAGTATCGAAAGAAGCTCTCACGATGGGGTAAATCGGGAGGACGCCCTCGAAAAAGCTGACATCGCTTACTCCAGATTATTTAACTCTCTATTGCAGAAAGTTGCTGTTTGGAAATGTCCGGCCGCAAACCCACAGAAATCACTTTCGTTCCGAATTCAGCTTGTCGAGAGCACGTTTCAAGGCCTCAAGCTTCTGTCCAGCTTCTCCGAGCTTGCCTTCTGCTGTCAGGCGTTGGTAGTCAGCCAGATCTTTCGCAGCCTCGGCGATCAGGGCATGGAGATCTGCCGCCGGCTGAGTCGCTGGAGACACGGGGGCCACCGCGGTGATCGGTGCAGTGAGTGATGAGACCGCCCCGCCAAAGAGCGAAGACAACGCCGACTCGAACGTCGGCCCGTAAGCGAGCTTATCCTGGAGTGCGAGCACAACCAGGCGCAACTCGGGCATGGGACTTCGCTCCGCCTGCAGATAAATCGGTTCCGCGTACAAAAGCGCTTTGCCAATTGGAATGACCAACAAAGTGCCGCGGCGCACATGGGAGCCTTGCTGATTCCACAGCGTCAATTGTCCAGAAAGCTGCGCATTCTGATCGATACGTGCCTCGATTTGCAGCGGTCCGTCGACCAGCCTGGTCTTGGGAAAGTTGTAGACCACAGATGTGCCGTAGTGGATACCGTCGCTGCGTCCAGCAATCCAGCCAATTAGATTATTCCGGTTGGCGGGAGTAAACGGCAGAATCTCCACGAACTCCTCGCCGTCCTCACCCGGCAGTTTCATCAGGACGAAATTGGGTTGCATCATCTGGGTCGCTTGCTCGCCTCCCTCGCTCAATCCAACCTCGGTGGCGACAGTCCACAGATCCTCACGGTTATAGAATGCCTCTGCATCAGTCATGTGATAGAGTGCGTAGACATCTGCCTGCAGTTTGAGGAGCAGTTCCGGATAACGCACGTGCTTGCGCAAGTCAGCCGGCATCATGGACGCATCTTTGAACAGAGTCGGAAAAATGCGCCGGTAGGCGGCAATGATCGGGTCCTCGGTATCAAAGACGTAGAACGTTGTCGTGCCATCGTAAGCGTCTACTACTACCTTTACGCTGTTGCGCATGTAATTAATGGAACTATTACCGAGCTGATAGTGCGTCGAGTAGGGATAGCCATCAGACGTTGTAAACCCGTCCATGATCCACGACAACCGTCCGTCTCCCCCAAGTACGATGTACGCGTCCGGGTCAAAAGTAAGGAATGGCGCTAAAGCTGAGACCCGCTCCCGGATATTGCGCCGCATCAGCAGTCGGCTATCTCTGTTGACGTCATCGCTGAAGGGCAGCTTGCCAAGATCGTCACGGTCGAAAGCGATGATCAAACGACGCAGAAAGCTTGCGATGGTAATGCCGCCCTCGCCCTCGTAAGAGTTCAAGTTGTTGGCTTCGCCCTGTGGATAATTAAACTCTTGCTGCCGCGTCTTCACGTAGACATCCGTATTGGTTAATTCTCCGAAGTAAATCTCCGGGCGTGTTACTTTGAGGCTGCTTACGGTGCTCTGAACCGGCATGTTGCTCAAGATTAGGGTGGGCAGACCTTCCGGCGTAAATCCGTTGACTGGATTCATGGTAATGCCGTAGCCGTGGGTGTAGATCAGTTTCTCGTTGATCCAGTTACGGCTGCTCTCCGGAAGTCTATCGACATTCAACTCGCGCGCCGCCAACATCACTTCGCGAGTCGTGCCGTCGATGTTGTATCGATCGATATCAATATCTGGAAAGTCGTAATAGGTGCGAATTTCCTGAATCTGCCGCAGTGTGTCCTGCAGTGCGCGCCAGTCCCACAGTCGGATATTTTGAAGCGTGGCCTGATTGTTTGCCGCATCGGCCGCATCCACCGTGGTCTCGGCGGGAAACTCGCGCTGCGTGACGCGGTCCAAGCCATAGGCTCTTCTTGTCAAGTCGGTGTTGTAGACGATGTAGGGCTTTTCACGAACAAGTTCGTTGGGTTTCACGACAAAACTGCTAACGTACCAGGCGACAACTTGAATGCCGAGATAGCACACGATTACTGGAACCACGGAAGCGATTAGCCAGCTACCTCGCGGGACTCGTACGGCATTGACGAAGGCTATCAGTGCACCGAGAACCAGGGCGGCGCAAACCACGAGCAGTCCGCTCAGAATGACATGCGCATCGGTGTAGGTGACGCCCGAGAAGATTGTGTGATCCTCGAGCAATCGACCGAAACGGTCGACGTACGCGTTCATGGCAAGCAGAAGCAGGAAAAAACCGAACGCGATCGAAAAACCCCGCCAGGGTAAAACGACATGTCGGCTCAGACGGCCGGCAATCACGCGCGCACCCCCGCTGATCAGAACGAACAACGTGGCGAGTACGCAGATAATAACGCCAAGAGTGAGCAACCACCCGAGGATCAACTGCCACGCAGGTAGAGTGAACAAAAAGAAGTTAAGTGGCTTACCAAAAATCGGATCTACGATATCACCCTTCGCGGCAGGTGCATACCGATAAAGTGCGAGGGTGGTCCATTCCGCAGCCATCGCCGCGCCCGTCGCAATGGCAATGACCAAAGAAACGCCAAGGGCTATGAACCGAAGAACGGGGGCGACCGGTAATTTAACCGGTTGCCGGCCAATGAAGACCGTATGACCTTCCGGCAGATCCGGCAGATGTGCTCGTTTCAGTGCGAGGAATGACCCATAGAGTATGAGAAAAGTAGCCGCGGCAAATATTGCAAAAATCTCCCACTGAAGACTGAGAGTTTTCCAGAAAACGTCTGCGTACCCGAGCGACTGAAACCACAGCATGTCGACGTAATACGAAAGCGCGCTGCGGCCTCCAAAGAAGATGACAGCGAGCACGACAACGATAATCAGGAAGAGACGGCGAGGGCGTCGTTTTCCTTCCAGTAACAGTGGCCAGTCAACAGGCTCGGGCATGAATCACTCCATTCTTACCCAATGCATTTGATCATTTGAAAGATAAAGTTGTGTGAGGATCAAGTTCCCATGCCCCAAAGCACCGGTGTTGTTGACGCAAGCCTCTAGTCAAATGGGCGATCGGCGCGTCAGACGGAATCAAAGATTTCCCGGGCTCAACCGCACGCTTCGTGATTCTAACTTGAACTCCTCATGCGTTATCGGGAAATTCATCCGATCAGACATGCCCATCCATCACTGCTTCATCTCGCGGC
>JASHPL010000206.1 GCA_030038125.1 Candidatus Sulfotelmatobacter sp.
ACTCAGCTCGGCGCGGTCATCAACGACCGCTCGGTAAACGAACTGCCACTGAACTCGCGCGACACCTACCAGTTCCTGCAGCTTCAGCCGGGCGTTCAGGCGCAGCTTGGGAATGGAAACGGCAGCCTCTTCTATGGTTCCCAGGATACAGGCTCAGTTTCGGTGAACGGCGGACGGACTCGCGCCAATAACTTCAGCGTTAACGGCGGCGACGCCAACGATCAATTTGTAAATCTTCCCACCGTGCAACCGACTCCGGACAGCGTGGAAGAATTTCGCGTGCTGACGAATACGTTTGACGCCGAATATGGGCGCAATTCGGGTTCCGTGGTCAATGTCATCACGAAGTCCGGCACCAACAGTTTGCACGGCGACATTTACGAATACTTCCGCAACACCGTTCTGGATGCAAAGAACTATTTCGATCTCGCCGGCCGACCGCAGTGGAACCAGAATCAGTACGGCGGCACGCTGGGCGGGCCAATTCTGAAAGACCGTACTTTTTATTTCGTTTCGTACGAAGGACGGCGGGTCCGCGAAGGGATCACCAGCCAGCAGGTGAATGTGCCGACGGCAGCGGAGCGAACGGGAGATTTTTCGGCTGTAGGAGGATTTGCGGGTGGAGGAGGAATCAGCAACTCTTTCGTAGCCACCGCACTCGATGGCCGCCCCGGCTGTGATGCTGCTTTAGGTCTACCAGCCGGCGGTATCGCCAATTTGCCGACGGATCCGAATTCAGGTCTGATCGACTGGTCAACAGTGTTTCCAAACGGCAAGATCCCCTCAGCCTGTCAGGATCCTGTGGCGGCCAACCTGATGGGCTACGTTCCCACATCGAGTGTGACCATTCCGGTCAGCACCGATAACGAGGATCAGTTTACCGTCCGCTTTGATCACAAGATCAATGACCATCAGCAGTTCACCGCTTATTACTACTTCAACGATATCCGCCAGCTTGAGCCCTTTAACCAATTCGAGAACGCGGGAGCCAACATTCCGGGATTCGGAAACTTCAATAACAACCGCTTCCAGCAGTGGAATCTGACACACGATTGGACGATTACGAACTCCGTCGTCAATGAAGCGCATTTCACTTACATGCGCGAAGGACAACTCGGGTTCCTTAAGCCCCAGACCACGGGTGCCGTGACGTCCTCGTGTACATCGGCTGCGGCATCGCCTTACTGCTTCACTGGTACTTCCGATTCCAGCGCTATCAACGCCGTGATTTCAACCTCGGGCATCCCAGCCGGGAAAGCGGGAATCACACCGGGTCTTCCGACCAGCCTGACGGGAGTTCCGTTTATCAGCATTGGTGGTGGGGCGATTCTGGGCAATAACTCCGAAGGCATCCTGCCGCAGGTGGGAAACAGCTTTCAATGGTCCGACAACTTGACGTGGGTCAAAGGCACGCACACGATCAAGTTTGGCGTCGATATTCGCCGGCAGCGCTTTGACCAGTACTACTACTATGACATCAACGGGTCGTATTCCTTCAGCAACACCGGCCCAAATGCGATTGTTCCTGGCGACGGTGACAACTATGCAGAATTCCTTCTTGGACTAGTTGACACTTACGGGCAAGGTTCAGGTCAGCGCGAGGATGTTCGCGGGACGTCGGTGTATCCGTTCGCCCAAGATAGCTGGAAGATTAGGCCGAATTTGACCTTGAACTACGGCCTGCGGTGGGAACTGGACACTCCACCGACCGACATTGCCGGCCATGTTGAAACTTTCCGGCCCGGGCAGAACTCTACCGTTTACCCCTGCGGTTTGTCGGCATTAAGCGAGAGCTATTTCGGAGTAGGCAGTAGCAGTTGCAATGCCGTGGGCGTGACGCCGACCGGCTTGGTTGTCCCTGGGGACAAGGGCATTCCCGCCGGAATGACTAGCACGTATTACAAAGCATTCGCGCCCCGCATCGGAATTGCCTACAGTCCCGGCAACTCGGGCAAGACGAGCATCCGCGCCGGCTGGGGACTTTTCTATAACCCCATTGAAGAACTGGTGATGGCGCAGTTCGGAGCTGAGCCGCCTTTTGGCGGTAGCTCTTACATCTACGATACGTTCTTCAATACTCCATTCGTTTATCAGCAAAACAGCCAGCAGGTCCCCGTGGTCGCTCCCAATCCGTTTGACGGCATTCTTACTCCCACCAAGGGCCAACCGGTCGACTACTCACTATTCCGTCCACTGCTTCTCTATGGCGAGTTTCAGCCTCATCTGCGCACGCAATACACGGCGCAATACAACCTGACCATTCAGCATCAATTCGCGAAGGACCTGATGCTGCAGGTCGGATATGTAGGTTCTCAGGGTCACCGGCTGCTGGCCTCGCACGACATCAATCCGTCCAATCCGCAGACGTGCCTGGATATCGCAAGCATCGCCCAGGGCAATACCCTCACACCCAATAACCCGCCCGTGACCTCCTACGGAAGCGCGGCAAGCTGCGGGCCGACAGTCGAGGACTCGCAGTGGAGCGTCACGATTCCCAACGGTTTTAAGTTCCATATGCCGAATGGCAGTATTCTTGGCGGCACCGGCCAAACGATTAACCTGGTCGGGTTGCGGCCGTATTCCTCGCCGACTTGCAATTCGGTGCTGCCCGCGTTTACGCAGAACACTGGATGCCCGCTAGATGGCATTCCCATCTTCTCCAGCATCTTTGCCGAAGATACGATCGCCAATTCCGGTTACAACGCTTTCGAGGCCATGCTCGAAAAGCGCTTCTCGCGCGGTCTGCAATTTCAGGCGGCATATACGCTCAGCAAATCAATCGACGACGGATCGACGTTTGAAGAAACTCTCGATCCGTTCGATTATGCCCGGAGCCGTGCGTTGTCTCTGTTCAACTCCAAGCAGCGCTTCGTGGTCAGCTACGATTGGGAGATACCGGTGCGGAAGTTTGAAGGAGCAAAAGGGAAAGTTCTCAACGACTGGGCTGTTTCCGGAATTACGCAGTTCCAGAGTGGCTTTCCCATTCGGCTGAATACGATAGATGACACCGAATTGATCGCCAGCGAATTCTTTCTCGGTACTGAGGCGCCAAGCCTGGTCGCGCCTTTCCAGAAACTGAATCCCAAAACTGCGTACAGCGGTTTCCCCTCCGCAGGCTTTTGGTTCAATCCCAACGATTTTGCCGATCCGCCGCTCGGCCAGTTCAACAACGGAACCCAGCGCTCGATCTGCTGCGGCCCTGGCCTCGACGACTGGGATTTCGCCGTGCACAAGAAGATTTCAATCACGGAAGACAAGTATTTCCAGTTCCGGGCTGAGCTCTTCAATATTTTCAATCACACGAATTTCTACAATCCGGACGGCAATTTTAGTGACGGTCCAACCGAGTTCGGAAAGATTACCGAGGCGCAAGATCCTCGCCTGGTGCAGTTTGCGTTGAAGTTTTACTTCTAGCAAACGGAGTAAAGTAGAAGAATAAACCGGGAAAGCTTCGCTTTCCCGGCAATCTAATAGCCCGAACAATCCGCGGGCTTGAGTCTCTCGGAGCAAATCGATGTACCCCGATCTGCAGAAAGAACTGAACACGTTTGAACGGCGTACGCCTAAATCGGCCGAGGCCCACAAGAAGAATCTCAAACGCATTCCCCTGGGCGTGGCCAGCAACTACCGCGCTTACGATCCCTGGCCGATCTTTGTGAAAGAGGCGAGCGCCAGCAAATTCCGCGATCTCGACGGCAACGAATATATCGACCACAATCTATGTTTCGGAGCACTCATGGCCGGACACTGCCATCCCGCGGTGATGAAGGCCGTCGAGAAACGGCTTTCCACCGGAACCATGTTTGGCATGCCGCACGACATGGAATGGGAATTGGCGGAAGAAATCTGCAACCGCTTTCCCATGGAGATGTGCCGCTTCGGCAATAGCGGAACAGAAGCCACGATGCACGCGATTCGTCTGGCTCGCGCGGCAACCGGGCGCGACAAGATTGTGAAATTCGAAGGCGCGTATCACGGCCTGCACGACAGCGCATTGGTGAGCGTGAAGCCGCATGCGCCGGATTTCGGCGACGTGCACAATCCTACGGCCGTTCCAGGCGGACTGGGCGTGCCAAAATCCGCGGTGGCCAACGTGCTGATCGCCACCTTCAACGATTTGCAGACGGTGGAGCGGCGGTTCAA
The DNA here is from genome assembly GCA_030038125.1 of Candidatus Sulfotelmatobacter sp. Lineage (GTDB taxonomy): Bacteria > Acidobacteriota > Terriglobia > Terriglobales > Acidobacteriaceae > Sulfotelmatobacter. The sequence goes on from JASHPL010000206.1 coordinate 4,144, forward strand.
GGAGAATCCCGGCCAGATCGCCACGATCATTCTCGAACCGATTCTCATGAACGTCGGCCTGTGCCTGCCGCAACGCGGCTTCCTCGAAGGTCTACGCGAGATCTGCGACAAGAACGGCGCGCTGCTTATCTTTGATGAAGTGAAGACTGGCGCGAAACTCGGCTGGGGCGGCGCCAGCGAGTACTTTGGCGTGGCCCCCGACATGATCTGCCTGGCGAAGTCAATTGGTGGAGGACTGCCGCTGGCGGCTTTTGGCACGCATAAGTCTGTGATGGACCTGATCTCGCAGCACAAGGTCTTTCACGGAGGCACGTACAACACGAATCCGGTTTCGATGGCTGCTGGTCTGGCGACCTTCCGCCACGTCCTGACGCGTGAGAATTACGCGCATGTAGATAAGCTCAGCAAGAAACTGGCCGACGGATATCGCAAGATCATCGCTAAGGTCGGATTGCAGGGTTACATTGCGCAGGCCGGGGCCAATGGCGCGCTCATGCTCTATCCGAAGGAGATCGTCAACTATCGCGACTGGGCTGCGATTGACGTCGATCTGTGGCGGCACTATTGGTTCGGTATGGTGAATCGCGGCGTCATGCCTCAACCCTACTGGTGGGATGAGCAATGGACGATTTCGGTCCAGCACACCGAGGCCGACATCGACAAGCACCTCGCCGCGTTCGACGATATTGCCGAATCGCTGGCGAAAGCGCAGCAGGAGCGAGGCGCGGGCGTACCGGCCGAAGTCGCACATTAAGAACACAGTGCTTAGTGGCTAGTGATCAGTGGTCAGTGGTCAGTTCGTTGACCCCTCGAACCTAGCCACTAACCACGAAACACTGTCCACAACCACGACTTGTCCAGCACTCCACAATCCGTCGTTCAGCCCCACCTGATCCGCGCTCTCGGACGCCGCGATCTGGTGTTGCTGTTTGTCGTCGCTGTTTTCAACTTGAATGTGGTTCCGTCGATCGCGGCCAACGGCGGCGTCACTGTGTGGCTCTGGACCATATCCCTTCTTCTATTTTTCTGGCCGCAGGGTATCGCCGTTATCGAACTGGCGCATCGCTATCCCGGCGAGGGCGGGGTTTATTTGTGGGCGAAGGAAGTCTTCGGCGATTTCCACGGATTCCTGTCGGGCTGGTGCTATTGGACCAACAACATGCTGTATGTGCCCACGGTGATGCTGTATTTCGTCGGCGTGTCGGTCTATGTGCTGGGACCTTCGCACCACGCCTTGGCCGATAACAAGCTTTTTGCCTCGATTGCATCGCTCGGCCTTCTCGCGCTGCTTACCCTGTTCAATATCTGGGGTCTGGGCGTGGGCAAGTGGATCAACAATCTGGGCGCGATCGGAACCTTCATCGCCGCGGCTGTCCTGATCGGGCTGGGGATTGTGATCTGGTTGCGCTTCGGCACCACGATTACGGCGGCGGATTTCAAGATTCCGTCCAATCCAAAATTTGTCTTGAATTCCTTTGGCGTGATCTGTTTCGGATTGGTGGGGCTCGAACTTGCTTCTGTAATGGGCGACGAAATTAAGGATCCGCGGCGGACCCTGCCTGGCGCCGTCGCTTTGGGAGGCGTGCTTTCGGGAGCTCTTTATATTGGTGCGACGCTCACGCTGCTGTTTGCAATCGGGAAAAACGTCAACGTGCTGCAAGGGATTGTCCAGGCAGTCACGCACATGGCCGGGCAAGTCGGTTGGAGTTGGATCACGATTCCATTCGCGCTCATGCTCAGCCTCTCTATTGCGGGGATCGGCTCGGCGTGGATGGGCGGCTCGGCCCGGATTCCTTTCGTCGCTGGGCTTGATTCTTACATGCCGTCGTGGCTGGGCCACGTGCATGCGCGCTATGCCACTCCTGACGCGGCGTTGATCGTGCAGGGGATTGTCTCCGCAATTCTGGTGGTTCTAAACTTTGCCGGCGCGGGCGTGCAGGAGACGTTTCAGAAAATGCTCTCGCTCGCCGTTGTGTTGCAGCTGGTGCCGTTCGTCTACATGTTTGCCGCACTGGTGAAATTTGCGGTGACAGAATCGTCCCCGCGCGGCCAATACGGCAGAAGCGCGATGTTTGCAGCTGGACTGAGCGGACTGCTGACAACGATTCTCGGCATCGCATTGGTATTTTTCCCGGCGCAGCAGATCACGTCACTTTGGCAGTATGAATTGTGGATGGTCGGCGGTACGGTATTTTTCATCGGACTCGCCGCGTTTTTCTTCTTCGTGTACGGGCGGCGGAAAGCGCCGAGGCAGTACCGGGAAGAGATAGGTGATGTGGAAACGGAGCAGGTGACCGGCCGGGCGAGCGAAGTTCGCCGGTAGGATTCATGCCGGGAGGGACGCCCTCGTCCGTCCCGCGAGCGAAGCTCGTGTTATAGGGCACGACTGCAGCCGTGCCGAGTAGAGATACGGAAATTCGGGGCATTCGCCCCGCAGGAGGGCCGCGATGCCCAGCGGAGTTCAAACCGAAGTCAAGACCTACCAGATGTTCATCAATGGCGAGTGGGTCGCCAGCCAATCGGGCAAGACCTTTCCCGTTTACGATCCTTCGACCGAAGATGTGATTGCCCAGGTTCCGGACAGCAATGCCGAAGACGTAAACCGCGCAGTTGCCGCGGCCAAGGCGGCTTTTGAAGAAGGGCCTTGGGCAAGCACGACCGCGCAGGAGCGCGGACGAGTACTGTTCCGGCTCGCCGACAAAGTCAGGCAGAATCTTGCTGCGCTCGCCGAACTGGAATGCCGCAATACTGGCAAACCGATCGTCGAAGCGGAATTCGATCTCAACGACGTCGCGACCTGCTTCGAATACTATGGCGGCCTGGCCACGAAAATCAGCGGCACGGTTAATCCCGTTCCCGACAACGCTTTGTCGCTTTCGCTGAAAGAGCCGGTCGGCGTCGCTGGACAGATCATTCCGTGGAATTATCCGTTGCTCATGGCAGCCTGGAAGCTGGCACCCGCCATCGCTGCCGGATGCACCTGCGTTCTGAAGCCAGCCGAGCAAACTCCGCTGACCGCACTCGAATTGGCGAAATATTTCGCCGAATGTGGCCTGCCGCCGGGCGTGGTCAACATTGTGACCGGTTTCGGTGAAACCTGCGGGGCGCCGCTGGTTCAGCATCCGGATGTGAATAAGATCGCATTCACCGGCAGCGCGGCTGTGGGCAAGATCATCGTCAAGCAAGCCGCTGACACGGTGAAACGGGTCACTCTCGAACTGGGCGGCAAGTCGCCGAACATCTTTTTCGCCGATGCCGATTTCGAAGCTGCAATCGATGGCGCACTGTTCGGCGTATTCATCAATCAAGGCGAGGTTTGCTCAGCCGGCAGCCGCATTCTCGTGCAGAAATCGATCTATAAGAATTTTGTTGAAGCGATGACGGAGAAGGCGAAGAAAATCAAGCTTGGTCCGCCACTCGAACGCGAAACCAAGATGGGGCCGCTGGTCAGCAAGGAACAATACGATCGAGTCAATGAATACCTTGCTATCGGCAAGAAAGAAGCCAGGCTGGCTTCCGGGGGTGGGCGTCCGGAAAAAATCGCCAAAGGCTATTACGTTCAGCCGACGATTTTCTACGATGTCGCGAACAGCGCTCGCATTGCGCGGGAAGAAATTTTTGGCCCGGTCGCCGCCGTAATTCCGTTCGATGATGAGAAAGACGCGCTGGAGATCGCCAATGATTCTCCCTACGGCCTTGCCGCCGCCGTCTGGACGCGCGACATCTTCAAAGCCATGCGCGCGGTCAAAGGTTTACGTGCTGGCATCGTGTGGGTGAATCACATGCAACCGACCTATGTCGAAGCGCCCTGGGGCGGATTCAAGCAGTCGGGCTTTGGTCGCGAGCTTGGGCCGTGGGGAATCGAGGAATATCTCGAAACCAAGCAGGTGCACATTAATTTGAATGAAGCGCCCATAGCGTGGTACTGATGCGAGTTCCGGGCCGCGCGTCACGAGTCGCGAAAAACGACAACGATCGAGAAGAAACTGAGAACCGAGAGCTGAGACTTAAGATGTCGACCATTCAACTCCGCACACCCATACCGGGCCCGAAATCGAAGGCTCTGGGAGAGCGCCGGGCCAAAGCCGTGCCACGCGGGCTTTCTCACGGTACGCCGATTTACGTCGCCAGAGCGAAAGACGCATGGCTGGAAGATGTTGACGGCAACCGTTATCTCGATTTTGCCGGTGGTATCGGCTGCCTCAACGTCGGCCATCGCCGTGACGAAGTCCTCGATGCCGTCAAAGATCAACTCGAGCACTTTCTTCACACCTGTGTGCAAGTCACGCCGTACGAAAGTTACATTCGGCTGGCGGAACGCATGAATGAAATCACGCCGGGCAAGTTCGCGAAGAAAACCATCTTCGTCAACAGCGGGGCCGAGGCTGTGGAGAACGCCGTAAAGATTGCCCGCGCCTACACAAAACGTCCGGCCATCATTGCCTTCGAAGACGCCTTCCATGGCCGGACCATGATGACGCTGGCTCTTACCAGCAAGACGCATCCCTACAAGGCCGGATTCGCGCCATTCCCGAGCGAGGTTTATCGCGTTCCGTTTGCCTACTGCTATCGCTGCTCCTATTCACTGAAGTATCCGTCGTGCGATCTGTATTGCGCGCGCCATCTCGAAGATACTTTCAAGCGCGTGGTTGCCCAGGAAGAAGTGGCGGCCGTAATCGCCGAACCGGTGCTCGGTGAAGGTGGATTCGTCGTCCCTCCGCTGGATTACTTCAAGGTTCTTGTCGATCTCTGCCACAAGCACGGCGTCCTGTTTATCGCCGATGAAGTGCAATCCGGTTTCGGACGTACGGGAGCCCTGTTTGCCTGTGAGCGTTATGGCATCGAGCCCGATTTGATTGTGACGGCAAAATCTCTGGGCGGGGGATTGCCGCTGGCCGCAGTCACCGGCCGGGCTGAAGTTATGGATGCACCCGGCGTGGGCGGCCTGGGCGGAACCTTCGCGGGCAATCCGCTTTCCTGCGCAGCCGCCTTGGCTGTAATCGACCTGTTTGAGCGCGAGAATCTGCTGGTTCGCGCCAACGAGTTGGGGGATCGCTTCCAGCGCCGCGCCCGGGAATGGCAACGCCGCTGGCCGATAATCGGAGATGTCCGCGGCCTGGGAGGGATGCAAGCCGTCGAACTGGTGCAGTCCCAGGAGACAAAGGCGCCTGCTCCCGAAGAAACCAAGAAGATCACGCAGTACTGCTACCAGCACGGACTGATTACCATTACTGCGGGCTCCTATAGCAACGTGATTCGTGTGCTCGTGCCGCTGGTAATCTCGGACGAACAGTTCGATGAAGCGCTGGACGTTCTCGAATCCGGCATTGCGACCGCGTGCGAACACAAAGGCGCGGTAGCACAGTTGGTGTAATAATTGTTGTAATCCTGAGCGCGCGCGGCAGGTGCGCGCGAAGAGCATAAATTCACCGCGCGAAGCCCGAACGGTTCGGGGTTGGGCTAACCTACTTTCGTCGGGCTTCCGGACATTGTTCCCGAGGTTTCATCATGAGCGTAGCCGCACCACCCATCACACGTCTCACAAATTACGTCAATGGCCAATGGGCAGATTCCCACGCGTCGGAATGGCGCGATGTCGTGAATCCAGCAACCGGCGAAATTCTGGCTAGCGTGCCGTTAGCCGAGGCGGCAGACGTCAATGCTGCCGTGGAAGCCGCAAGTGCCGTTTTTCCCGAATGGCGCCGCACGCCTCCGGAAGACCGCATCCAGCCGCTATTCAAGCTGAAGATGTTGCTGGAGGAGCACATCGACGAGATCGCGCGCATTATCACGATGGAAAATGGCAAGACTCTTGCCGAGGCGAAGGCCGAGATGCGCCGCGCCATCGAGAATGTCGAAGTTGCCTGCGGCATTCCCATGATGATGCAGGGATACAATCTCGAAGATGTTGCGCGCGGCATCGACGAGATCATGATCCGACAGCCGCTCGGAGTTGTGGCGGCGATCGTGCCCTTCAATTTTCCCGGCATGATCGCATTCTGGTACTTGCCATATGCGATCGCCACCGGAAACACCTTCATCATCAAGCCCAGCGAGCGCGTGCCGCTGACGATGCGCTATATCTACGAGCTAATGGGTAAAACCGGCCTGCCGAAAGGAGTGGTCAATCTTGTGAACGGCAGCAAGGCCGCTGTCGATGCGCTGATTGATCATCCCAAGGTGCGCGCCATCAGTTTTGTGGGATCGACGCCGGTAGCCCGTTACATCTATGCTCGCTCGGCTGAGAAAGGGAAGCGTTGCCAATGTCAGGGGGGAGCGAAAAATCATGTCATCGTTCTTCCCGATGCCGATATGCCGATGGCCACGCAGATTATCAGTGATAGCGCTTTCGGATGTGCCGGCCAGCGCTGTCTCGCTGTTTCTGTCGCAGTCACCATCGGAGAAGCGCAGAAAACTTTCAGTGATTCCATCGCCGATGCCGCGGCAAAGCTTAAGGTCGGCAACGGCCTCGAAGACAGCGTGCAAATGGGACCGGTGATTACGCCGCAGAGCAGGCAACGCATCGAATCTCTGATCGGGGTTGGGGAAAAGCAGGGAGCGAAAGTCCTGCTCGATGGACGCAACGCCAAAATTCCAAAGCACGAATCCGGAAACTTCGTGAAGCCGACGATTCTGGATGGAGTGCCTGCAGGCAGCGAACTGGCCGATACCGAGATCTTCGGCCCGGTGCTCAGCCTCATTCATGCCGACAATCTGGACGAGGCTTTGAATTTTCTTGAACACAGTGCGTACGGAAATCAGGCCTCGCTGTTTACTTCGAGCGGGTCGGCGGCGCGCCGTTTCCGCTACGAAGCTCCTGCGGGAAACATCGGTATCAATATCGGAGTTGCCGCACCCATGGCCTATTTCCCCTTCAGCGGATGGAAGAACAGCTTTTTCGGCGACCTGCATGGCCAGGGAAGGGACGCCATCGAGTTCTACACCGACAAGAAAGTCGTGATAGAACGCTGGGCCAAGGAGCACAGCCGCAAATTTTAGTTCACCGCGGAGGCGCCGACGCGGCGAGGGAAAAAGGAGTCATTCCCGCTGCGCCCCGGTAAATCGATCGCGATTGAGCATTCATGAGGACATTATGACTACTGCAATTGAAAGTCCCACCCTGACTGGCCAGGAAATCGTTGATCTCACCAAGAAGCACACTCTATTTGAGTGGTCGGCCCAATCCAAAGTCGATCCGATTCCAGTTGCCAAAGCAAAAGGCATTTATTTCTGGACTCCGGAAGGGAAGCGCTTCATCGACTTCAACAGTCAGTTGATGTCGGTCAACATTGGTCACGGCGATGAGCGTGTGATCAACGCCATCAAGGAGCAAGCGGAAACGCTGTGCTATGCCAATCCATTCATGGCGACGGAGCCGCGTGCGCGTCTGGGCGCCAAACTTGCGCAGATCACGCCCGGCGACATTGACACTTTCTTCTTCACCAACGGGGGCGCGGAAGCCAACGAAAACGCCATCAAGATCGCGCGCTTTTTCACCGGACGTCCAAAAATCATGGCCCGCTATCGCTCATATCATGGCGCAACGGCGGGCAGCATTACTCTGACCGGCGACCCGCGCCGCTGGCCTGCCGAGCCGGGCATTCCCGGCGTGGTGCACGTGCTCGACCCGTATCACGGCATCGAGCGTGGATGGGAGTCGGCCGAGAGCTCTCTCGCGAACATAGAGGAAACGATTCAGCTTGAGGGTCCGCAGACCATCGCTGCGTTCATTCTCGAAACTGTGGTTGGCACGAATGGCATTCTCATTCCGCCCGATGGCTACTTGCAGGGTGTGCGAAAAATCTGCGACAAGTACGGCATCTTGATGATCGCCGACGAAGTCATGGCCGGCTTTGGCCGCACGGGTGAATGGTTTGCCGTCGATCACTGGAAAGTCGTCCCTGACCTGATCTCGATGGCCAAGGGCTTAACTTCCAGCTATATTGCGCTCGGCGCAGTCGGAATGCGGCATCACATCGCGCAACATTTTCAGGACAAAGTTTTCTACGGTGGTCTGACGTACAACTCCCATCCCATGGGCTGCGCGGCCGCGTTAGCCACGATTCGCGTATACGAGCAAGACAAACTGATCGAAAACGCGAAGAAAATGGGCGCAATCCTGAAACAACTCGGCGGCGAAATGCAGGGGAAACATCCGTCGGTCGGCGCCGTGCGGTCGATTGGTTTGTTCGGAATCTTCGAACTCGTGCGCAGCCGCAAGACGCGCCAGCCGATGGCGCCATTCAACGGAACATCCGACGAGATGGTCGCTTTAGGCAAATTTTTCCGAGAGCAAGGGCTCTACACGTTCGTGCGCTGGAATACTTTCTTCACGAATCCTCCTTTGTGCATTAGCGAGCAGCAACTGCGGGAGGCTTTCACGATTATCGACAAAGGATTGGACATCACCGATAAAGCTGTGAAGGATTAGGAAGTCGTACAGCGACATTTTCGCCTTCAGATGTTCACCGCGGTTACGGTGTCAGGCGATTTTTGTCCGGATTTCGTAACAAAGCCAACCAGTGCCCTACTCCCGTTGGAGCGGCAAGAATCGATTTAGTTGCTGGAAAGTGTTGCCTCTGTTCCGTTTTTGTAACAGTCACTATCATTCGTGATTTTGGTCACTGATTCGGAATCTCGCGTGCCATAATCCTGGGACCGCGTCAGGCCCGCCCCCTGCACAGATTCGCAAAACAGAGCACAAATGGAGAGCACTCGGTCTGAGAGTGCGAAGTGCCTGAGAAATTTCCTGAATCAGGAGTGGTCGTGAGCATCCGTGGACTCAGAGAAAGCGCGGAAAAACTTTCGCGGTGGTTCTATACGCATCCGAGGCGCTATGGCTTCGCGGTTGGCGCCGTGCTGGCTGCTACGACGCTGCGGTATGCGCTCGGGCTGTACGCTGGCCTCAAGGCGCCTTTCACCCTCTTTTATCCAGCAGTTATGCTGGTCACGCTCGTCGCGGGACTTGGGCCGGGGATCTTCGCCACGGTAGCGTGTGCCGTTCTGGCGGGAAGCTTTTTTCTGACGCCTTCCAGTTCGTCCCTGAACGAGCATCCGAAAGACATTGTAGGACTGGCCCTCTTTGTTTGCGTAGGCATGGCGATCAGCGGTCTCGCTGAGATTTCCCGGCGGCGAGCTGGTCGACTGGAGGAGTTTGAGAGAGCCATCGAAGGTTTGAGCGAAATGATCGGAGTCGTCGATCGCGATCAGCGCTACGTGATTGCAAATCGATCGTTCCTTCAATATCACGACCTGACGCAACAACAAGTCATTGGGCAGAGAGCGGAAGACATACTGAATCCGGAAGCCTTTCGCGCCCACGTGAAGGAGAAGCTGGATGAGGCTTTCCGCGGCAACGCTGTGCAATTCGAGATGAAATGCTCCTACCCCGTTCTGGGCAAACGAAATCTTCTGATTTCCTATTTGCCAATTGATGGAGCAAGAGGCGTGGACCGGGTTGTCTGCATTTTGCAGGACGTGACGCAGCGAAAGCAGGCGGAGGAGGCACTGCGCAGCTCAGAGCAAGAATACCGCGTACTGTTCGAGAAAAATCTTGCGGGGGTTGTGATCTCAACCCTGAATGGAGATGTGCTGGAATGCAACGATGCCTGGGCACGAATGCTGGGCTATGACACCGCGGAGGAAGTTCACGGCCGGAGGACGATCGAGTTTTACTATCGGCCCGCGGACCGAGATCCGCTCGTGCGCGAACTGGAGCAAAAGGGCGGATTCTTCAGCCGGGAAATGGCGCTGAAGCGCAAGGATGGTTCGCTCATGTGGGTTGTCTTGAACTGCGTTGTACTTTCGCGCGGCGGCAGGACGGTGGTGCAGGCAACGGTGATCGATATCAGCGAGAGCAAGCAGGCCGAAGACGCGCTGCGCGAGCGTGAAGAACATTTTCGCATTCTCGTGGAACAGGCTCCGGACGGCATATTTATTGCTGACGCAGAGGGGAAGTATTTCGATGTGAATTCGGCAGGTGTGGAAATGCTTGGCTACACGCGCGAGGAAATTCTAGAGCGCAACATCTCCGACTTGGTCGCGGCCGAAGAAGTCGAGCGGGTCCCGGTCGAAGTAGGGGCGCTGACAGGAGGACAGATTGTCCGCAGCGAGTGGAAATTCCGGCGGAAGGATGGCTCATTCTTCGCCGGCGAGGTGTACGCCAGAAAGCTTCCCGACGGGAGGTTGCAGGCCGTCCTCCGCGATATCAGCGAGCGCAAGAGGATCGAGGAGCTTGTGCGCCAAAGTGAAGAACGCTTTCGCGTTGCGCTGAAGGATTCTCCCATCACAGTTTTCAACCAGGATCGAGAGCTGCGTTACACGTGGATCTACAATCCGCAATTCTGCTGGCAGCAGGAAATCCTCGGTAAGAACGACGATGAAATTCTCGGCATCGACAAAGCTCGCCGCTTACGCGGCTTGAAACAGAACGTTTTGGAGACGGGAGCCAGCGTGCGGGAAGAAGTGACCATCTCGTACAACGGCAAGAGCTCTTCTTTTGATATGAGCGTTGAGCCTCTACTCGACGCGCAACGCAACATTGTTGGAATCACGGGCGCCTCCATCGACATCGCGCGCCTGCGAGAACTGGCTGACAGTCTGCAGAAGGCGAAAGAAACGCTCATTCGCGAGAAATCCTATCTGCAACAGGAGATTCAGGCGGAATTAGGGTTTGAAGGAATTATCGGCCAAAGTTCGACGTTGCGTGAAGTTCTCGC
>JASHPL010000207.1 GCA_030038125.1 Candidatus Sulfotelmatobacter sp.
CCCGCGTCCTGCCATTTACCGCGATTCTCCTGACAATTACGCCTTCAGCAACCGAGATTGAGCCGGGCCTCGTATCCAGGGATCAGCTGAAAGGCATCACCGCGCCTCTCTACTACGTAGGAACGGTTTTATTACCGAACCCGGGGGACCTCAGAGAGGGAATGACCGGCACGGCAAAAATCCTGGTACGTCGCGACAGCATCGCGAGATTTGCATGGACTTTCACGCGCGATCTTGTTGATCGAAGAGTCTGGTAGGACGAACCTGCGCCAAAAAGCGAGGACCGCGCCTGCGCGCGGTCCAGAGCCCCAAGCAATTGCGGCACCTCCCCCAAAAAGCTTGCTTACTTTATATTTGCGGCAACCTTGGTGGCGGCCACGCGAGTGGCAGCAATGCGAGTCGCAGCAACTTTAGTGGCGGCAACGCGGGTAGCGGCCACCTTGGTGGCAGCCACTTTCGCAATCGTGACTTTAGCGGCGGCTACGCGAGTCGTGGCCAGACGGGTAGGAGCTACCTTCGTGATGCCAGCGCTTTCGGTCTGTGATACGGCCGGTGTAGATTTTTTAATCGTGTTGCCGATCAAAGTTTTCTTTTGGATTGCCATCGTGAGCTCTCTCCGGAGTTGGTTTGTCAGCTTGCGGTACGATCGCTAGATTAAGCAAGCTACATGCCAAACCCCAATCTATCGCAAAAGGGCAGTAGCCTCGCGAAGAATCAATGATTTGCGCCGGCGAGCGATGCGCTGCGACGCTCAATCTCACAGATTGAGGGCGAGATTGGTTAATAATTAACCACTCTAAGGTTAATATTTAACCCACAATGAGATCACAGACGCCGCTTTCGGCAAAGATATTTCATTCGTTGCGGGTCAATTCGAAGCAGGGCAGCCGCGGCGCTTTTCCTACCGGCCGTACGATTCAGCGCGGCTGTCAGGTATGCGAGCTCAAGCCTCTCCATTTCGGCATCGAAGTCAATCCCTCCCTCGGGAATCAGAATCGCCTCCTGGCTGGCATTGCTGGCGAGCAGCAGTTGTTGCGGCAGATCTTTCATTCCGATGGCGAGGCCATCATTCATTAAAACCATTCGCTGAATCACATTTTGAAGCTGCCGCACGTTTCCCGGCCAGTCATAATCTTCCATCACGCCCAAAGCGTCGGGTTCGATTTGCTTAATCGGCTTTCCATTCTCGCGACAATAAAAACGTAGGAAATGATCGACAAGCAGGGGCAAGTCGCTCTTTCGTTCCCGCAATGGCGGTACCGTGATTGGCACCACGTTGATGCGGTAGTAAAGATCTTCCCGGAACCGGCCGGTTTCTACCATCTTCTCCAGATCTTCGTTTGTGGCGGCTAACAAGCGGAAATCGATTTTGCGTGGTATTTTTCCGCCGATGCGGGTAACGGCGCGGTCCTCGAGCACGCGGAGCAACTTGGACTGCAAGCCGAGGCCCAGCGTAGCGATCTCGTCGAGAAAGAGCGTGCCCGTGTTTGCCAGTTCGATGTGTCCAGGCCGAGCCACTTTTGCGTCAGTGAAAGCGCCCTTCTCATGGCCAAATAGCTCAGTTTCAATCAAATTTTCAGGCAACGCCGCGCAATTGATGCTGACAAAAGGCTTCTCGGCCCGGCTTCCGCGGGAAACAACGGCGCGAGCCACCAACTCCTTGCCGCTTCCACTTTCGCCTCGAATCAGGACCGTACTGCTGCTCTCGGCGACCCGGCGAATGGCCTCATACATGCGCAGCATGGGTTCACTGGAGCCAATGAGTTCTGCGAACGATTGCCTCTGCGCCTCATTTTGCTGTTGCTCGCGGTACTCGATCTCGGCCTGTCGTTTTGCCAGCAACCGCCCGACGATGATCCGAATTTCTCCAAAATGGAAGGGAGCGACGAAATATTCGTCCACGTTCGCCTCGAGCGCTTTGTCGCGAACACTTCGGCTACTCGACCGAGTCAGCGCGCCCAGTACGACATCCGGATCACGGTTTCGCAACTCGGCTAACGCGATCGCGCCTTCCTCACTGGTCTGACCGACGGTATCGATATCCACGAGTATCGCGTCTGGAGCCAGCTTCTTCAGGAGCGCGGTTTCCTGCCACGTCCGCAAAATTTTAAGGTCGAGTTCGGAAAGGTGAGCCTCAACCTGGGAAGATACGAGCGGATCGTTGCTGATGACGGCGATGCTTTTCCGCGAGGGGCCGGCAGTCGTATTTCGCATCTGATGCCTCCTGCAGACGGTTGGAATTATAGGAAAATTCTCGACGCTAGGGGGTGAATTTTTCACCTTCCGCCATTGCGCAGGACACTCGCCTGCACAAATCGCCCAAAGACCGGCTTGCAAAATCGAAAGGCTTCCCGTAACTTTAGCAGCGCCGAATCGTGTTCTCGGCCTCGAGACGTAGCCCTGCCGGAGGAAGGTTTGGAAATCGCCGTTCGCAAAGTATCTGATGTGCAGGTAATCCAACTCCACGGAGCCCTGCGCATTGGCCAGGCAGTTGACGATTTACGCGGCTTAATCGAGCCGGCTGTACAGAAGGGAGACAACCGTATCGTTCTGAACTTAGAGGACGTCCGGATGATTGATTCCAGCGGCATTGGCTTGCTGGTTCGATTCCTGGCACTGACGAAGGAGAAAGGTGGGAGCCTGAAGCTGGTGCGTCCGTCCAAGTTCGCAATACAGACCTTACGCCTGGTTTGTGTTCACCACCTGTTTGAGATTTTCGAAGATGATGATCAAGCGGTGCAGTCCTTCAGCTAGGTTATACGCAACCCAAACGATCGGTGGGATGCCCGGCGCATGCCAAAGCCACAACAACCTGGTTATCGCCGTTGCGGATGAGGCATCCTGCGAGGATTCGTTTTGTAGTCGGATTCCAGCTCGGACGAAGGCGCGGTCCACAGATTCACCCCTAACGCGAGTGAGTTTACCCGGTGCGCCTTTTTCGACGAATCCAATCTCCTCCGAGCGACGCTGGTGCAAACAGCAGCAGAGCGGCGGTCTGGGTCCACAGGGCCCCCGCACCGGGGCGGGCGATCATTGAAATAAACGCGCCCAGAGCGATCACGAGCGCCAGCCCGATTCCACAGACTAGATCTTTTCGGCGCGCAATTTTACCGGCGACAAATCCAGCCAGCAAGGCAAAGGCAAGACCATAGGCTATTGTCAGCGCCTCGAAACCCACGGCAGCCGGCGAGTGCGGGTCAACATTTGCCAGCCGGAAGAAAAGAACTGCTGATCCGGCGAAAATGAGGTAGCCGGCAAACACCGCCGAAACAGATCGCATTCGTAACTCTCCTTTCCAGGATTTACTTCGAACCGAGGACAAACGTATTGCCATCGATGTCTTTGAAAATGGCAGCGGTGCCCCAATCCGCTCTTTGCGGTCTCATCACAAACTCCACTCCTTTACTTTCAAGTTCACGAACGGTCTTTTCGACGTCGTCAGTCCAGAAGGTGATGTTCATCTTTGTACCTGGTTGGAGGCCGTGGTCAAAGCGGAAGAGTACAATGCGTGTTTCCGCTCCCGAAATTCCCAGCTCAATCCAACGTTGTTTCTCATCAAAGGGCTGATCCGTAAGCAGCCGGAGCCCCAGTTTCTCGGTGTAGAAAGCTAGCGCACGATCTTGATCCGTAACTGGAATACTGGCGAACTTAACTCCTCGAATCATATTCACGGTGCCTCCAATCGATTATTGAAGCACCGAGATGCACGTGGCAAGGGGACTATGGTGTGCTACGCTATAGTGCGATGCAGCATATTGCGATTGACGAATACGTCATTGACGTGCTCCTGCCAGATCTGACCGGCCACGATCGGGCCCCAACAGCTTTCCTGGTTTATATCATTCTTTGGACAAGGCTCTATCGCGAGGAACAAAAACGCGTGGCCCTGAGCCTGCAACAACTCTCGGAAGGGACAGGCCTTTCCAAATCTGCCGTGCAGAAGGCTATTCGGCAATTGAAGCGACGCGGTCTGATAAAAGTTTTCAAGGCTCGCCCAACGGCCGTGCCCGAGTACGAATTGGTGCGTCACTGGGTTCGCCGTAGGGCCAGGTAGAGAGGCGCCTCGTCGAATCACGACTTATGGTATTACCGGCAAGACAATATAGGATGGCATTGTCGCCGAACAATACACGCGCTGGGTCGCGGGCCCGAAATCTGCCGCGGTCGCCTTGTAGATACTGGACACAAAATTCTGGGGATTGCGATCGATGACCGGGAACCACGTCGACTGTACCTGCACCATGATGCGGTGCCCTTTCAGAAATACATGGTCATGGTCGCGTAGAGGAATCTTCCACTGCGTTGGCTTGTTTGGGGGCAGTGCATGTGGTTTCTCGAAGCTCTCCAGATAGCGTCCGCGCCGAACTTCCATCGCAATCGGCAATTCGTAGCCGTTCAATGATTGGGCATACTGCCCGGGCTTGGGACCGGTTTCCTGATCCCAGTCATTCTTTTGTGCGTTCTCTGGATACACGTCAATCAACTTGACCACGAAATCGCTGTCACTCCCGGAGGTAGAGGCAACAAGATTGGCAGCAATCGGACCCGTTACGGTGACGTCGTGATCGAGCGGCTCGCTCTTGAAGGTAAGGACATCGGAGCGATTGTCGACGAACCGCTGATCCGCCACTTCCCAGGTGCGCCAGTCGCCTCCGGGATATGTCGGCGAAATCGGACGCTGTCGGTACGGCACCGGTTTGGCCGGATCGGAAACATATTCGCGATATGGCTTGCCTCTCTCCGCCACGGCGGGAGCGCTAAACGACAGCGTTCCGTCGGCGTGCAGATAAAGTTTCGTCGGCTTGGCCTCAGCCGGCGGCCAGGTTTTGTACGTGTGCCAAGTATTCGATCCGCTCTGAAATGTACTAGCCTGCCAGTTCGGCTTCTCGCCCGATCCATGCAGGTAATAGCGGAAAAACGGGGCTTCAATTTGTTCGCGAAATTCTCTTGCGGTCTCGTGTCCGCCGAATGGAATAATCCCGATCGACTCGCCTTTCGGAGTCTGCCATTCGCCATGAAACCATGGCCCGGCAACGATGAAATTGGTATGGTCCGGATCGTTCTCCTCCGCGTGACCGAAGATCTGCCATGGTCCCCAGGGATCTTCCTGATCCCAAAATCCGGCAACATTCAAATTCGGCACGGTCGATGCGTGCAGTTGAAGCACCCAGGCTTCCTTCTTCCAGAACTCGTCATAATCCGGATGCTCGATATTTGAATTCCAGTAGGGAATGGAGCCGTGAAGATATTCCGCGTCCAAATTGGAGACTGGCCCAACTTCGAGATACCACTCGTACGTGTCGTACGTCCCAAACTCGAAATGCTTGTTCTGGTTCTTGTCCGATTGCTCCATGACGGCGTATTCAAAGTTGTAGCTCTCGCGCAACGCGCCATAACGATGGTCATCATCATTCATCCACTGATCTACAGGCGACGCCTGTTCACTGATCGCCTTCAGCGCGGGATGCGGATGCAGGAGCGTGAGCGCCGTGGTCAGCCCGTCATACGAAACGCCGTACATTCCCACTTTTCCATTGTTGTTGGGAACATTTTTTACCAGCCATTCGATCGAGTCGTAGGCATCGGTAGTTTCATTCGTCGCCTTGGGATCTTTCAGGTCTACCCAGGATGAAAGGTTGAACACCCCTTCCGACTTGAAGCGGCCGCGCAGATTCTGAATCACGAAGATGTAGCCATCCGCCGCCAGTTCTTTCCACGAAGCCGGCATCTGCTCCGGAGCTTTCGCCGGAACTCCGTAGGGCGTCCTGCGAAATAGGATCGGTAGCGGCTCTCGCTGATCCTCCGGCGTCATAATCACTGTCTGCAGGTGCACGCCATCGCGGACGGGAATCATAACCTCGTTAAACGTAAGAATTGGCTTCGCGGCCGCCTGCGAATTCTGTTGCGATACCACGACCGACCTGTGCATCGCGAATACTGAGATCAGAACGATGCCGAGTTTTGCCGCCCGCACCAGTTTTCTCCTGAAAGGTCTTACGCCAGAAATGAGTTGAATTTTGTTGATCGCGCAGTATATCAGCACTCGCTCAGGGCAAAGGCTGCAGAGCGGTCCAATTGGCTCGGTGCGAGATCGCAAGCGTCACGAATCCAAGACCAGGCGATCCAGGATGTCCAAAGAGGTTCGTGCTATTTTCTTGCATCTGAGAGCACCGGACAAAGCATCGAAGTGGTGGGTGCGAAGATAGCGTAGTTGATCCCAACAGAGAGGTGTGCGGTTGCTAGTCCGTTCGGAAAGTCGTAAGATAAAAGTAGACTGAATTAGTACGGTTTCATGGCACCGCCGGAAATACCGGGTTTTCTTTATCTTAGAGATGATTCGACTGGGTAAATTGACGGATTATGCGGTCCTGCTGATGTCGCAGATGGCTCGCGCTCCGATCACAAAGTGGCACACGGCGCGAGAACTATCCGAAGAATGTCATCTGCCAATGCCCACGGTGGGAAAACTTCTGCGTGTGCTGTTGCGGAGTGGGCTGTTGAGATCGCATCGCGGCGTTAAGGGTGGATATGTATTGGCTCGCAGTCCAGAACTCATCCGCCTGACTGACATCATTTCGGCGATGGAAGGTCCGCTGGGGCTGACGCAATGCAGTTCTGAAACATCCGACGTTTGCAATCTCGAGCCCTCTTGTCCAGTCCGGGACAACCAGCGAATTATCAGTCAAGCCATTCGGGGAGCTCTGGAACGAGTCATGCTGTCTGACCTGACGCGGCCGCTTGAACTGACAGCGATTCGGGATAGCAGAGGCAATCGACTGCCGATCGTCGCCGAAATTGGGAGAATGCAATGAGCACAAATGTCGACACAATCCGCAATCTGGCGGAGCGGGAATACAAATGGGGTTTCGTGACCGAGGTGGAAGACGATCGTGTCCCCAAGGGTTTGAACGAGGAGATTATCCGCACCATTTCGGCGAAAAAGGAAGAACCGCAGTTCATGCTGGAGTGGCGGCTGAAGGCGTATCGCCATTGGGCATCGCTCGAAAAATCGGAAGCCGAGCCGAAGTGGGCCAACATTAAATACGGGCCTATCGATTACCAGGGCATCGTTTATTACTCCGCCCCCAAAAAGAAAGCGGGTCTCCAAAGTCTGGATGAAGTCGATCCTGAGATTCTTCGCACCTATGAAAAACTTGGCATTCCTCTGGCGGAGCAGAAGATGTTGGCCGGCGTCGCCGTGGACGCGGTCTTCGACAGCGTGTCCGTAGCCACAACATTCAAGGCGAAGCTGGCGGAACTTGGAGTGATCTTCTGTTCTTTTTCCGAGGCTGTACAACAGCATCCCGAACTGGTGCAGAAGTATCTTGGATCGGTGGTTCCCTACACCGACAATTTTTTCGCCGCTCTGAACGCAGCCGTATTCACCGACGGTTCCTTTGTGTATGTGCCCAAGGGAGTGCGGTGTCCGATGGAGCTTTCCACGTACTTCCGCATCAACGCGGCGGAAACGGGGCAATTCGAGCGCACGCTGATTGTCGCTGACGAAGGCGCGTACGTGAGTTATCTCGAAGGCTGCACCGCGCCAATCCGTGATGAAAATCAGCTGCATGCAGCGGTTGTGGAATTGGTGGCGTTCGATAATGCACAAATCAAGTACTCGACGGTGCAGAACTGGTATCCCGGCGATAAACAGGGACGGGGCGGGATCTACAACTTCGTCACCAAGCGGGGCAAGTGCGCCGGGATGAACTCCAAAATCTCCTGGACGCAGGTCGAGACTGGATCGGCGATCACCTGGAAATACCCGAGCTGCATTCTGCAGGGAGATAACGCAGTTGGTGAATTTTATTCCGTCGCGCTCACCAATAATTATCAGCAGGCAGACACCGGCACCAAAATGATCCACCTGGGAAAAAACACGACCAGCACAATCGTCTCGAAGGGTATCTCGGCCGGTCACGGACAGAATACTTACCGAGGCATGGTCAAAATCATGAAAGGCGCTTCGCATGCCCGCAATTACACGCAATGCGATTCGCTGCTGATCGGCGATCAATGCGGGGCTCACACATTTCCCTATATCGAGGTGAAGAACTCCAGTTCCCGCATGGAGCATGAGGCCTCGACCTCAAAGATTGGCGAAGATCAGCTCTTCTATCTGCAGCAGCGCGGCTTGAAGACCGAGGACGCAGTTTCCATGATCGTCAACGGTTTCTGCAAACAAGTGTTCCGCGAGCTGCCGATGGAATTCGCAGTGGAAGCGCAGAAGCTCTTGAGTGTGAGCCTGGAAGGCAGTGTGGGCTGATGCGCTTGAGGACTGCCAAGCAGGTCTGAGGACTCAACTGCGAAAAAGATAAGAACAGAGAAGGGAAGACTTAATGAGCTTGCTCGAAATCAGAAATTTGCACGTCTCGGTTGACGGACACGAAATCCTGAAGGGCATAAATCTGGCGGTGAATGCTGGCGAGGTTCATTCGATTATGGGCCCGAACGGATCGGGCAAAAGCACGCTGGCGCAAGTCCTGTCACGTCGAGACATGTATCGGGTGACGTCTGGCGAGATTCGATTTAATGGCAAGGATTTGTTGGCGATGAAGCCGGAAGAAGCCGCGGCAGAAGGCGTCTTCATGGCGTTTCAGTATCCGGTGGAGATTCCCGGGATCAGCAATACATATTTTCTCCGCTCCGCGTTGAATGCGATCCGGAAATACCGGGGAGAGGAAGAGATCGACGCGATGGATTTTCTTCCCGTATTCCGCGAGAAGCTGAAGCTTTTGGAGATGGACGAGAGGCTGATGAACCGGTCGGTCAATGAGGGCTTTTCTGGCGGGGAAAAGAAGCGGAACGAAATCCTGCAGATGGCGATCTTGGATCCGAAGCTCGCGATTCTGGATGAAACCGATTCCGGACTGGACATCGATGCTCTCAGGATCGTTGCCCAAGGCGTCAACGCCATGCGCAGTCCTGACCGCGCCATGCTGGTGGTTACTCACTACCAGCGCTTGCTGAACTACATCGTGCCCGATTTCGTGCATGTGCTCGTGGATGGACGGATCATGCGATCCGGTGGCCCGCAATTAGCGCTCGAACTTGAAGCCAAGGGCTACGCGTCGATGGAAGCCGAGGCGCGACAAACTGTGCCGGCCTCGGCATAGTGGAGAAAATGTGACCACGACAGTTCAGAACGTTGAAGGTTATTTGGAAAACTTTGCGGAGTTCGCGAAACGGGCTTCGGGACACAATCTACCTTGGCTGCGAAAGCTTCGCGAGGACGCATTCGCGCGCTTCTGCGAGACAGGTTTCCCGACAACGCACGATGAAGACTGGCGATTCACTAACATCGCAGCCATTACGCGAACCGAGTTCTCGCTTCTACAGGGAACCGCGTCCCTTCCTGCAAAGTCGGATTTGAAGCAGTGGAATCTGGATAGTGCCGCGGCGCAACTGGTCTTTGTCGACGGCCAGTTCGTCAGCAACTTGTCTTCTACGGACTCGGTGCCTCCGGGAGTGACGATCTCCAACCTGAGAGAAGCGATTACAAAAGACTCCAAAGCTGTCGAGGAGCATTTCGGACGATATCTCAATTTTCATCGAGATCCCTTTTGTGCTCTTAATACTGCCTTCGCTGAGGATGGCGCGTTTGTGCGGATTGGCCGCGGCATTTCTCTCGAAAAACCAATCCATCTACTCTTTGTGGCGACTGAAAGGGAAGCCGCTACGATGACCCATCCGCGGAATCTGCTTCTGGTCGAGCGCGAGGCCGAAGCTACTTTCCTCGAAGAATATGTTTCGCTGGGCGGTGGCGCCTGTCTTTCGAATAGCGCAACAGAATTGGTAGCGCTGGAAAATTCGACGGTCTCGCACTACATGATTGAGCGTGAGCACACCGAGGCATTCAACGTTTCCACCCTACGCATTCAGCAGGAGCGCAGTTCCAATGTAGCTTCGCATTCGGTGTTGCTGGGTGGTGGTCTGGTTCGCAACAACGTTCATCCCGTGCTGGCAGGCGAGGGTGGCGAATGTCTTATTAACGGATTGTTCGTCGGAAACGGCCGCCAGCATCTCGATAACTACATGTACGTCGAGCATGCCAGCCCGCACTCGAGCAGTCGTCAGTTCTACAACGGAATTCTTGACGGCCACGCGCATGGCGTCTTTCACGGACGCATTGTCGTTCACAAAAACGCGCAAAAGACGGATGCCAAGCAGACCAACCGCAATCTTCTACTCTCTGACGACGCGCAGATCGACACGAAACCGCAGCTTGAGATATACGCGGACGACGTCAAGTGCACACACGGCGCCACCATCGGGCAGATTGAAGAAAACGCCCTTTTTTATCTGCGGTCGCGTGGAATCGACGAGATACTGGCGCGCAGGCTCTTGTTGTCGGCTTTCGCCAATGAATGCCTGGAACGCATGCACCACGGTGCAGCGCGCAATTACGTCGAGCGCATGATTGCTGCCTATCTTTTGCACAACGCTCAGTTCCTGGCTGCTCAGCCCAGCCCAGACGCGGATCAGATTGAAAGACATTTGGAGGAAGTGGGATGACCAAGGTGCTCAAAATGTCATCAAGCTCAAGGCAAACCCTCACGCGTGAAGCAGACTTGGATTTTGATGTCGGCCGCGTGCGGGCTGATTTTCCCATCTTACGCACGAGAGTTCACGGGCACGATCTCGTTTACCTAGACAATGCCGCCACGTCGCAAAAGCCACGAGCTGTCATCGAAGCGATCTCGCGCTACTACGACTGCGATAACGCCAACATCCATCGTGGAGTGCATTATCTATCCGAACGAGCTACAGCCGACTACGAATCTGCGCGCAAGACGATTCAATCGTTTCTCCATGCTTCCCGTCCCGAGGAGATCGTATTTGTGCGCGGCACGACGGAAGCGATCAATCTTGTCGCTCAAACCTATGGCCGCCAACACATCAGGGCCGGCGATGAAGTGCTCATCACCGCCATGGAACACCACTCCAACATCGTTCCCTGGCAGCTGCTTTGCGAGGAAAAGGGAGCGAAGCTGAAAGTCGCCCCGATCAATGAAGATGGGGAACTGATCCTGGAAGAATTCGAGCGGCTGCTCGGACCTCAAACGAAGATGGTTGCAGTCAGCCATATCTCAAACGCTCTGGGTACGTTAAATCCGATCGCCACTATCATCAAAATGGCGCACGCGATCGGAATTCCGGTACTGGTTGATGGCGCTCAAGCCGTTCCACGCATGCCCCTGGATGTGCAGGAACTCGATTGTGATTTTTATGCGTTTTCGGGACACAAGGCCTACGGGCCCACCGGAATCGGAGCGCTTTATGGAAAGTTGGCGCTGCTGGAACGCATACCTCCCTATCAGGGCGGCGGGGACATGATCAGCTCCGTGACATTCGAGAAAACAATTTACAACAAGGTGCCACACAAGTTTGAAGCGGGTACGCCAGACATCGCCGGGGCTGTCGGCCTAGGAGCGGCGCTTGAGTATCTCAATGATCTCGGAATGGCTAACATTGCGGCTCACGAACACGAGTTGCTTGCATACGCCACTGATGTCGTCTCAGCGATTCCGGGAGTTCGGTTGATCGGAACCGCCAAAGAGAAAAGTGGTGTGCTTTCGTTTGTGATGGATGGCGTTCATCCCCACGATATTGGAACAATTCTGGATCAGGAGGGCATTGCGATCCGCACTGGCCACCACTGCGCCCAACCCGTGATGGAATGGTTTGGAGTAGATGCGACGGCCCGCGCATCTTTCGGTGTGTACAACACAAAGCAAGAGATCGA
Organism: Candidatus Sulfotelmatobacter sp.; assembly: GCA_030038125.1. Lineage (GTDB taxonomy): Bacteria > Acidobacteriota > Terriglobia > Terriglobales > Acidobacteriaceae > Sulfotelmatobacter. The sequence continues at coordinate 11,747 of JASHPL010000207.1, forward strand.
TGCGTTGGCTCGCGGCGTCGAAAAAGTGAGGAAGGTGTTCGCCTGATGGCCGACTTACGAGATCTCTATCAGGAGCTTATTCTCGAGCACAGCAAGACTCCGCGAAACTATCGCGAACTCAAAGAGGCAGACCGCAAGGCCGAGGGTTACAATCCTCTCTGCGGCGATCGTTTCACCGTCTACATTCGGATGCAGGGAGATCTGATCCAAGATATCGCGTTCCAGGGGTCGGGATGCGCAATTTCCAAAGCTTCGGCGTCCATGATGACCCAGAGCATGAAGGGCAAGACCCGGGAGCAGGCAAAGGAACTGTTTCAGCATTTCCACCGAACCGTAACAGGCGAGAAGAATGGAGATTCCGCGGATCTCGGAAAGCTCACTGTCTTCGCTGGCGTTGCGGAATTCCCCACGCGGGTCAAGTGCGCCACCCTCGCATGGCATACGCTGCAGGCAGCTTTGGAAGGAAAGCAGGATTCTGTTTCCACAGAGTAGGTCCACGTCCACGCCACTCCGGTTCGTATCGGGGCGAGCATTCATGGGGTCAGCACGTGGTACGGAAAAACCGGCTTTAGGATTCTGGCCTGAATGACGTGCCTCCACGGCGGTGGGAGTCATGAAAATGGATGAGTTGATTGTATTAAAGCGCGACTGCAAGGCCATTGAAATTCCCAGTGGAGTTCCACGCGTGCTGGCGGCAGGCAGTATGGTTAGGATCTCGCAATTTCTTGGCGCCAGCTATACGGTGATCAGCGACATTGGTTACATGTGCCGCATTGACGCAATCGATGCGGACGCCTTGGGGCTGACTCCCACCCAAACCGCAGCAGGTGCTCCTGCACAGGGGCCATTTAATGAAAAAGAGATGTGGGACCAACTGAGAACGGTTTACGATCCCGAGATTCCTGTGAACATCGTCGACCTTGGCTTAATCTACTCCTGCGACGTCACCTCTTTGGAGGACGGCGGGAAAAAGATTGAAGTGAAGATGTCCATGACTGCACCGGGATGCGGGATGGGCAATGTGTTGAAAGCGGATGTGGAGAATAAGCTCCAGCGACTGCCCCAGGTAAAGAATGTAAATGTCGAAGTGGTCTTCGATCCACCGTGGCACATGGGGCGAATGTCGGATGCAGCCAAGCTGCAATTGGGATTGGATCTCGACGAACCTCACAATCCAGTCGTTCACTTCCCTCGATAGAAACCGACACGGGAATTCATTACTCTCGAGTACGAAGCCTGCGTAGACCTCGCGTGTGTGCGAGAGTTTCTCTACTTCAGAAACTGCGATCGCAAACTTGCTGCCAGATAGGTGTATTCTGAACCCTCCTTCGTTCGGAGTCATGCGAAGCTCATAGAGAGGCAAACCCGTCATCATGAAATATCGCAAGCTCGGTCGTACTGGTTTTGAAGTCGGCGAAATGGCTCAGGGACTCTGGGGGATGAGCGGATGGAGTGGCTCCAACGATCAAGAGTCACTCGGGGCGATGCAGTTAGCCATCGACATGGGTTGCAATTTCTTTGATACAGCGTGGGCATACGGAGAAGGCAAGAGCGACAGCATGCTCGGCGAGATCATGCACCGCAACCCTAAGAAGAGGATCTATGACGCATCGAAGATTCCCCCGGCAAACGATCGGTGGCCCGCATTGCCGTCATACAAGTATCAGGATGTCTTTTCGCCGGAGCACGTTTTCAAGTATGCCGATCTTATCCGCAAGAAATTGCGCGTCGAGAGCATCGATTTGCTGCAGTTTCATGTCTGGGATGACGGATGGACCAACGAACCCGATTTCCGTGCCACGGTAGAGAAACTCAAAGACGGCGGCTGGATTCGGTATTTCGGTCTCAGCCTGAATCGCTGGGAGCCGGAGAATGGTATTAAAGCGCTGCACACAGGGTTGGTCGATGTCGTGCAAGTGATTTACAACATTTTCGATCAGGCGCCCGAGGATAAATTGTTCCCGGTTTGTCAGGAGCTCAATATTGGCGTCATCGCGCGTGTGCCTCTCGACGAAGGCAGCCTAGGCGGAAAAATGTCTCTGGAAACACGTTTCCCGAAAGATGATTGGCGCGCCTTATATTTCGGTCCAGAAAATCTGCCCAAGACGATCGAGCGCGTGGAAAAACTCAAGAAAATTGTGCCGGCTGGCATGACTTTGCCGGAGATGGCCATGCGCTTCGTTCTCTCGCATCCGGCGGTAAGTACGACGATTCCCGGCATGCGCAAACCGGATCATGTGCGGCAGAACATCACAGCCAGCGATTCGGGGCCGTTGGATAAGGGCCTGCTGGCGGAATTAAAGAAACATCGTTGGCACCGCAAGCCGCAACATTGGTCCGATTGAAGAGCCTAATCCTCACTTGTTGCATTCCAGGCGTGTGCCAGAAACTACCCGCCTCAAGCTGCAGTCGCGAAAACCCCGAAGAGCCAGTGAAAGCACCCGCGCAACCGCAATCCTACGAGCACTGGTAGTAGTTGCGCCTGCCAAGCTACCCTCGCTTTTGTCGGCAAGGAAATCTTCCTGCAACGCTTCTGTGGGGGACTCTTGTTCAATCGACGACAAGCTTTTGCCCTATTGTCGGCTGTCATCTTCACAGTCCAGCTCCATGCGCAGAATCCGCGAGGGTCGGTGCGCGGAACCGTGCAGGATGAAAGCGGGGCACGAGTACAATCCGCGAAAATCGTTGCCCGATCAGTCGAATCGTCGATTGTGAGACAGGCTACGAGCGAAGATCGGGGCGAGTTCCGTATAGACGATCTGCTTCCCGGCCGCTATGTCATCACCGTCGACGCGCCAGGCTTCAGCCAAGCTAAAGCCGACGTTGCCGTCGAAGTCAGCTCAGTACGCGATGTCACGGTCACCCTAAAGCCAGAGACGGGCCGCGAGACGATCAATGTCCTCGAGAGTTCCTCCTCGATCACAACCGAGACGACCGACACCTCAAGCGCGGTGCGTGGAGGCGTGGTGGGCACGCAGGATCTCGAATCCATGCCGCTGCCCGCGCGCAGTTTTGCCAATATCGCATACCTTGTGCCAGGCACTGAACCAGTCGAACCTTCGGATCCCACGAAAGCTCGCATCACCGCCGTCTCCACTGGCGGAAGCTCAGGTCTGAACAACGAACTCTCGGTCGATGGCGCCGAAAACTCAGATGATTGGATCGGCGGTTTTCTGCAGAACTTTTCCCCGGATGGCATTCAGGAATTTGCTGTGCGTACCTCGAACGAAGACGCGGATACGGGCTGGACCACGGCCGGATCAGTCGTGATTACCACAAAACGCGGCACCAACGACTGGCACGGAGATGCCGCTTTTTATGAACGTGCCGCCGCTTTGAACGCACGTTTCCCGATTGAAAATCCCGCGGAGACTTGTACCGATGGCACGTGCGTGCACAATCCCAAGCAGCCCTTTTCCCGCCAGAATTACGTCGCCACTGTCGGCGGTCCCATCGCAAAAGATAAAGTCTGGTTCTTCACTTCTTTTGAGAACGTGCACGAAGACGCCAGCATCGCGTACAGTCCCGCCAGCATCACGCAATTCGACGCGCTGGCGCAGTTGGCCTCCGAAGGATTGATCACTGGTGTTCCTTCCATCGCTGTTCCGCCGACGGTTCCGATCCCATTTCGTGACTATCTTGGATCCCTCCGTTTTGACTGGGCTCAATCGGTCAAATCCAACTGGTTTCTGCGCACCTCGGAAGACAATTACACGACGCACAATGCTCTGGTCGAGCAGGGAACGTTGCCCTCCACCGGCCTGCTCACCCACAACAATTACTGGAACACCGCGCTGAGCAATAGTTACACTTTTACTCCAACGTGGCTGGGCAATTTTGTCGTCGATGCCAGCCTGTTGCACCTCACGCAAACGCGCACCTCGAATCTCGGTTTCGCTCTGGCTTTTCCCTTCAGTTCCACAGCTCTGACCATCTCCGGATTCGAAACTTTCGGCGACAACCAGTTCGCAACGCCGATCACACTGTTTCCGTCGCTGCGAAACCAGGACAAGTACCAGTTTCGCTATGATTTCAGCCACGTTGTTACGGATCATTCGCTCAGGTTCGGAGTCGATTTCATTCACGAGCCTGTGCTGAGCGGAGCATTCGCATCTACAGCTGAGACTCTTGCCAAATACGTCAATAATCCAACTTTTTATGTGCAAAATCCCGCCATCTTTGGGACATTCACTCCCCAGTGCCTCAACTTTACCGCCTCAGACGGTTCCACTTGCGCATACACTCCAGCAAGCGATGGCAGCTTTTCCCAGAATGTCCAGCGTCTCGCTTTTTACGCCGAAGATTCCTGGCGCGTCTCGCGTCAGCTTACTCTCAACTACGGATTGCGCTACCAGACGACCTGGGGATTATTCGTCGGGTCCGGACGGAATGAAGGCGACAACGCCGCTTACACGACGCTCCAAGCGCTGCAGACTCCGATTGTCTCTGCGCTGCCGCAGGACTATCGGAAACAGATCGCGCCGCGGCTTGGAATCGCCTATTCTCCCGGCGAGAGCGGAAAAACCGTCCTGCGTGCAGGTTTTGGCATGTTTTACGATGATCTTGCCCAAAATGGCTGGGCAACCGCATTTCAGGGTATCAACAACACAAATTTCACGACAGGAACCTGCAGCCTAACAGGGAGTCCGGGTGCGTATGCACTTATGGGCACCGGATGCCTGACCGGAGGCTCAGGCACAACCGGCAATCTGATCGGCTCGCCCTACAAAACTCCTTACGCCATTCATACCACTGGGGGCGTTCAGCACGCTGTCAATGATCACTGGCTGGTGAGCGCCGATTACGTCCACGAGCAGGGGAATCACGGATATCGCGCCTTCCCTTACACCAGCGGCGCCGACCTGTTCACCCCGCTGATTCCGGCGAGCGACGTTGCCGATCAGCAGTCCGTCGTGCCCAATGTCAACGTGTTCGAGTCCGACAATCGTTCCAGCTACAACGGCCTGTTGCTGCATACGCAAGCCAATGCGCGCCGCTTCGATCTTGTCGCGAATTATCAGCTTTCAAAAGCGCAGACCTGGGGCTGCCTGCTCGGCGAGCTCTTCGATTACGTGGATGGCGTCTGCCGAATTCCCTATGGATATCCCAACGCCGGTGCGCTGAATGCTTTCGGACCGGGCGACTATGGCCCGTCCGGCGAAGATGTTCGGCACCGCTTCGTGGCGGCCGGAACCATCCACATCCCCGGCGGGATTGAGTTAACGACCGTCAATCAGGTCGAGAGCGCACGCCCCATCACCATCACCAACGCCGACAATACCGGACGCATCTGGGTTCAACTCAGCGGCCAGTCCGCACCTGCATATACCCGCCTTGATGAATTCCGCGGCACGCCTTATATTCAGTCCGACCTGAGGGTGGCGCGCCCGATCAAAATCAATGAACGCTGGCAGATTTATCCCTTCGCCGAGTTCTTCAATATTTTCAACCGCAACAATCCCGGAGCGAATTACGCTGTCAACGTAGTTCAACTGCCTGTTCCGCAAGCAGAAACCACGCCCAATGCGAACGCTCAAACCATCGTGAGTACGATCTGTACTGGAGCAAACGCCAGCAACTGCACCACTGCCAACGCAGTTCCTGTGACTAGCCTGAAACAGCTCGAAATTCCCGAGGGCGCGCTGGGAGATTTCTTCGGTCCCGGCACAACA
>JASHPL010000208.1 GCA_030038125.1 Candidatus Sulfotelmatobacter sp.
CACATACAACTTGCTTCCGTTGTTGGCATAGCTTGGAGCGTCCACGGGCGCAAGGAACGTTCCGCTCAGGGAATTGTCATCGGTCTCGGTGAGTTGAACTGGTTGTCCGCTGGCAAAAGTGGTGATGCCCGACAGTGCCCAGCCACCGGTCAAACCCTTGGCCAGCGCTGTGTTTCCGGACCATCTGTCAAAGGGCAGCTGAACCGTATAACTGGCCACGAAGATCTGCGGCACGTCGAAGATGGAAAGGGCCCGGCTCTGCCGTGGATTGTATGGGTTAGTGGCGTCCAGTGTTCCCGATCCGTTATCCATCGACTTGGACCAGGTGTACGCCAGCATAAACTGCGTGTACTTGTCGTTGTGTTGCAGGCTTGCCTGAAAAGAGTTGTAGCTGGAATTGGCCATCGACTTCATGTAGGCGTTGCTGCCGAAGTTCGGGCCGAACGGATATCGCGTGCCGTTGACTATAGTCCCATTCGCTAGGGTATATACACCGTTCTCACCGAACGGGCCGCATGTCGGTGTACCGGCAAGCACGTTAGCGGGGTTGCTTAGTTGAACACACAGGGCCTCGTTTCCGGGATTCGATTCCACGAACGTCAGCAGCTTATGTCCAACTGTTCCCACGTAGCTGACGCTCATCACTGTGGCGCGTCCGAATTGCCGCTGCACTGACAATTCGTAATCCTGCGAGTACGGCAGAACGTTCTTGTTGTAGAAGTAATTTCCGCCGCTGATCGGCTCTACCAATGGCCAGGGGAAACTGGTATCCGGATTTTTGGGAGACACGTTCGCGGGCGGAAATTGAAACGGGAAATAACTCGGTTCGACATTTCCGGTTGTACGATCCAGAAAGGGAGAAGACAACTCGGGCGGCGTCGGGTTCTGATAAAAGAAGCCGTAGGGCGCATCTCCAATTTCCTGCTCGGTGTCGGCTTGCTGAATGGACTGATAGAAAAGTCCGTACCCGGCCCGAATGCTGGTGTTTCCCGGACCGCCGAAAAGTTTCGCCAGAAATCCGTTCTCTGTTTTTGAAGAGTATGCCAGTCCGAACCTGGGAGCAAAGTTCGTGTATTTGGTAGGTGCGAGCGTGCGAGGAACTCCTGGGTCGCCAGGCACGACTAGTCCCGCCGGTGCACCGGGAAAAACTTGCGACTGTTCCCCGACGATCAGGGTCTCAATCATGTTGCGCGTGTCGTACCAGGGAGTACTCACTTCCCATCTCAGACCATAATTCAGAGTGAGTGTCGGGCGAACGCGCCAACTGTCCTGGGCGTAGGCTCCGTAATACTTGCTGCGGGTGTGCTCGAGATCGGGACTTCCTTGAATGAATCCCGATGGTGCACCGATGAGGAAGTCGGCAAAATCGATGCCGGTCTCTGCTCCGGTGAACGTAAATTGGCCGTTCTGGGCGGTAAATCCCGTCAGATTGATTTGATCGTAGTGAATGTCGGCGCCGAACTGAAATGTGTGCGTTCCCACAATCCTTGTGAAATTGTCGATGACCTGGAACGTATTGTTGCGTTGGTCAAACGTCGTAAATGGAACCCCGAAACTGTAGTTGTTGAATACGACACTCGGCACGCCGGCCAGGGCCGCCGAAACGTTGCCGATCCCGCCAGTACTGTTCCAAGGTGTATTGAATCCCAGCGAAGCCAGCGAAACTCCTATGCCTCCCTGAGGGTCATTGATGTAATTTACGTTCCGCAGAAACACCAGGCGCACATCATTTACACTCGAGCTGCTGATCGTCGTGGTCAGGCCCAAGTTGATCATTTGAGCAAGACCATGAGTGACAGCAGTAAATCCAGGGACATTTACCGCGGCATAGGGATTGGCCACGTTATATTTGTCAAGAAAGTAGTAACCGAAAAGCATGTTCTTGCCTAAAGTCGCGTCCAACCGTGCTCCCGCTTTATCGTCAGTTAAGTTCTCGTTGAAAGCAGAGGTCGAATAGGTAGACGCGCCATTCCCATTCGGAGCCGGAATATATTGCAGCATGCCTACGGCTGCAGGATCCCAGGCAGTTTTTGGAATGTTGGCATCGGGAAAAACGCAGCCCGTGACCGGGTTGTTGCTGGTGCAGTTGCTCGAATAGGGAGTACCGGCGCCGTTGCTGCCAATCGTCGCCGGATTCACCATTCCTGCGGTGTAGTAGTACGGTTCGCCGTTTGTAACCGTGTAGCCGAGGCGCGATCCCAGGACGCTTGCCCAGTAGGCCGCACTTACCGTGGTTGCGATCGGGTTGCCGGCCGTATCCGTCCCGATAGAAAAGTTACTTGCTTGATCCGACAAGTTGCCGGTGCGATCTGCCAATGATGGCACCGGATAGAACTGCGTGGCCCCGAGGATCTGGCGAGTTCCCTGATAGTCCACAAAGAAGAAGAGCTTGTTCTTCTTGATCGGTCCGCCGAAGATTCCGCCAAACTGGTTCTGCTTGAAATCGCCACGACCGGAGAAGTAATTAGCGGCGTCCAGATCCGTGTTGCGCAAAAATTCGAATAGATCGCCGTGGAACGCATTGCTGCCCGACTTGGTCACGACATTGATCTGGCCCCCACTATAGTTTCCGTACTCGGCGTTGAAATTGTTGGTGATGATCCGGAATTCGGCAATGGAGTCGAGGTTGGGAACGATGGCTGCACCGTTATGAATCCCTTCTTCTGCATCGGCTCCATTCACCATGAAGCCATTGGCTTCCGGCCGGCCGCCATTGATCGATTGCGTTCCGTTGCTCAGACTGCCTGAAATCGGCGCTTCCACGGTGCCTTGCGCAGTGTCATCCCCCGTGTACGGAGAGACGCCGGGTTGAAGGGCCAGAAGATCGATGTAGGAGCGGCCATTGAGCGGTACAGCGGTTATTGTGCTCCCTTCGATGACATCGCCCATCTGCGTGCTTTGCGTTTCCACTTGCAGCGCGTTGCTTTTAACCGTCAAGGCCTCGGTTTGTTGACCCACTTGCAATTGAATATCAATCTGGATGGCGGAATTGGCGTCAATACGGACTCCGTTCTCGACAAAGGGCCGGAAGCCGCTCTGACTGACAGCCACATCGTACGTATCTACATTGAGAGCCGGGAAGCGATAGAAACCTTTGGCATCGGTGACAGCCATGCTCTCTAGACCCGTCGACAGGCCCTTTACCCTCACAGACACACCTACCATGACTGCCCCGCTGGGATCGGAAACGGTTCCCGAGATCGATCCGGTGATGCCAGCCCTAGCCGATATTGCCGTACATAGAACAGCGGCGACGACGCTGAGATTGAGAATTGATTTCGTAGGCGAACTCACGGGAGAAGCCCTCCTGATCAGAACTGCGATCACGTGCCGTATCCCGAGGAAGTGACGAATAAGTGGCTCGCCTTCCTCTGCCTGATAGATCGTTTTAATAAAACGATGCACCAACCCGCCCAACTCTAGTAACATCTGTTACGTATACTTGTCAAGGACAAGAACGCAATGGTGACGATTCGCCAGGTAGCCAAAGAGTGCAAAGTTTCACCGTCCACCGTATCCATGGTGCTGAATCAGACGCCTCTGTCCAGCTACATTCCCGAGACAACGAAGCAGCGCGTTTTGCAGGTGGCCGAAGGTATGGGATATCAACCTAATCCCTTCGCGCAAGCATTGCGCAGCCGCTACAGCCACACCATTGGCGTGATGGTGCCAGACATCGCTGATCCCTACTGCGCGCAGATTTTGCGGGGAATCGAGAACAGCCTCTCGCGTTCGAGCTACTTGCCGTTTCTGGTCGACATTCAGAACGACAGCTCCCGTTTTAAGAAGTACCTGAATGTGTTAATGCGACGCGTGGATGGGCTGATTATTCTGGCTAACTCGCTTTCGTTCGAGAGTGAACTGCTCAGCGCACTGGAAACGAGGAAGATGCCTTCAGTGATCCTGGGACGCGAGCCGGAAACGGACTCTCTCAGTTGGGTTGCGACCGACAATGAAGACGGCACGCGACAAGCCCTTGAACATCTCTACCGGCTCGGCCATCGCAAGATCGCTTTTATCCGTGGCCCCAGTTTGATCGTAGACAGCCAACACCAGTGGACCGGGATCTGTTCGTTTGCCAGCGCGGCCGGACTGGAACTGGATCCCAGGCTGGTTGCGACACTCAGCGATCCCTTTTCCAGTTACGAAGGCGGCTACGAACGCACCCGGCAGTTACTTGCCCTCAACATTCCTTTCACTGCGCTGGTTGCTTTCGACGATATGACCGCCTTCGGATGCATCCGCGCACTTATCAGCGCAGGGCTGCGGGTGCCGCACGATTGCTCGGTTATGGGATTCGACGACATCCCCGCAGCTGCTTTTTACAATCCTGCTCTGACCAGTGTGCGGGAACACATGGAAGAACTGGCATCCACGGGAGCAGAGATTCTCATGGAAGCGGTTCGCGCGTCCCGTAAGAACCAGGCCGTCAGTTCCGTGCATCGCAAGATCAAACCGGATTTGATCATCAGGGAGTCAACGGCGGCACCGCGGAGCAGCGCCTCATAAGAGCAATGCGGAGCTCTCCGCACTTGCTGCCCTGAAACTTCACAGATTGAGGTCACATTGCGTCCTGTTTCATCTGTCCGGCATGCAGCCGGCGTCGTAAATAAAGCGCTGAAATAATCGCAAGGAAAACAGCAAATGCTGGAACGGACCATTGCAATCCGTCCACGAAAAAGGTAGTCAGCGAGATCGCGAGTACAGCCAGAATTCCGAGGATGGTAAACAGCGGGTGGGCTGGCAGGCGCATCGGCAAACTCGCGACTCGCTCCGCCGGAATGGCTTGGCGAAAACGAAGGTGGGTATACAGAATCACCAGCCATACGAACAGCATGCCAGCCACGGCTGTGCCATAGAGGATAAGAAACGCATTTTTCGGAGCAAAAATGGCGAGCAGAATCGCGGCAACGATTCCCGCAGTAGAAGCCAGCAAGGCGCGATGCGGCACGCCATTACCGCTCACTTTGCCCATCCACGCGGGAGCATAGCCGCCGCGTCCTAACGAGAAAAGCATGCGAGTCGACAGATATAGGTTGGTATTCATGCTGGAAAGCGCCGCGGTGAGCACGACGAAGTTCATGAGAGAAGCTGCGAACGGGATGTGGGCGCAGAGAATGCGATTACAAAAGGACTGGCGGAAAGTTCTCCGCTAGGTTGATTCCACGGCACCATGGTCACGATTACCGCAATGGCGAGCACGTAAAAGAAAATGAGGCGCCAGACGATTTGTCGCATGGCATGGGGAATCGTGACTTCAGGATTTTGCGCTTCGCCGGCAGTGACCGCTACGATCTCAACTCCCATGTAACTGGTGACCGTAATCGTCAGCGAGAGCCAGACTCCCTTCAACCCGGATGGGAAGAACCCTCCCTGATCCGTCAGGTTCGACAGGCCGATCGCGCTCCGAAAGCCGATCCCAAAAATTAACGACACGCCAACAACGATGAAGACCAGGATGGCCACGACTTTGATCATGGTGAACCAGTATTCAAATTCACCCAGGCGGTTGACCTTCATGGAATTCAGCGCCACCAGTCCGGCGGAAAATGCCACAACCCACATCCATTGCGGGACGCTCGGGAACCAGAAAGAAACGTAGATGCCGGCAGCTGTGACTTCGGCTCCAATCGCGATGATCTGGGCGGCTCCGTAGGTGGCTCGAACCGAGAAGCCGGCCCACGCATTGATGTAATTGTCCGCGTACACGCCAAATGCGCCAGCGAGCGGATGGACGACAGCCATCTCTGCCAGCGCATAAGACATGATGAGAGCGATGCAGGCTCCTAAGATGTAGGAAAGAATTACCGCGGGTCCGGCGAGGCGAAGGCTCACGCTGCTTCCCAGAAACAGGCCGACGCCAATGGCGCCGCCAATGGCCATCATGGTGAGTTGTCTTCGACTCAGGCGGCGGTGCAGACCTTCGGCTTTCGCGAGCGCAGAATCTCGAACGGGAAGCGCGGCCTCAGCGCTCGGAGTGGGTGGCTCAGTCATAACTGCCAATTCGGGCAGGGTCGAGGACCAGCAAATCCAGATTCTTTTCAAGAACCGCCGCGACTTGTTTCACGTCATCGATCGTGTTGTAGACGTGAAAGGATATTCGCAAGCTGTCGTGACGATTGGAGGCAACGATATCGTTCGCAGCTAACCTTTCGACCAGCGTGTTTGAATCCTTGCACTGTAACACCACGAGCGGACCAACGCTGTTAGCCGGGGTCTTCGCGCGAATGCTCAGCTCGCGAGCGGAGTTCAATAGGGCTTGAGTCAGCTGCTTGATGTGCGTGGCCACATTCTGCAGTCCGATTTCTCTCAGCCATTGGATTCCGGGCATTGCCGCATAAACGTTGGGGACGGAGGGGGAGCCGGATTCGAATCTGCGCGCGGAGGGGGACAGCTCGAAATGTTGGGGATCAAAGGTGAAAGGATCGGCCTGTCCAAACCATCCTGTGACCGTTGGGACCAGCGATGAAATCAGTTCTTTGCGCACATACAGGAAGGCGATTCCCGAGGGGCCGAGCAGGTATTTCAACGTTCCGGTCACGTAAAAATCCAGGTTCATGGCTTTCACATCCACGGGACGGGTTCCGCAGTCCTGGAAATCGTCGAGCATGACCAGCGCATCGGAAGCGTGGGCAATTTCCACGATCGCATTTACATCGGAGCGAAATCCATTCTTGAAACAGACGTGAGTCAGGGGGACGATGAGCGTGTTCCGATCCACCAGCTTTTCGTAGTTTTCTGTAGGAATGGCATTGTCGTGCGCCGGCACGAATTCCACCTGGGCTCCACGCTCGCGTTGCGCCAGCCAGATGTGGCCCATCGTAGGAAATTCAAACTCTCCCAGCACGACTTTCTTTCGTTCCCGAAAATGCAAGGCGCTGGCGATGCCATTGATGCCCGCCGAGGCGCTGGTGACGATGGCCAGTTCATCCGGGCTGGCGTTGATGAATTGGGCAAAGGCGACGCGCGCTGCTTCATATCGCTCGACCCAAACGTCCCAAGGCGAACCCCGCTCGTGCCAACTGGCGATGTACTCCTCCAAGCCCTTCTGAACGACATCCGATAAGGCTCCCTGTGAGCAGGAGTTGAGGTAGATCTTGCGGCGAAAGATTTCGAAGTGCGAGCGAATTTCCTGAATTTGCTGCTCTGTCAGCATGAAGGTGTTTTCGAGCCAAAAACGGCAGCGCCAAAACTATACCGGCTGAAAGCGCTCGTCAACACAGCGATTCCCGGTATATAGCCGGGGGTGACGCGTTATTCCACCGGCACCTAAGATGCGATATAGTCTCCGCACCGCCGCATCTCGTTACCACGCGACGAGTCGCTCATGGAGGCAGCTCCATTGCCCGTTTCTCTGACCAACTCCAAGCTGATCTATGACGCGCTGAAGGAATGCGATATCGGGCTGGTCTCGGCTCTGCCTGAAACCTGGTTGGTGCACTTGATCCGGCTCGCAGACGACGATCCTGAAATGATTCTGGTGCGGCTGGCGAAAGAAGAGGAGGGAGTGGGCATCTCCGCCGGAGCGAACTTTGCCGGGGTGAAATCCGCCATGCTCATGCAGAACCACGGATTCCTGGCGTCCATTAACGGGATTGTTTCCTTCGCGCATCTCTATAAGATTCCGCTCCTGATGCTGATCAGTTACAGGGGGACGTTCGGTGAACGCGATCCCTGGCAAACCCAAGGCGGAAATGTGACCGAGCCGCTTCTGCGCGCGCTGGCTATTCCTTATTCGTTTCTTGATGCGGGGGAGAGCGTCAAGAAGCGCATTCGGCAAGCGCAGAGACTGGCCGAGAGCAGCTTGCAACCGGTAGCGCTGCTCTTGATGCGCGACCTGATGTGGGAGGAATAATGCTGCGCCTCGAGTGTCTACAATCGGTTTATGCGGAGCTGGAAAAACGTTTGGTGGTCACGATCATGGGAGCGGTAGCCGCGGAGTTGCAGTCGTTGGGGCATCGTCCGAACTTCTTTTATCTGCAACACGCGATGGGGCTCGCGTCTTCCACGGGGTTGGGCCTTGCCTTGTGCCTGCCGCAGCAGAAGGTGATTGTCTTCGATGGAGACGGTTCGCTTTTGATGAACCTGGGCACACTAAGCACGATGGCGCGCTATTCTCCCAGCAATCTGCTGCATGTGGTTTTTGACAATGAAAGCTTGCTTTCGGTTGGCGGATTTCCCACTGCAACCAGCGCTGGAACGGACTTGGAAGGAATGGCTCGCGCCGCCGGAATTCCTAAGACCACTACGGTGCGTACAGTGGAGACCTTCAAGTCTGCCGTTATAGAAGCCCTGGGTGGGCAGAAACTGACGACCATCATCGCGAAGGTCGAAGCTACTGGGCCATCCGCTTACGTCACGGGACTGGCGCTGATCGAGAATCGCTTTCAATTCGCCCGGCATATTCAGTCGCTCAAAAAGCCGTGAGGCCATGTGAGGGTCATCACGCGGATGCAAACAAATGTCATAGACCACTTTACGAGGAACGCAATGTCACTCGTGTTGGTTCAACTGCTCGAAGAACTTCAGGCTGGACGGCTGCGGGTCGTCGATTTGACCCAGCCGTTGAGTGCACAGACGCCTTTGCTCCCGCTGCCCTCGCAGTGGAACAATTCGCCCGCATTCAGGATTTGGGAACTATCACGCTACGACGAGCGTGGTCCGGCGTGGTATTGGAATGGGTTTGAGACCGGCGAACATACGGGTACGCATTTTGATGCACCTGTCCATTGGATTTCGGGAAAGGATCTTCCCGACAATACCGTCGATCGAATTCCTCCAGAAAAATTTGTTGGCCCTGCCTGCGTGATCGACATTAGTGAGGCGGTAGCAAAGGATCCGAACTACTTACTCACACCAGATCGGGTTCGAGAATGGGAGCAACAATATGGAACAATCCCTGCGGGCGCATGGGTTCTGTTGCGCACCGATTGGTCAAAAAGGAAGGACCCCAAGGAGTACATCAATGCGAAGGAGGATGGAGCGCACACTCCTGGATTTACGAAGGAAACTTCAGCCTTCCTTGCCAAAGACCGCGATGTGCTGGGAGTCGGAGTGGAGACTGTCGGGACCGATGCCGGTCAGGCAGCCAAATTTGATCCGCCATTCCCCAATCATTACCTGATGCACGGCAGCGGGAAGTTCGGCTTGGCCAGCCTGTGCAACTTGGATCAACTTCCCGCGACTGGGGCCATCGTCATCGCTGCGCCTCTGAAAATCGTGAACGGTTCCGGCAGTCCTTTGCGAGTCATTGCCATTGCGCCGTGACGCGTATCGATTGCCCTAATATTGCGAGCGACGAACGATATCACCAGCGACCATCGTCCACAGCGAAACTACGCGACTGCTTGCTCCAGCACTTCTCGTAAGCGCTTTGCGACTACCACATCTTGCCCAGGCTGCAGCATCCAGACGCCTACCACGATTGTGTTCGGACCACTGGGTAAGCCTGCGCTGGCGGGAACTCCTCCCGTCGACGGATTCAATTCAATGCGTGGCTTACCTGCGCGCATTTTCTGCATAACTTCTCTGCCAGTAATTTTGATGCGGTTCTGATCGTAGGTGATGAGCAGGTGCGGAACGTGATTGGCGACCTCAGGAATAAAGATCCGGGTTTGCACCGTCGGGAGATTGCTCACATGCTTGGCAATGCGTTCGGCACGCTGTCGAAATTCTGCTTCCATCGCGACATCGTCCTGGCTCAAGAACCAGTCGACCGCAGCCACCAAGCCGACGATTTCTTCTTTTGCTACCTTCATGCCCCGGCCGACGGTGTTTGAATTCGGGGAATTATTTTTCTTCGCGGCATCGATCAGGTCCTTTCGTCCCAGCAATAGGCCGGAACATTGTGGGCCGCGGAGTCCCTTGCCACCGGAGAAGGTCACGAGATCAAATCCCATCTGGGTGTAGTTCCACAGGTTGGAGATCGGCGGAACATCGGCCGCGGCATCGTTGAAGCAGGGCACTCGATGCTGATGCGCAACTCGTATCCAATCTTCGCGAGTGATTGTTCCCCCACCGGCGTTAAAGAAGTGTGCCATCACTGTTCGATCGGTGAACGCCTGTTCGTATTCGTCCAGGGTTTCCACCTCGACAAAACGAATTCCGCAGTTTCGCAGGGCATGATCATAGTCATAGCGATGAGCCTTCTGAACCACGACTTCATTCTTGAGCCCGGCCATGTCGGTCGGAATTGCGAGGATTTCCTGTTCGTTCCCCAGGTTGACACAAGCTGCGGTTCCGAGCACCAGCGCGCCAGCGGCGCCGGAGGTGACGAGAGCAGCTTCACACCGCAATCGCTGCGCAAGATATGCTCCTGATGCCTCCAGCAACTCGTTGAGGTTTACCGGCCGGCGCGAGGCAAGCGCAATTGCGGCTTGGACCTCGTCGGGCATCGTTGAAGCCGACAACGTCGTATAGGTTCCGGCGGCGTTGATAAATGGTGTTACCCCGAGCTTCTCGTAGTAATTGACAACGGGAACAGAAGATTTACCTAACGCACTGGCCTCCAGACGCGGGATTGCAGAGAGAGCGACTCCGCCAGCCAAAGCTGCTTGCGCTCCGTTCTGTAACAGTTTTCGCCGACTCACCTTATGCATATCAGTTCTCCTCGGAATACCCCCGCCATTATCCATTGCCAAAGAACATCCGTACCAGAATTATTCCGAAATTGGCGCGGACGATTTACTGTTGTCTGCCCGTGACAGGACACATGTTATGTTCTTTTGCCTTTCTTCGTCGGATCATTCATCGCGGCTTCAGGGCTGGCTTCTGTCCATACTCTGAGTTTCGACCACCGCAGCAAAATTCCTGAAGCGGGTTTCTCCGGGGTGGTTCAGCAATACAATACTGTTCCAGATGCTTTTCGATTTCTCGGCGCAATTAGGCAGGCCCTCAGGAGCCGAATCATGATTGTCGAAAAGGAACCCGTTGCTAAGACTTTACCTGCACGCTATTACACCGATCCTGTGGTGTTCAGCGAGGAACTGAAACGCTTTTATTCCGAGATGTGGGTCTGTGTAGGCCGGACAAATCATATTCCAGCTGCCGGCGACTATTTTCTGCGTGAGGTTGCAGGGGAAAGCCTTATCGTGGTGCGGGATGCGAGGGATACCATTCGAACTTTTTTTAACGTATGCCGCCATCGCGGTACCCGAATCTGTCCAGTGCCGGAGGGGAAGTTCGCCGGACATATCCAATGCGGCTATCACGGCTGGAAGTACGGCCTGGATGGCCGTCTGATCGGCGCTCCGCATATGCACGAGAGTTTCTGCCGTGAAGAGTATCCGCTGCACGAGGTAAGCACCGAGGTTTGGGATGAACACATTTTCATCAATATGGCGCAACAATCGAAACCGCTGCTCGCACAGTTGGCGGACCTACCGCAGAAATTCTCCCATTGGCGAATGGGGGAACTGACTCCGTACCACCGCATTTCCTACGATGTAAAAGCAAACTGGAAACTCATTGTTCTCAACTACAACGAATGCCTGCATTGTCCGGTGTTGCACCCCGCGCTTAATGCGATTTCAGACTACCGGTCAGGCAACAACGACCAGCCCAATGACTCATACATCGGTGGCTCAATGGAGTTTCGCAGCGGCGCCGAGACCATGAGCATGGATGGAAAGCTTTGTGGAGCATACCTTCCTGGATTAACTGGAGAAGAACGCACCATGGTTTATTACTACGCAATTTATCCCAACTTATTTCTGAGCCTGCACCCCGATTACATGATGACTCACATTTTGTTTCCGCGCGCTGTCGATCGCACTGAAGTGATTTGTGAGTGGCACTTTGACCCTGCTGAAATCTCCAAGCCGGATTTCAAAGGGGATGGTGCGGTCAGGTTTTGGGATGAGACCAACCGGCAGGACTGGTCAATCGTGGAGCTTTCCCAGGCTGGAATCGGATCGAGAGCCTACACCCCGGGGCCGTACTCGCGGTCCGAGAATCTTCTGCAGGCATTTGACAAGATGATCCTGGGGACTCCGTGCTGACAAAACAAAAAACGGGCGATGAGTGTGAGAAACTTGGGCACCTGGACGATATTTGCAAATCACCAGGCACCAATCCCCAACCACTAATTCGCGAGTTCCTAGTCGCTGCGCCGTAAGCCCTGGTTCCTAACTCCGTTGACGATTCCCGCTCCCGCCCGTACCCTGTAATGTGAGTTCGAAAGCTGCTGGAATGTCCCACCTGCGAGTCGCCGACGACATTACCCAACTGGTCGGCGAAACTCCCATGCTGCAGTTAAAGCGGCTTGTCCCCTACGGATCGGCCGACGTCTTCGCCAAGCTCGAATACCTGAATCCCGGCGGCAGCGTGAAAGACCGCGCCGCCATCGGCATCATTCGCCGTGCCGAACAGCAAGGCGCTCTGCAACCCGGAGGCACTATCGTCGAAGCCACCGCGGGCAATACCGGCATCGGCCTTGCGCTTATTGGCGTTAATCGCGGCTACAAAGTGAAATTGTTCGTGCCGGAGAATTTTTCACAGGAAAAAGTGATCGTCATGCGTGCCCTCGGCGCCGACGTCATACGCACTCCCGATGCCGAAGGCATGACCGGCGCCATCAATCGGGCCAAAGAACTCGTCGCCCGCGATCCCAAGGCCTTCATGGCCGGACAATTCGAAAATCCCGCAAATCCCGACTACCACTACGAAACCACCGCTCAGGAGATTTTCGAGCAGATGGATCGCCGCCTCGACGCCGTTCTTCTCGGTTGCGGCACCTGCGGCACCTTTACCGGCGTAGCCCGCTTTCTCAAACAGAAGCTTCCTCGTGCCCTGACGGTTGCTGTTGAGACCCAGGGTTCCGTACTCGGCGGGGGCGAACCCGGCCCGCATAAAGTCGAAGGCATCGGCGCCAGCTTTATTCCAAAAACCTTCGACCCTTCGGTTTGCGACGAGATCATGGCGGTCACAGACGACGATGCTTTCGACACGGTTAAATCGCTCGCGGCGAAGGAAGGCGTGCTCGCCGGATCAAGCGGCGGGGCCGCGGTGTTCGCCGCTCTCAAAATCGCAGAGCGCCTCGGACCGGGCAAGCGCGTCGTGACCATCGTCCCCGACTCCGCCGAGCGCTATCTCTCCAAGAAGATCTTCGAAGGTGGCATTTAGATCCGAAAAGTCCACCAGACGGGATCCGTCAAGGTATGCCCGAATATTCAAAGCTTGCTCGGGCTGTCGGGGACGCTCTGCTTCCGCGTACGCCACCACAACCAATAGAATGTCCCGCCGATGGTGCCAACCAGAAAACCGAGTGGCCCGGTAATGAAGGCAACCAGAGGCCCTTGAGATCCAGGATCGAAAATGATCGGCCCAAACCAGCCCGCTGCGAATCCAATGCCGCCCATGACGGCGCCGCCGAGAATCACGCAACTCACCAGTCCTTGAGGCACCAAAGATTTATGTCGCCAGCTATATTGCGCTACCCCAGCGGCGGCGACGAGTGATCCAAGTATGCGGATGATCCACATCCACTGGAAACGCCTATAACCGGCCTCGAGAATTATCGCAACGGGAACCCAGTAGACGTAGTAGAAGGCAGCGAAGGTAGCTAACGCTGCGATCAATGAGCGAACGATCCGCTTCGTCACGTGTCACTCCTTATGCAGGTCGTTGGCGAAACATCGCGTTCACACTCACGGTCCGGTTCGATCGCAAGCTGTTAGACGATCCCGGGTGCAACCCTCTGGTACCTGAGATCTTAGCGGATGATCCCCGACTGATTCTGGCTGCATTTAAGGGTCTCCTCGAGAATCCCAACGATGGCGATTCGCAGTCGTCTCAATATCTTACCGGGGAGCATTTCCAAATGAAAAAGGTTTGCATCGCGCGCAGGAGAAAACGCGCCACGCACGGGGGGAGTGCGTATTATTTTACGGTCACTGTCAGCAACTCGGCACCGCTCACCACATAATCCAGCGGGGGGGTCGCGGTTTCATCGACATTCGATTCGCCGCTGACGATCATCTCCTGATTGCCGCGCATGCCGTCCATCACGTTCATGATGGAAAGCGGAAGCGTGGGCATGACTTTATCGGCCACTCGCGCTTCCGGATCAGCTTCGAGCAAGGAGACGTAGATGCGATTGTTGGAGTGTTCTTTGTTGAGAACCGCAATCGTCGACGCCAAGTCAAGCTTGCGGGCGAAGGCCGGATTCATATGGCTCATGCGATCGAGGGTGTCGCCGTCAGTGACCAGGATGCGCAGCGTTCCCTTGCTGGCTGAAGTGGGAATCTTCACAGGAATCTGGCGAACGCTGCGTTCGCCACGATACGGCGCGAGCACGGTTTCCACCGTGATTTCGTCGCCGGGACGAACTTCGGTTACGTCGGTGCGAGCGCTCTCTAAACGCGCCCAACGGCGCTCGCGGATGAGGTCGAAATCAAGTTTGACGCTTTCGACGGCGGGGGCATTGTAAGGATTATCGTAGATGCGTCCGAAGCGCTCACCGAGAGAGAGCGCGGCTTCCATCGCAGCGGGCTGGCCCGTTTCGCCCGGTGCAAACATGTTCCTCAGCGCGACCTGGGGGAAACCTTTAACGTCGACGCTGCCGCTCATGCGATAGGTAATCTCCTCGCCGTATTCATTCACCCCATGGAGAGCATTGAATACAGTTGCCATAATGGCCACCGGGCTCAGCCGTGCATTGTTCAGAACTTGGTAATGGAAATCTTTGGAACCGGCCCCACCGTGAATCGTGAGCGTCACGGGAATCATGTCAGGCTGTTTATTGAACATGCCGAGAATACCGGTGTGACGGTCCTGCACGAAGGCTCCCGCGGTCTCGGTCGTATTGACGATTTTGAAGGCGTTGAGCGGCGAAGGCAAAGTGGCCAGAACCTGCGCTTTATCCATGGGCAGGTCGACAGCGCCGAATTGCAGCAAGGGGTGGCCGCAAGCCAGCAGGCGCTGCGGATCGACGTAAGTCACGGTGCAAGTGGCAGCAATATCCATGTCGCCGCGGACGAGCACTGCGCTCACTGCCGAGCCAGGCACGAGCGGCTCGGGTTGCTTGTCATTACTGACCGATCCCGCGCCCATGACCGGGACGATTCCCGCGGAAGCAAATTGCGCAGCGAA
Organism: Candidatus Sulfotelmatobacter sp.; assembly: GCA_030038125.1. Classification (GTDB taxonomy): domain Bacteria; phylum Acidobacteriota; class Terriglobia; order Terriglobales; family Acidobacteriaceae; genus Sulfotelmatobacter. Next base: position 15,091 of record JASHPL010000208.1, read on the forward strand.
CTGGCGTACGGCATCTTCGGAAAAGCCATTGAAAACGAGCGGGGTCTCAATGGGCTGCAGATAATTCGTGAAATCCTGAGTGGCAGAGCCAAGTGAAGGGCTATTGCCGGGCGTGGAAGTCCTCCCCGCAGCGTTGGTGATGGCAGGCTTTGCGGCGGCGGCTTCCTCCATGGGCGATTTGTCGAGTGCGTTGATCTCGAGCATGTCGGCGATGGGAGTGACGCCGGCGATCGGCTCCTTGGAAAATTCACCGATCCGAAATGCGATCGCGCCCGCAAGTTTGTTGTCGAAATAGACAGGGCTTCCGCTCATACCCGCGACAACGCCGGTATAGTCCACCTTCGCCCCGTGCAGGCGCACCAGAATCACGTCGCCTCGTGGTCCGTTGACATTATGCAAAATGCCGAGAACTTCCACATCCATGGGCTCCGGTTTAATCCCTTCGAAGACTGTGTAAGCAACCCCCCGCATACCGGCACGGATTTGACTCACAGGGATCGTCGGCTGGGAAGTAGTCTGGGCGGTCACAAACGCGGTGGGGATAAGGGCAATGGCGAGTAGCGCAAGGACAATATTCTTCATCTAAAACCCCGAATCAGGATGTGCCCAAAATCTGGTCCGCCGGTTTAGAATCGGACCACCTCTAACTCGTTGCCAGTAAGGGGAGAATTGGAGGACCGGGCAAAAACATCCCAATCGCGAATCCTTGCGTCTATACTAGCACAGAGTTGTTCCAGGGAATCCCTTTTATGGCGTATCCACAAGAAAGATTTGCTCGACTGCGCATCCGTGCCAGCTGGTTGAATTCGCTCGTCGCCTCACTCCTCTGTTTGGCTTTGGTTTTGAGCTCTCTGCCGCTATGTGCGCAGGATCAGCAGACGCAGACCTCCTCGCAGACCCAAGATCAAGATAATGGGAAGCCCAAGCAGGATGTTCCCGCGGACGCCGGAGGGCCATCGGACAGCATAGGTCCGTATGCGATTCCGACCAAAAAGCCCGATAACACGCCTCCCCCGCCCCCACCGCCGAAGAAGGTCGCCGACGAACCGGATTATTCCCTAAAGGTGAACGTGCCCTTAGTGAACGTGGACGTGATGGTCACGACCAAAAACGGGCAGTTCGTACCGGGCCTGATAAAGGATAATTTCCGTGTGGCTGAGGACGGCGTGCCACAGCAGATCACCAACTTCGCCCTTACGAAGGCCCCCATTACCGCCGTGTTGCTGATCGAGTATGCGGCGACGAACTACGTTTTCATGATTCAGGCGTTGCAGGCTTCCTACGCCTTTGCCAACAGTCTCAAAAAAGATGACTGGGTTGCAGTGGAATACTTCGATATGCAACCCCACATTCTGGTTGATTTCACACAGGACAAGAGGGCGATTTATGGAGCGCTGAACCAGTTGCGCATCCCGGGATTTTCCGAGACGAATATTTTCGACGCGCTTTACGACACGCTCGACCGTCTGGACCGCGTGGAAGGCAAGAAGTACATCATCTTAGTGACGACAGGAATCGACACCTTCAGCAAAATAACGCTCGATCAGGCCATGAAGAAGATCAGGGAGACGAGGGACGTCACCATCTTCCCGATCAGCGTGGGATTTGTTGTGCGGAATTATTGCGAAGTGCATCCTGGATCGTGCAGGGACATGCACGGCATGGGCATCCCGGTTCACGATATCGACTATCTGCAGGGTGACAACGAAATGCGGACATTCGCGTCAATGACCGGCGGCCGCGCGTACTTTCCCAGATTTGAAGGAGAGCTACCGGAAATGTTCGGCGATATCTCCGACGATATCCGCAATCAGTATGAGCTTTCTTACCATCCCACGAATTCTAAGCTCGATGGAACGTACCGCAAGCTGAAGGTACAAGTCGTCGCGCCTGATGGAGGCCAACTGAAGGTTCGAGATCAGAAGGGCAAAGACGTAAAAATCACGGTCGTCTCTCGCGACGGCTATACCGCCAAGCACACGGTGGATTGATCGTCACAAGAGAGCGTGATCAGTCGGCCGGCATGGGTGCGACTTGTGGCACAGGGCGACGATCCGCGGCGAGTTGTTTCACTTCGATTGAAGTTTCCAGCCATTTGCGAACTTCGGGGAGCGCTTGCCGCATGGCAATTTCCCCGGCGCGGATCAAATCGTCGGCGCGCTTGAAATCGTCATAGGCAAAGCCGGCGACATCGGGTTCAACCACCAGGTCGGCGACCGGTTTCCATAGCGCCGCCATAGCATCCTGCGCGATGGCAAAAGATTGACCGATCACCGCGAACAAATGGCGCGGGGAACCGCCATTGGTCCATGTCCCTTTCAAATGTACGGCGATCACGCGCTCGGCGCCCATCTCGCGTAAAGGCTGCACGGGCACCGGGTGCGAGAGCATGCCATCGACGAGATAGCGCCCACGAATACTGACCGGCAGGAACATCCCTGGATAAGCGCAACTGGCGCGGACCGTATCGACAATCTGGCCGGAGTGGAACACCACGCCCTCGCCGGTGTTGAAATCCGTAGCGGTCACTCCGAGAGGGATGCGCAGCTCTTCGAAGGTCTTGACTTTCAGAATCCGATTCAGAAAAGGAACCATGCGGTCGTTGGAGGCGAAGCCGCAACGGGAAAGAGTCCAACGCGCGAACGAGGTGAAGCGAGTATTGTGCGCCAACTCTTCCATCTCGGGGATCGACAGACCACTACAATACGAGGCGCCGATCAACGCCCCAACGCTCGTGCCTGCGATGAGGCGAACCGGGATGCCTTCTTCTTCGAGGACCTTCAAAACCCCGATGTGAGCAATGCCGCGGGCAAAGCCCCCACCTAAGGCGAGACCAATGGCAGGAGCTTGAGAAATTTGAGGCGCGAGGAGGGGAACGTTTTTGCGGGAGAGCTCCCGGCCAAAGGCCTGAACCGACCGGACGATTCTTCCCAGACTTTTCAAGCGGACCCCACATCTCCGGCCAACTGTCGCCGGAAGCGAACCCCATCTACATTGTAAGATGCCACATTGGGGGCACAGGTGACAGGGCACAAGCGTGCTATCGTTGCCCTACGTAGGGAACCAGGTAACAGGTTACTGGCGCGTATGTAGCCGGGGTGACCGAAACCCTGTAATCCTGCTAACTTGCGAGAGTATGCAGCGTGAGATTTCGGCTGGAGGAGTAGTCGTCCGCAAGAACGAGGGCGAGTGGTGGATAGCGGCCATAGAACCGGCGGGAGAACCTGCGGCGGTCGTCCTTTCGGGAAAGCGGCCTTGGCGGAGAGCGAAAACGGTGCTCTGCCTGCCTAAGGGATTGGTCGATCCCGGGGAGAAAGCGCTGGAGGCGGCCCTGCGCGAGGTGCGCGAGGAAACCGGCATCGTCGCCGTGCCGCTCACGAAACTGGCCGATATTAAATATACGTATGTCAGGTCGTGGGGCGATCGCGAACGCGTGTTCAAAATAGTCACTTTCTATTTGCTGCGTTACGAGTCGGGAGAGATTGGCAATATCCGCGAAGAAATGCGGATCGAAGTCGCGAGAGCTTTGTGGATGCGGCTAGAGGAAGCGCCGAAGCTGCTGGCCTACCGCGGTGAAAAGCAGATGGCGCGCAAGGCCATGGAGTATCTGGCATCCCATCCGCAGCTGTGATTGCAGTCCTGGATAATTTTCACCCGATGCGATTAGTATTGCCAGTTCATCATCCGCCGAGATAACGAACAAGCATGCTATTGTCGCCATCAACCTACATTGGGAACCACGGAGGCCACGAAGTTACACGAAGTGTTCTTCCTTAACTTTGTGCCCTTGCTGATTACAACTTTCTAGCGAGGCAATCCATGAAGCGCATTCATAAAGTCGCCATCCTGGGCGCGGGAACGATGGGCGCGCGCATTGCCGCCCATTTTGCCAACGCCGGCGTTCCCAGCTATCTGTTCGATATTGTCCCGCCGGACGCGGATGCTCCGGCACGCAACAAAATTGCGGCCGCGGGCCTGGAGGCGGCCAAAAAATCGAAACCGGCCGCCTTTATGGAACCATCCCTTGCTCGTCTGGTCAGCATCGGCAACTTTGAGGACGACCTCAAGAAACTGGCGGAAGTCGATTGGATCATTGAGGCGGTCGTCGAAAATCTGGAAATCAAACGGGTGCTGCTGAAGAAAGTAGAAGCTGTGCGCAGGCCGGGAACAATTGTCACCACGAACACCAGCGGGTTGCCCGTAGGCAGGATTGCAGAGGGATTCACCGACGATTTCCGCCGTGCGTGGTTCGGCACACATTTTTTCAATCCCCCCCGCTATATGCGCCTGCTTGAATTGATCCCGACGCCACAAAGCGATCGCGCTCTCATCGACGCGGTTTCGCGCTTCTGCGACGTGCAACTGGGCAAAGGAGTTGTGCTTGCGAAGGACACTCCGAATTTCATTGGCAATCGCATCGGAACATTCTCAGTCTTGAACGTGATGCGGCTAATGCAGGAGATGGATCTGACCATTGAAGAGGTCGACGCACTGACAGGGCAGGCAGTGGGATGGCCGAAATCTGCGACTTTCCGGACCATCGATCTGGTGGGCCTCGACATTCTCGGTCATGTGGTTGGAAATATGACACAGAACGTGCACGACGAGCGCAGCGATCTGCGATTGCCGGATTTCTTTCGCCAGATGCTCGAACGGCATTGGCTTGGCGATAAGACAAAGGGAGGATTCTACAAAAAAGAGAAGGGCGCTCACGGCCCCGAAGACGAGCGGCTAGCGCTCGATTGGAAGACACTTGAATATCATCCCCGGCACAAGCCCAAATTTCCGGCCCTCGATATGGCCAAGAATGTCGAGGAGACGGGTGCGCGGCTGCGCATGCTGCTGGGTTTGGATGGCAGCGGTCCGGCTAAGGGCGACAAAGCAGGAGCGTTTCTGTGGGCGAACGTTTCCGATCTGTGGACATACTCGGCGAATCGGGTGCCGGAAATTTCCGACTCGATTGTAGAGATCGATCGTGCCATGAGGCTCGGATTCAATTGGGAGCTTGGCCCGTTCGAACTATGGGATGCGGCTGGGGTCGAAGCCACGGTCACCCGCATGAAAAAAGAGGGCAAGCCGGTCGCAGCCAATGTCGAGAAGCTGCTCGCCTCCGGGCAAAAGTCCTGGTATGTCGACGATTCGAAAACTGCATCTGGTCGGAAGTATTGGGACCTGAGCCATGCGTCGTGGCATGAAGAAGAAGTGCCGGGCGGTGTTTGGTCCGTCACGGTCGCCAGAAAATCAAACGGCGTGGTGAAGAAGAATGCTGGAGCCTCGCTGGTAGATCTGGGCGATGGTGTGGCTTGCATTCAATTCCATTCCAAGATGAATGCTCTGGGCGCCGACATCATCAACCTCATCACACAATCGCTCAAGTCCGGAGGGGCGGGAGACGCCTTCGACGCGTTCGTCATTACGAATGACGCGGCCAATTTTTCCGTCGGAGCCAATTTGATGATGCTGCTGCTGAGCATCCAAGAAGAAGAGTGGGATGAGGTCGATCTGGCCATCCGGCAATTCCAGGGAATGACCGCGGCGATGAAGTTCTCGCCGAAGCCGGTCGTATCAGCGCCGTTTGGATTGTGCCTGGGGGGCGGGACCGAAATCTCATTGCATGCAGCCGCGCGGCAGCCGCATGCCGAACTCTACACCGGGCTCGTAGAAGTGGGCGTTGGCCTGCTGCCCGGCGGCGGCGGATGCAAGGAAATGCTGTTGCGAGCCGTCGACACTGCGGCCGCATCCAAAGGTAAGGCATCCGGCGAAGCATTGGCCGGTTCAGTGGAAATGCTGGAAGCAATGAAGAAGGCATTTGAAGCGATCGCAACAGCGAAGGTTGCGACCTCGGCGCATGAGGCGCGCGGCTTCGGATTTCTCTCCGAATCCGACCGCATCACCATGAATCGCGATCGCGTGCTTTCGGATGCGAAGGCGCGAGCGCTCGAACTGGTGCGAGGGGGTTATGAGCCGACCGTTCCCCGCTCTGACATTCCAGCCCCCGGCGAGAATCTTCTGGCGGCGCTGAAAATGGGCGTCTACCTCATGCGCCAGGGAGACTTCATCACCGATTACGAAGTGAAGCTGGGCGGAAAGATCGCGGAAGTTCTATGTGGTGGAAACATCACGCCGGGCACTCCGGTGAGTGAACAATACATTCTCGATCTGGAGCGGGAAGCATTCAAATCGCTTTGTGGCGAGAAAAAGACGCAAGAGAGAATTCAGTACACTCTTAAAACGGGAAAGACGCTGAGAAACTAGGAACCGAGATGATCAAAGTCAAGCAGGAGCCATTACTTTGGGCGTCGATCGCAATCTCAGTGTGCCTCGTCGCCGCGCAGGGAAATCCGCAAAAGGACACTCCTGCCAAGGAGTCCGCCCCGGATGTTCCTGATGCGATCACCGTTCCTGCTGGGCTGGAACCGGTTCTCTTCGCGCATGCCTCGGGGTCGCAAATCTACACTTGCACGGCAGGGCCGGATGGCAAGTTCTCCTGGACCCTCAAGGCTCCAGAGGCGGAATTGAAAGATAGAAAGAACAAAGTCATCGGTCAGCACTCCGCCGGGCCGACTTGGACGCTAAAGGATGGAAGCGAAGTGAAAGGCAAAGCAGTCGCTCATGTGGATTCACTCGATTCCGAATCTGTTCCCTGGTTGCTGTTGGATGTCGCCAGCAACTCCGGAAAAGGCGCGCTGGCCGATGTCACGAAGATTCAGCGTGTTCATACGCATGGCGGTATGCCGCCGGAAAGCGGTTGCGACGCCTCGCATAAGGGCGATGAAACCAGCAGCAAGTACACCGCGGATTATTATTTCTACGCCGCGACAAAATAGCCTCGTACTGAGGGCTCGAGTCTCTTAACCACGAAGGTTACGCGGTAAGGCAAAGGGAATCAAAGCAGAAAGAGAGAGATCTATGCGTGAGATCGTGATTGCTTCTTCGGTCCGCACGCCCGTGGGACGGGCATTCAAGGGCACGCTGCGCGCCACACGTCCAGATGAACTGGCTGCCATTGCCATCAAAGGCGCGCTGGAGCGGGCTTCGCAACTGGATCAGAACGAGATTGAAGACGTCATTGTTGGCTGCGCCATGCCCGAAGCCGAGCAAGGCATGAATGTAGCTCGAATTGCTTTACTGCGTGCAGGCTTGCCGGTCGAAGTCTCCGCACTCACGATTAATCGTTTTTGTTCCTCTGGATTGCAGGCGATTGCCATGGCGGCCGAGCGCATCATGGCCGGCGGAGCAGAGGTGATTGTTGCTGGCGGAACTGAATCGATGTCGATGATCCCCATGGGCGGGAACAAAATTTCTCCCAACCCGTGGCTGGTGAATCACTATCCAGATGCCTATCTTTCCATGGGGCTGACGGCGGAGCGACTGGCGCAACGCTTCAACATCTCTCGCGATGAGGCAGATGAATTTTCTCTTCACAGCCATCAAAAAGCGTTGGCAGCAATTCAAGCGGGAAAGTTTGACGACGAAGTCGTGCCCGTTCCGGTGACCTTCAGCACTCCGAATGGATCGAAACCGAAGCGGCAAGAAATTGTTTTCAAAGTTGACGAAGGACCACGCGCTGATACGTCGCTTGAAGCGTTGCACGCGCTGAAGCCTGCGTTTCATGCACACGGGACCGTCACTGCCGGGAATTCGTCGCAGATGTCCGATGGCGCGGCCGCCGCGGTCGTGATGTCGGCCGAGCGGGCGAAGGCTTTGGGAATCGAGCCGCTGGTGCGGTACGTATCGTTCGCAACCGCGGGGTACAAGCCGGAGGAGATGGGATTAGGACCGGTGTTCGCCATCCCCAAGGCGCTCAAGATGGCGGGCGTGAAGCTCTCTGACATCGATGTGATCGAGTTGAATGAAGCTTTCGCTGCGCAATCGCTAGCGGTGATCAAGGAAGCGGGATTAGATCCCGGGAAAGTGAATCCAAACGGCGGAGCGATTGCGCTGGGGCATCCGCTGGGATGCACGGGAGCGAAGCTGACTGCGACCGTTATTCGGGAAATGAAACGCCGCAAGGCGCGTTATGGCATGGTTACGATGTGCGTGGGCGGCGGCATGGGAGCCGCAGGCATTTTCGAAAATCTTTAACATATGACCCGGATTTTTTTCCAACAAAGACACGCAGCCCCGGCGAGTCACGGCGCGGATCTTCACGCCGTTAAGAAACGGACCTTGTCGTCAACCGTCGCGCAAGGGGAAGCCGGGCGGCCTTTTCTCCATTGCCTCGGTGGCGAGAGATTGCAGCTAGGATTCGTCTTTCGGCAAGATTAGAATTTGAGAGTTCGCCAATGCGCTTGCCAGAGCGCGTCGGGGAAAATGGGAGATTCAACATGGCAAGCACAACTACAGTTCCGCATACTCGCATTCCCGGAGGCAGCTTCCTGCTCGAATCACTGGAGCCGGAACAGGTGTTCACTCCGGAAGATTTTTCCGAACAGCATCAGTTGATCGGACAGACCGCAGAAGAATTCGCGGTCAACGAAATCCTGCCCAACGCGGAAAAGATCGAACATAAGGATTTCTCCGTGACCCGCGACCTGCTCAAGAAAGCAGGCGAACTCGGGCTTAGTTCTGTGGAGATTCCTGAAGCCTACGGCGGCCTCGAAATGGATAAAGTCACCGCCGCCGTGATCGCCGACCACATCGCAAAGTACGCCGGGTTTGCTACGACGTGGGGCGGGCACACAGGAATTGGTACGCTGCCAATTGTTTACTTCGGCACGGAGGAACAGAAGAAGAAATATCTGCCGCGACTGGCCTCGGGGGAAATCGTGGGCGCGTATGCGCTCTCGGAGTCCACTTCCGGCTCGGACGCGATGAACTGCCGCGCCCGCGCTGAGCTTTCTTCTGATGGCAAGTACTACATCTTGAATGGCGAAAAGATGTGGATCACGAACGCAGGATTCGCCGATCTGTTCACCGTCTTCGCCAAGGTGGGTGGAGAAAAATTCTCGGCATTTCTCGTGGAGAGAAGTTTCCCCGGTTTTTCCGTGGGAGGGGAAGAGCACAAGATGGGCATTCGCGGTTCTTCCACTTGCCCGATTATTTTGAACGACTGTAAAGTTCCGGTCGAAAATCTGCTCGGGGAAGTCGGCAAAGGACACCTGATCGCTTTCAACATTCTCAACATCGGGCGATTCAAACTGGGCGCTATGTGCGTTGGCGGAGGGCGAGTCTCGACAGAAAACGCCATTGGATATGCGAAGCAGCGGAAAGCTTTTGGCAAGGCGATTGCCGATTTCGGCCTCGTGCGCGAAAAAATCGCCAACATGGCGACCTTGCTCTATGTCGGGGAGTCGCTAGTTTATCGCACCGTCGGAATGATGGATACGGCTCTGAGTGAGATTGACAAGTCGGCTCCCGATGCCGCCAAGCAAACGCTGAAGGCTATTGAGGAGTATGCAGTCGAGTGCTCCATCATCAAGGTGTGGGGCTCGGAGATGATTAATTACGTCGTCGATGAAACGGTGCAGATCTATGCGGGTTACGGCTTTGTCGAAGAGTATCCGGCGGAGCGGGCGTACCGCGACGCGCGCATTAATCGCATTTTCGAAGGAACAAACGAAATCAATCGCCTGATCATCACCGGCTTTTTACTGAAGCGCGCCATGGCTGGCCAGCTTCCCTTAATGCCGGCCATCAAGAAACTGATGGACGAAGTGCTATCGGGGCCCTCGGCTGGCGAGGATCTGGAAGGCCCGCTGGTTGAGGAACGCAGGCTCGTTTTGCAAGCGAAAAAGCTCGGACTGTTTGCCGCAGGAGCGGCCACGCAGAAATACATGCAGGCAATTCAAGATCAACAGGAAATTATGGGCGCAATCGCCGACATGACCATCGAAACCTATGCCATGGAATCAGCTGTGCTGCGAACGCAGAAGATTGCCGAGAGTAAAGGCGAGGTAGCAGCCGCGCTTCCGATGGCGATGACCCGAGTCTACCTGGCACAAGCATTCGAGAAGGTTGAGTCCGCAGCACGCAAAGTGATCGCGGCGGTTGCCGATGGCGACATGCTGCGCACCCAGCTTGCGATTCTGCGGCGGCTGGCAAAATACGAGCCCTTTAATACGATTGAACTGCGGCAGCTAATCTCGCAACACATGATTGAACGCGGTAAGTACACGCTGGCGTAACTTTCTTGTGGAGGACACAGAGGGCGTGCTGACTCTGTGTCTTTTGTTTTCTTTCGCGACCTCCATCTGATAAAAAACTTCCCATGGAAAAGTTCTCGTGTCTGCTCGTCATCATGGTGGCAGCGTCTCTATGCGCTCAATCGACTTCGGGTCCACAGAAGGATTCGGCGACCTTCGATGCAGATGGCACAGCTCGCATCACGCGCATCGTTGCCGGTGCCGACGACAGTCAGTCCGGAGGCGCAGAAATGGCTGACTTCGCTCGTCACCAGCACTCCCGGGCCGGAATCCCTGGCGGAGCGACGTCGACGGACCGATATCTGGCGGGCCCATGATTCGGCGGAGGCGGAGCGCCTCTATCCTGTCAAGATCGAAGAGACCACGACGGCAGGCGTGCGCACCGACATCATTACACCGCTGGAAACACCCACGGCGAATCGCAATCGCGTGCTGATCAACCTGCACGGCGGCGGATTCAATTCCGATTCGGGCTCTGTGATTGAGGGTGTGCCGATTGCGAATCTGGCGAAGATCAAAGTCGTGTCGGTCTATTATCGGCTCGCGCCCGAGAATCCGTTTCCTGCAGCGGTCGATGACGTGGTCGCGGTGTATAAAGAGCTGCTCAAACGCTACAAGTCGACTGACATTGGCATCTTCGGAACGTCGGCAGGTGCGATCCTGACGGCAGAAGTTACTTCAAAACTCAAACAATCCGGACTACCACTTCCCTCAGCGCTGGGATTCTTTTCCGGGCTTGCTGATTTCAGCCGCGTCGGCGACTCGCGGCAGCTATTCACGCTGAATGGATTTCCGGGGACGATGGAACCGATCTATCCCAGCCATCTGGACGATCAATACGTCGCAAAGACGGACCGTCGCGATCCCGTGCTGTCGCCACTTTTCGCGGACCTGGACGGCTGGCCGCCAACGCTGCTGGTGACGAGCACGCGAGATATCCTGCTGAGCGATACAACCATTTTTCATCGCACCTTGCTGGCTGCGGGGGATAACGCACAATTAGTTGTTTTCGAAGCTTTGCCACATGCGTTCTGGTATCACTTCCAGCTTCCGGAAACGAAGGAAGCGCTGGGCTTGATGGCAAAGTTCTTCGACGAGCACGTGGGCCCATAAATCGTTCGTTTCTTCTCAAAGCCTTTTCCCGGATGCACAGTTCCGCTCGGTAGGACAGCCGACGGGCGGGCGTTCCGTCCATAATTTGGCCTTGCGAAATCATAGACTTAGCTAAAGGAGCGATAAAATTGAAAAAAACTTCTTGACATTTTATAGTGTTATAGTTATGTATAACACTATAGCAACCGTGACGCTTTGGATCGAAACACACCAGCGGCAACGGGAGCCGAAACCAGAAGCTTGAAGGAGAAAAAACATGAAATCCCATCGTTTGATGCTGCCGCTAATTGCGCTGTCGTTTGTCGCTGCGGCCTTCGCCCAGAGCACCGCATCGCCCGCTATAGGATCCGAGGCGCAGAAGACGTTTGACGCTATGAAGACTCTGGCTGGAACCTGGCAGGGCTCCATAACAGTCGATCCGCCGCGGGAGGACGTTAAGCCTGGCACCCTTGGACAGATCACTATGCGCGTGACCTCCCGCGGGAACGCAATCGTGCATGAAATGCAAGAGGCGGGCACTCCGCTGGACGCCACCAAGTACGACCATCCCGTGACAATGCTTTATCTCGATGGCGATCATCTGACTTTGGTCCATTATTGCGACGCCGGCAATCGTCCCCGCATGGTCGGGAATTTGTCGCCAGACGGAAAGAAAGTCGAATTCGAATTTGTCGATCTCTCCGGCGGCAATGAATACGGACACATGTACCATGCCGTATTCACGCTGATCGATGCCAATCATCATATCGAGGACTGGACTTATATGATGCCCGGAGACAAGGCGATGCGCGCCCACATGGATTTGCACCGCATGGATTGAGATCGCCACAACAGAATCTCGCATTCCCGCGATGTGCGTGATGGAAGGAACATTTATGACTTGGAATTTTGACCGGGATGGCATTTCCCCTCTTCTTCTGGCGAGGATTTGCGGCATTCTGGCCCTGGGCGGCATCGTAACCGGCGCGTTTGATATCGGCTACGTCCACAGCGCTTTGCTGGTTGAGGGCAATGCTCAGGCCACGATCCAAAATATCCTCACCCATCAAACGCTATTCCGGCTGGGATTTTCAGCGCACCTGTTCGAGATGGTTCTGAATGTGGGCGACGAGATTCTCTTCTTCCTCTTGTTCCGCCGGGTGAATCGAACCCTGGCGGCCATCGCACTGTTCTGCGGGTTTTTAGGGATTGCCGTCGAGAGCCTTGACTTGGTCAATGGCTATGCGCCTCTGATGCTGGCTACCGAAGGGCATGCCCTGGGCACAATTGCTCCTCCGCAGTTACAGGCCTTGTCGTATCTTTTTCTGCGATTGCAGGACGTTGGTCTGCTGATCTCCTTTGTATTTTACGGGCTTGATGAAATGGCGAGCGGATTCCTGATTTTCCGGTCAGGCTTTGTGCCGCGTGTGATCGGGGTGCTGCTGGGATTGTCGGGGCTTTGCTATTTTACGCATAGCTTTCTCAGTTTCCTGGCGCCGGCTCTTGACGCGCGTTTGTATCCCTATATTCTTTACGCCTGTCTGCCCGGCGAAGCTTCCATCGCCCTCTGGATGGCTACCGTGGGCTTGAACGTCGCCAAATGGAAAGCATGGACGGCCGAACCTCCGGAACAACTGGCCGCCCAGCTCGCTTAGGGGTTGGAGATGCGCAATGGTGTGAAGCTGTATTTTTTGAAAAGCCCGGCTGCCAACCCAGCCGTAAGCTGCACGTGGAGCATAAACGGATTCGACAAGGGATCGCTCTGGAAACGCCGTGGACACTGAGTGGAACGACAATCAGCCGATTTACCGCCAGCTGAGGGATCGCGTAGTAGCGATGATCCTCGATGGCGTGCTGAAAGAAGGCGATCCTCTGCCGTCGGTACGGAATGTCTCGGCCGAGTATCGCGTCAATCCGCTCACGGTGCTGAAAGGCTATCAGGAACTGGTGGATGAGGAACTGGTGGAGAAGAGGCGGGGCCTTGGGATGTTTGTCAGGGCGGGCGCACGCAACGTACTGCTTCAGGGTGAGCGCCAGAAATTCCTAGCGGAAGAATGGCCGAGGGTTCGGGAAACGATTCAACGCCTCGGGCTCTCCACGGAGGAATTGCTGAACGGGGCCAATCGCCGGTCGAAACCGAAATCCGACGAGGAGGAACGCTGAATGGCTTGCATTGAAGCACGGGGCCTGCGAAAAGCGTTTGGGGCAACGATCGCGCTGGATGGCGTCGATCTGCGCGTCGAGGAGGGCCGGATTTTGGGACTGATCGGCCCGAATGGCGCAGGCAAGACGACTGCGCTGAATGCGATTCTGGGTCTCACGCCCTACCAAGGAGAATTGCGAGTACTCGGACGAGATCCGTGGAGCGAGCGCGATCAGCTCATGCGCGATGTCTGCTTCATTGCCGACGTCGCCGTACTGCCGCGCTGGATCCGGGTTTCCCAGGCGCTCGATTACGTTGCGGGCGTCCACCCGCGTTTCGACCGAGCGAAGGCTGAAGGTTTCCTCAAGAAAACGTCGATTCAGCAGTCCAGTAAGGTCAGGGAATTGTCGAAGGGCATGGTGGCGCAGTTGCACCTCGCACTGGTTATGGCGATTGACGCGCGTTTGCTGGTGCTGGATGAGCCTACGCTTGGCCTCGACATCCTGTTCCGCAAGCAATTCTACGATTCCCTGCTGAACGATTATTTTGATCGCAGCCGTACAATTGTCGTGACCACGCATCAGGTGGAAGAACTGCAGCACGTGCTGACCGACCTCATGTTCATTAATCACGGCCGGATCGTGTTCGCCTGCAGCATGGAAGCATTCGAGTCGCGTTATGCGGAAGTGACGGTTCGCCCCGAACAGATCGCCGCGGGACGCGCTCTGCGGCCGATGCATGAGCGGCAGGTACTGGGGCGGAGCATTCTGCTGTTTGACGGCGTGGATCGTCGGAAACTCGCGACATTAGGCGAGGTTCACACACCGAGCATCGCTGACTTGTTCGTGGCTTTGATTGGCAATCCCACCGATAGCGTCTCTCGTTCGGAAGAGTATGAGAAACAAGGAGCGACCCGATGAATACGCAATCGAACACCATGCCAGAATCTTTTGACTCACGGGTGGACGTGCCGCCGGTAATTTCGTCGACCCAGCCACTGTACTGGTCGGTGCGAAGGGAATTGTGGGAGAACCGATGGATCTATCTCGTACCGCTCTGGTTGGCTGCCGTGTTTTTGTTCGGTTTCTTGATCAGCACTTTTCGCTTGGCGAGCAGATTGCAGTTCGCGGCGTCAGCGATCACTTCCGCGCAGTACCACGAAAGTATCGTCGCACCATACGATGGGGCAGCGGGTCTGATGATGGCGGCGATGATTCTCATCAGTGTGTTTTATTGTGCCGACGCGCTGCACAGCGAGCGTGGCGATCGCAGCATTCTGTTCTGGAAGTCGCTGCCGGTTTCGGATCTTACGACGGTTCTAGCGAAGGCCTGCATTCCGTTTGTGGTTCTGCCAGTGCTTGCGTTTGCGATTACGATCGCTCTCTATTGCATCATGCTGTTATTGAGCAGCGCGGCGATACTGGCAAGTGGCTTGAGCGTCGCGGCGTACTGGAAGCAGTTCTCATTTTTCGAAACGCCGATGCTATTGCTTTATCACCTACTCACCGCCCACACGCTCTGGCCGGCGCCGGTTTATTGCTGGCTGTTGCTGGTGTCGGGGTGGGCGCGGCGCGCAACATTTGTGTGGGCGGCCCTGCCGATCGTCGCAATTGCCGCTATCGAGAAGCTTATGTTTCATACCTCATACTTCGGCATGATGGTGCTCCATCGCTTGATCGGCCATGTGACAACGGCCGCGATGTCAGTTCCAGATACGTTCCCCACGAATCCCATGAACCACATTACTCCGCTCCGGTTCCTCGCTTCGCCGGGCCTCTGGATCGGATTGGCAGTCGCGACGGCGTTTCTGTTTGCGGCGGTTCGGTTGCGCCGCTACCATGGGCCCCTCTAAGCCCAGAGTTTTCTGCGCGTGCCATCAATAAATGGCGCTGGTAACGGTAAGGCAGTCCCTGGGTTTGCTGTAGCCTATACTGGTTGCGGAGCTTCGCTCCGTCGGCCTTTTCGACTGCGCCCGGGGCAGGCTTTCGAGGGCAGCCGTCTCGACACAAACTTTGCCCAATATCGCCTATGGCGTCGCCAGTCCGAGCCTTTCATTTCTTTTTTCTCGTTCTGATGGTTACAACCGTTCTCCCCGGGTTTCGCTCCGGTTCGCGGTCCAGCCACGACACAGATTCCCCTGAAAGCCGCGATTGGTCAGTTTGGGGCGGAGGCCCGGAGAATCAGCATTATTCCCCTCTCTCGCAAATCAACCGCTCCAACGTCAAGCAGCTCGAAGTGGCATGGAGTTTCGATTCCGGCGAGAAAGGTGGGCTGCAGACGAGTCCGCTGATTGTCAATGGAATCCTTTATGGCCTGACCCCGACACAGAAAGTGTTCGCCCTCGACGCCGCCAGCGGCAAGCTGATCTGGAAATTCGATTCCGGGATCCAGGGGATGCAGCCCGACCGCGGGCTCGCCTACTGGTCCGACGGAAAAGACCGGCGCATTCTCGTCGGCGTCATGAATTTTCTTTATGCGTTAAATGCCGAGACCGGCCATGCAATTTCGAGTTTCGGTTTGGCGGGCCGAATCAATCTACAGGAGAATCTTGGGCGCGAGCCGAGTAAGCAATCGATCGCGCTGACAAGTCCGGGAATTGTGTTTAAAGATCTGATCATCGTAGGCGGACGCAATCCCGAGACGCTGCCCGCACCGCCCGGCGACATTCGCGCTTACGATGTGCGCA